>JAKBVU010000002.1 GCA_021841155.1 bacterium
ATCGGCAGAATATCCACTAATATTAGCACTCCCGGAACAACCTAGTGATTGTCTAGTTGAACCAGCTACAATGTCACCAGATCGGACATGAAAATAAGATTTATAATCGCAAGTTGTTGAGTTAGAATTAATGGTGTTGGATGATCCAAACTCTTGAACTGGTATTGTATACTGTCCAAGGTGCCAACCCGTTGAATTATGATACCAATAATAATACGTCTGATTAAACCAATAATTGTAATTAGTTGTTGCTATATAGTAATAATTACCAGGTGGTGGATTTTGACTATGTAATGTATATGGCGTAACAAAAGTAATGGGGTTATAAGGATAGCTCTGATAATATGAACCAACTATTTGTCCTTGGTAATATTTATTAACAACAACCGAGTAGGTCGGATTATAAGCACCACCCGGTAAAGACGGAAATGTATAATTTAAAATACCGCTCACGGGTCCAGCTCTACCATTGCAGGAAGCCGTAAAAGCACCATTTCCACCTCCACCACCTACTGGTGGTGGTAAAATAGGTGATGGTAAGCTTAAAAAATTAATCGTAAAATTAAGAGTCTGCGTACAAGGTCCTACGCATGAACTAGGTTTATTATAAAAAGTATTATAAGGATCAAAAGTAACCGAAACATTAACTGACGTTACATAGCTTGGTACGGTTGAAGAGTTAAAAGTCATCGAACCAGAACTAGCAAAATAAATACTGTTCGGTATTGTATGGGCTGGACCATTAGTACCATAATATAATGTAGTTTGAGGCAAACCACTTACTGAACCAGAACTAGCCGAAACTCCTACAACATTAAAAACAGTTGACATATTAGGGTTAGGTCCTTGTTTGTGTGGAGCTAAAAGATAACTATATGGATTTAGATTTTGACTATTAATTTCAGTTGAAATAGGATAAGTAATTTTACTGCCTGTATTTGCATCAGTTGCGAAACAAAAAACAGTTCCAGTGTTTAATTGAAAGGAGTAACTTTGACCTCTCGGCAAATTAATAGAACTATTATTGATATTGGTTGTTGATTGTCCAGTTGGTGATAACCAAAAAGTATTAGCCTCAGTTGTTGGAGCACCATAATTACATTCGTAGGTTGGACTAGTATAAATCGAATCATAAGATTGAAAAGAATTATTAATACCACTAGGAAAATTATAGACTGCGGAACTGCCACCAACTTGACTTTGAGCAGCTACTTGATGTGGTGCAATACTGATTAAAAAAAATACTACTAATAAGATTGAATAAAAAAAATAAAGGCTTAATTTAAAATTTTTTTTTATTGACAACATCTGATTATAACTTTAACATAATCATTTACAAAAAATAAATATTTAAACTGAATAATTAATTAAATTCAAAAAATCTTTTTCATCAATAACATTAGTTTTGTAAGATCGAGCTAGTTCTATTTTATTGTGACCAGGTTCATTTCCAATCACTAAATATGATGTTTGCTGAGTCACGTTAGACTGAAGTATGCCACCTAATAATTTAATTTTTTCTTCGGCTTGCAAACGACTCATACTATTTAAAGAACCAGTAATCACAAATTTTTTATTAATTAGTCGATTATTTTTATGATTAATTTTTGGTTTAAGACCAACTTTCATAAATTTATCAATTAATTTTAAATTATCTATGTCATAAAACCAGGCTAGAATCGATTCACTAACAATATGACCAATACCCTCAATTCGATCTAAATCGTCGGCCTCGATTTTTTTTAAATTATCTAAAGTCTTAAAATTTCTGGCCAAATCAAGAGCTAACTTAGCGCCAACATGCCTAATACCCAAACCGAAAATAAATTTATCTAAATCAGGGTTTTTACGATTCTGAATGGCCAATATTAATTTTTGAGCGGAAACATCCGCAAATCGATCAAGTTTTAAAATATCTTCAATTTTTAAATAATAAATATCGGCTAAATCTGATACTAAACCACTATCAACTAATAAATTAACGTTTTTTTCACCTAATGTATTGATATCTAAAGCCTGTTTAGAAGCAAAATGAATTAAATTCTTTTTTAAAATAATCTTATTGTCTAAATTAACTAATCGGTAAACCGCTTCATCGTCTTTTCTAATAAATCGTAAGTCTGGATATTGTTGATGAAGAGCTTTTTCAATATTGAAAGGCTGTGAATCATTAGGTCTTAAATCTTTGAGAACTCTTTGAACTTGAGGAATAATATCACCAGCTTTATAAATTATGACCGTATCACCAATTCTAATGTCTTTTTTAATAATTTCATCAATATTATGTAGGGTTGCATGTTGAATCATTGATCCGGCTAAAAGAGTTGGTTCAAAAACGGCTACCGGATTAGCACTACCCGTCCGACCAATACTTAAAATAATGTCTTTAATAACTGCTGTACTTTCTTCAGCCGAAAACTTGTAAGCCACTACACCTCTAGGGGCTTTACCAATCACACCTAGTTGTTCAAATATTTGATGATCATTGATTTTAATCACTAAACCATCAATATTAAAAGCTAATTGATCTCTTAGTTTTTCTAGTGAAGTTAAAATCTGTTTTAAATTCTTAAAACCAATTACAACTTGATGCTCTTGATTAATAGCAAAACCCAATTGATCAAGATTATAATAAATTTGGTCAAAAGTTTTAAAAGGTTCATGGTTGGTTTTAATCAGATCATAAGCTCGAAACCTTAAATGTCGACTAGATGCAACTTTAGGGTCTAATTGACGAATACTGCCTGCAGCTAGATTACGTGGATTAGCATATGGGTTCAAACCTAATTGTTTCTGTTGTAAATTAATTTGTTCAAAATCTACTTGATTGAGATAAATTTCACCCCTAATTTCAGTTCTACCAGCATTAAAAGGCTTCAGATTAATTTTAAGCGGAATCGATTCAATAGTTTTAACGTTGCTGGTGACGTCCTCACCAACAAAACCATCGCCTCTAGTAACTGCTTGAATTAAAAAACCAGCTTCATAAATTAAACTACAGGCTAGTCCATCCATCTTTAAATCAACAAAGAATTCTTCTTTTAATAGTGGTTGGCTTTTCTTTAATCGTTCAAACCAAGCTTTTATTTCTTCAAAATTAAAAACATCATTAATGCTTAACATACGACTTTGATGTTCAACTTTAACAAATTCTTTCAATGGTTGTCCGGCTACTCTTTGCGTAGGACTATCAGGAGATAAAAGATCAGGAAATTGTTGTTCTAATTGGCTTAATTCGTGTTTTAAACTATCGGCCGCCGCTTCCGACATAATTGATTGGTCTAAAACATGATAATGATATCTATAATCATTAATCTGTTTTTTTAATAACTCAACTCGTTGTTTAGCTTGTAGGTGATTCATTAATTAAGTTCCTATAAAGTACATCGATAAAAACAATCACGATTGGTAAAATTAAGATCGTTAAAAGATAATAAACCCAAGGTGCAATGACGCTGAGACCAACAATCGCACCGAGCATAATTAATAAAGCGACAATTAAAATTAAAATTAAAAAAATTAATAAATCAAGTACCACAATAAAACGTCTATTTTTAACTATCTTATTAGCTTGTCTGATGGCTTGTCTTGGCATTAAATCTGGTTGATTAATGATGACTACTAAACTAATTAAATGTGCTACCAACAAATAAATAGTGATAAATATACCACCCAAGAAAACAATAAACCAAAGTATTTTTTCAATAATAGTTTGATCGATATGATAATGACTAATCTGAGAATAAATATAGACAGTCACAATAGCTGGTATAAAGTCTAAGAATATAAAGAAAATAACTATAAAAATTGGAATTAGTCTATCAATTCCTTGGTACGTCGCTTGACGCACAGAAATTTGTTTTTGATTAGCAAAATTTTTTAATGACCATAAAATAATAGAGATCAAAAAAACAACTAAAAAAAAGTTAAAAACTTGTGATGATCCAGATGATGACTGATTTAATAATAAATTTAAGGAAGAAAAAGTAGTTTTTAAGGTTTTATTGGATTGACCAGCAAAAACTTTTTTAAATTCTTGATTAGCGCTACTAATATTGACTGCACTGGCTAAACCACGGACAAATAAAAGATTAAAAATTAAATACCAACCAAATAAGATACTCCAAAATTTTTTATGATCTAAAAAAATTCTAAAAGTCTGTTGAATCATTTTAATCAATACTCGGATTGATTTTTTATGAAAATCTTGATTACTGTGATTAGCTTTTATTTTAGATTTTGATGCCAATTTTGAAGAATTTGCACTAAGTTTTTTTTTAACCATGAATTAAATAGTCGTTTCCATTTCTTTTAATTTCTTGATCCGATCTTTAATCGGCGGATGAGTTGAAAATAAACTAGTAATTTTATGTCCTTTCAACGGATTAGCGAAAAAAAAATGAGCTGTAGCAGTATTAACATTATTAAGACCACTACCTGTTTTATCTATTTTTTGTAAAGCACTAATTAAACCTTCTGGATATTTAGTCATTAAAGCTCCTGAAGCATCAGCTAAATATTCTCTTCGTCTAGAAATAGCTAGCTGAATTAAACTGGCAATAATTGGAGCTAAAATAGCGGCTATAATTCCTAAAAATATAAAAGTTGTTTGACCCTCACCTTCCATACTTCCACCACCTCGACGACCACCATAACCACCCATGCCACCAAAAAAAGCTAAATTAATCATAAAATCAGCCAATAAAGAAATAATCGAAGTTAAAGCAAAAGCAATCATATTAACTCTCATATCATAATTTTTAATATGACTAATTTCATGAGATAAAACCGCTTCGAGTTCCTGATCGTTCATGATATCTAACAATCCACTAGTCACACAAACAGACGATTTATTAGGATTGCGACCGGTTGCAAAAGCATTAGGTGCTGGATCATTCATAACATAAATTTTAGGGGTCGGTAAACCATCTTCAATTGATAAGTTTTCCACAATCCGATACAATCGTGGATTTTGTTCTCTAGAGACAGCCTGAGCTTTATTGAGAGCTAAGGACATACGTGAACCGACAAAAAACATAATAGTAGCGTAAACTAAAGAACCAATCATAGCACCTATAAAAATACCGGTACCACCGTTAAAAAATTTTACTAAAATAAAAACAATGACAGCTATAAATAAAAAAAAGCCAATTAATATATATAATGTTCGTCTTTTGTTGGCCGCAATTTGAGAATACATTTTTTAAAAAACCTTAGCTTGGATTAACATTATTAAAATCAACCTTAACTGGCTCTTGAGCACTAGCCATAGCAGTATCATCTAATTCAAAATATTCTTTATCTTTGATAAAACCAAGTCTGGTGGCAAATATACGAGCCGGAAAAGTTTTTCGTCTAGTATTAAAAGCCATAACTATATTGTTATAGAATCTTCTTGAGGCTTGAATTTTATCTTCAGTATCAGTTAATTCAGTTTGTAGTTCAATAAAATTTTGACTAGCTTTTAAATCCGGATAATTTTCAGCGACAGCAAACAAACTTTTCATAGTTTGCTGAAACTGATTTTCAGCTTGACCGGTTTCAGCAGGACTTTGAGCTTGAATTGTCCGAGCTCGAGCGTTAGTGACATCTTCAAAAACAGTTTTTTCATGAGAGGCATAACCTTTAACCGTATTTACTAAATTAGGTATCAAATCAGCTCGTCGCTTTAACTGAACAGTAATATCACTCCAAGCTTCATCTGATTCCTGATTTAATTTAACTAAACCATTATAAATACTAATAGCTATTACAGCTAAAACCACTAATACAACAACTATAACTACCAGTAAAAAAGTCATTTTATACCCTCTAATTCTATATTAATTTAGCTCAATTATAGCACAGTTTTATTTAGTAAATTTTCAGCTTAATTTTCTTAAGTAAATTTTAAGCTAACTTAATAACAATTAAGACTAGTTAAATTTTATAATTAATCATATAATTATCCTAAATGAATAATGAGCCAAAACCTCGAAAAGTCCACAAAAAACATCTTTTCTTAAAAGTCTTCGCTGTTTTAATTGTGGTTATTTACATAGTTGTTAATATATCTATTAATTTAAGTTATGCCATTCAACCAACTAAAAATCTAAGCCACAGCTTAAACTTATCGTTTAAGCCTAAAAATCAACCAACCTGGATCAACAACATTGAAAGCGCTATGGCTATCAACGGTCAACAAATATTAACTTATGGACAACAAAAAGAATTACCAACCGCATCAACTGCTAAGCTTGTAACCGCATTAGTGGTTTTAAAAGCTAAACCAATTTCAGCTGGTCATACTGGACCAATCATAACAATGACACCTGCCGATGTTGCTATTTATAATAATTATGTCAAAAAAAATGGTTCTGTTCTGCCAATCGTTAATGGTGAAAATCTAAATGAATATCAGATATTAGAAGGTATGCTATTACCATCAGCCGATAATTTAGCTGATGTTTTAGCTATTTGGGCCTATGGTTCATTACCAAATTATACTAACGCGGCCAATCAATACCTTAAACAACATCATATCAATCACACTCATATTGGCACAGATGCCAGTGGTTATAGTTCCTCAACTGTATCGACTGCTAAAGATTTAGTAAAAATTGGTGAACTTGTCATGAAAAATCCAGTTCTAGCTCAAATTGTTAACCAAAAACAAGCCTATGACATTCCTGTCGTTGGTACTATTAATAATCTCAACTACCTACTTGGAGCAGACGGTATTAATGGCATTAAAACAGGTAGCACCAACCAAGCAGGAGGAGTTTTTGTTGGATCAGCCAACTATCAGCTACCAAACAATAGATCGGTCCCATTAATTACAGCTATTATGGGAACACCCGATTTAAATGATGCTCTAATCGATTCATCAATTTTAATCCAAAACGATGAAAAAGATTTTACTAATCAACAGATTATTCAAAGTAATCAAGCTGTTGGCAACCTTAATCTGCCTTGGGGTGGTAGCGATCAAATCTTAACCACTAAATCTATTAACGAAGTCACTTGGTATTATTCCAATACACAGTATCGATTAAAAATTAAACCATTAAGAGTTAATCAAAAACATCTAACCAATATTGGTCAATTAACCATGACAGCTAACTCTATGAACCCTTCTATCAATATTCCGGTTAAATTAGCTCAACAAATTCATGAACCATTATGGTGGACAATTTTTCACTTTAACACTTAAATAAAGTGAAATTAGACAAATTTTTGGTTCTTCTCCACCAAGATCTGATCGAGCAACACAAATCCAACACACCAATATACGATTTAGCCTTAGAATTTGCAATTAACAACCAGACCTATTTTGAACCATTTTAAATAACAAGAATTTATCATACGTTTATAACTGCTAAAAGAAAAAATCTTAGATTGTTAAGAAATCAAGAACTTTATATGTATTGCTGAGGTTATTTGAAGTACTGTATCATCGAAGGGTGAATAATCTTAGTGCTCTTATATTCTTTAAGTCTTAATAATTCTTTATCAGCCGTTACGATAATTTCAGCCTTAACTTCAAGAGCACACTCTAGTATTATATGATCATTTTTATCATTAAGAATATTAGTAACCTTTTGTTTAGGATGAACTTGTTTTGCGTACATTAGAATAGTGTCAATGTATTGTGAAGACTCAAACCTATTCCACTTGAACTTCATTTCTAATTTATCTCGTATTTCTAGTATTATTTCAGGGGAAATGTAGAGCTGATAAGGACCGTTTGGTCTAGAGCGTTTTAATTGTTCCCAGCTATAGCTATCTTGTTTAATGGCGGCTAAGTAGACGTTAGTGTCGAATACGATCTTCATATTTTTCGTCGCTTTCGAGATATTCATATAGTTGATCCTCAGTATCTATACCTAGATCTTTAAGTGTTGAAGAGGCGTCTTTTTGGATACTTTCCATGACCTCATTGAACTCGTAGGTTTTAACCATGTCACGTAATACGTCACTTTTAGATTTTTTATCTCTTTTAGCCCATTTATCAAAGCGTTTTTTGATATCATCTTCGACTGAAAAACTTATTGTAGTCATAGCCATATTGTATCTGTTATATTAACTAAGGTCAATAATTATTTATTGACGGTATTTCTATCTGCGATTAGCTTAATTTGATCCAGCTTACAGGTTTTATGCGCCTTAAATGTATAATAGTGGAATGAAAACTATTTATTTTGCTACGACTAATTCTGATAAAATACAAATTGCACAAACTGTTTGTAACGAAATTGGCATCATCGTCAAACCCGTAAAATTGGATATCGATGAAATTCAAGGTGAGGATCCAGAACTAATCGTACGAGACAAAGCAAGACGCGCTTATGAACAATTCGGTAAACCTTTAATAGTTAGTGATGATACGTGGGATATACGAGCACTCAACGGTTTCCCTGGTGCATATATGAAGTCAATTAATTATTGGTTTAAGTCAGAAGACTTTATTAGGTTGATGCACGGTGTTGAAGATAGACAGATAACTCTCCACCAATTCCTTGCCTATACGGACGGTACCATTACTAAAATATTCAAGAATGACATTAACGGACAAGTTATTGATGAGATTCGAGGTAAAAGTGATAAATCTCCCAGTATGACAATTGTTGTGCTCGATTCTGACAACGGAAAGACTATGGCGGAAGTTTTCGAACAAGGTAGCGATGCATTGACAGCACGCTATAAAAATTGGCCAGATGCATGGCAGGAATTCGCAGATTGGTATAAAAAAATCTAGCAGCTTGAATGTTTAACGTACAAAATGTTAAAGTTATATTTTCTACATAATTAGTAGTCCTAGGCATTAATTCAGTTGTTAGATTAAATTCTAGATAAATAAATAGTTGTTTATCTAATAGTTTATAAGATAATCTTAGTCCACGATAGCTATACCACCATTTTTTTTGGTTGAGAGCACTATCAATAGCATAACTGCGTTCTTTTATTAAATCACTGTAGGCTATTTGTTCTCAAGTATTAAATTGTTCTATCTATTGATCAGCTACTTCTCAATGGACTTCAACTAGTCTCACTATAAGTCCATCACTGACACTGAAGCAAACAATCTCAACCAACAAACTCGATCTAATCGTACGAGATTATCATATCTCCTACACCTGCCCAAATGCATCATGAACTAGAGGCAAAAACCGCCTGTCTAGAGTTACTAGAAAGTGATTCCAAAATCAATATTGAGGACACGAATATAATTGCAAAGTTCTTATACAAATACTCTCTGGTGGGCGAGGAGGGACTTGAACCCTCAAGGTTATTAAGACCAATGGATTTTAAGTCCATCGCGTATACCAATTCCGCCACTCGCCCGAGTGGTTAAAATTTATTTTATCATAAAAAGCTTAAAGAACTAAATGGAGGCGCCTACCGGAATTGAACCGGTGTAAAAGGTTTTGCAGACCTCTGCGTAACCACTCCGCCAAGGCGCCATCAAAACTATTTATATCATAACAAAAAAAACACTAAAGAGTTAAGAGATAAATATAAAAATTAATTTTATAGTATTTTTTAAGCTTTAATCAAATAATGGTTGAAAACCGATTATGAATCGACCAATCAAATTAAAAATAAATCCGAAAATATCTTGATTAGTAGTATTTTGTTTTGTCACGGTTGAGGCATTTGAAATTTTCTCAAACTGAATAGAATTACTAGATAACAATAGTAAATAACGTAGGTTTTCAATTAAAAAATTAAAACCATACTGAGCTACAAAATCAATCAAATATTGACGAGGTTGATTATAACCTAGCTGAATCAATAATTGAAAAATTTGCTTAACCAGATCGGTTTGTAACTCTTGCTGTTGATCCCAACTAGTCACAATATCTTCTATCAAAACTAAACTACTCTTAATATAATCTAAATCATTGAGTTCTGATTGATTCTCTTCTAATATTTTCACTAATCCAACAAAAGACTCTTCCAAACTGCGTTGGTTAGTCTGTTGTTCAATTTCAGATAAATGTAAAGGTTCAACTAGATCTAGGTTTGCCTGAATTAAATTTTCTACTGACGGATAAATTATATCAACTAAATTAGTTTCTTCTGGATCAACATCAAAAGCTTCAATCAAACTAATCGTTAAATTAATTTCTTGATCAGAAATTATTGTTTCCTTAAATGATGACTTAACTTCAATCGGCGATTTAAGATCTAACTGATCTGGATCTAAATCTAACTGATAATCTACTTCTAAGTCAAAGGACATTTCTCTAATTTCTTCTTGAATTAATTCTTTTGATAGTAATAAATCTTCATTGCCTGATTCTACTTCAAAATCCTGATCAATTAATATCAAATCTTCTTGATCTTGATTAATCTCAACTAGCGGAATAGTTTGTTCAACTTCATCAGACAACTCTACTATATTGACTTTATCTTCAAACAATAACGGGTCATTTCTTGTATGATCAACAATAATTTCTACTTCTTTAAATTCAACTACTTGATTTAAATTATCATGAAAAATAAGCTCGGTTTTACTTGGCATATCAGGTAATTTATTATGATTTAAAGCTATTGAAGATTTCTTATCATTTATTATCTCTAATGGTTGATAATCAAGCTGATCAAGACTTACCTTTTGATCAATAACTGTAATTTCTGGTATAACACTGGGTCTTTTATCGTCTATCTCGGGATCACTTTGATTCTTTATTTGAAGATCTTGGTCTTGATGTTTGTTAGATTGATGATTATCTTTTTCATTAACTAAACTATTTATATCTTCTTGTTTTTTTTCAAGTCCTCGTGATGAGAATTCTAAAATTTTTTGAACAGTTTCAAGACCACCATTTTGAGCAGCTATTTTAGCTAAAAATTTCGAGCATTGTTTAATAGCATCTTCGATACTATTGGCTACATAAATTTGACCGTCATTAGCTTCATAACTATATTGAGGAGAATTATTTTCGTCAACTGGACTAAGTTCTGCCACTTTGATTACCAACAAACTGCTCAATCATTATTTGGGCTAATCCCTTTCTTTGTTGGTTCTCTTGAGCTGAATTTGAATCAACCAAAAAGCCTTCCAACGCTTTAAAACATGCTTCAGGCATTTGATTAATTAAGGTTGCTGTTTTAATAGGATCAGTTAAAAGTTTTTGATTGACATCAGCAAGTTCGAAAGTCTGCTGCAATAATTCAACTTTTTGACCATAAGTTCTTTGATTTAAATCTTGAGTTCTATTTTGTTCCATAAGTTAATTATAGCAAATTTTAGCTGAAATTAAATTTAAAAATCAATAAAGTCTTGACAAAATCGTTCAAAAACAGCGTTTGTCCAACCAAAACCAATTTGAGAAGTATATATCCCGATTGCAGGTTGCTTAGTGACATTAACAACATTGTATTTTTCTAAAAAATTATCATTCTGTTCAAACCAAGCCAAATTGGTTTTTAACCATCTCATTGCAATTCGGTTAGCATCTTCAAAGTAATTATATTTTTTTAAACCTTCAACCACAATAAAATGAAGTGGTGCCCAACCGTTAGGATAAGACCATTGAAAATTTAAGAAATTTTTGTTTTGATATTTTTCTGGCAAAAAATCAGTTGTTACTAAACCACCTTGATGCTCAAAATATAATAAATTATTCTTTAATTTTTCAGCCTGGAAATCATTAGCAACTCCCGACCAAAGCGCAAAATACGCTGCTAAAGATCGAATTGAAGCTTTTTTCTTATCAACAAAATTATAATCATAAAACAAACCGCTCGATCGATCCCACATCAAATGATTGATTTGACTAGCTCGTTGTTCGGATTTAGATAACCAAAAATTAGCTTCATAATCATTATTAAAAATCAAAGCTGTTCGATAAAAATCTCTTTCGTATTTATACAACATGCAGTTCAAGTCAATTGGCAAATAATTCAGACAGTTTCGATTAAATCGAATTGTTTTATCCCAACCACTTTCATTTTCAGCTAGACTATCATTAGAATCATAATAACGACTTAAACCTTGATAAACTTGATGATAATAAGGTAACTCTTGACTAGTCCAAACTTTTACATACTCTTCTTTGGCAACTTCAATTCTTTGTTCTAACCATTGATTAGACATTGAATAATGATCATAAATATCATAAATCATTGATGTTAATAATGGTGGTTGAGAATGACTGGTTAAATAATCTCTCGAGGCATTGGGAATAATTTGAAATTTTTTAAACAAAAAAATTAAGTTATCTAAAATACCTAAAACTAAGTCTTTATTACTCTCAGAATTTAAAAAAGCTTGAATTGTAAAATAACTATCCCAATAATACATTTCATTAAAATCAAAGCCTTTAAAATTTTTTCTTGATGGTATTAAGTAAGGATTCGGTAAACCAATCAAAGTGTCTTTATCGGTTGGATTAAAATAAGTTAATTTGGGCCAATAATTTTGAATATACCTTCGAGCTAAAAAAACATCTTCAATCATTAAATTTTGTGATTGATTAAAAGACCAGTGTTTGGTTTTAAAAGTATTCTTCCTGATATTGGTTAAACTAAACATAGTTGATTCTTTGTTTTCATCTTCTAAAGATAATCATAACCTTTTTTATAAAAAATAAAAGCCCGTTTGAACTTTATACTTGATTATCTTAAAATAACAACTAAATGAAAAAAATTAAAAACAGTTTATTTTTATCTATTGCCATTCCAGTCATCTCGGTAACTATAGTCTATATAATCGTTAGTTTAATTTTAAGTCATCAACATATTTCAAGCAAACCAATGAATATTAATATTAAAACTATTCCCAATACTAAACAATTTAATTTAACCGAATTAACTTCACTAAAAAATTATAGCTTTTTAGTCAAAGATAATAATTTAACTTTTAATGGTTCGGTTTTCTCAACTAATAATTGGTCAATCAAACAACCAGTCTTAGAAGAACATATCAATCACTTCATTTACATCGAGTTAAATCCAAATAATTGGTATAGACAAACGGAAGGGAATAATAATTACAATCAATCACCTTTTATCACAACAGCTAAAAACTTTTTAAATTTTTATCATGTTAGTGGCGCACATTTAGCTCCAGGTAAGACTTGTCTAGTCGATAATATTCAAGGTTCAATTTATAGCTTTTTTGGTCCTTCACTTCATAAAAAAAATACCACCACTCTTCTTTCCTCAGCTTGTCTGGCTAGTCATGGCCATTATTTATTAGCCTTTATTTTAGGTAACTCAACCAATTTTATAAACTTAAAATCTAAAAATATTAACTTCGGTTTTAGAATTACCAGTATTAATCAAACAAAAAAACTAACCCCACCAAAACATTTTAAATCAGCCTAAGTGGTCGATTTAATAGTTCTACCTCTAGATAAAGATAATAAAGCGGCAATAAACATAAAAATCATTAAAACATAAAAAGCAGCATGTAAGCCATTGCTAAATGCTACGGCTAAGTGTCCGTGCAAACTAGTAACACCAACAAAAATAGCAAAAGCCAAACTCTTAGAAATCGAATGAGAAGCTACTAGAATGGCTACTGAAAATGAAAAAACCATACCTATATTAGAAAAAGTTCTGAGCATGCCCGACGAAATACCAAACATATTGTCTGGTGATGCTTTCATAACGGCTGAACTGTTGGCCGGGAAAAAGAAACTAGCACCAAATCCATTAATCACACTAGCTACAACTACCACCCACAAGCCGATATTAAGTGATAAGTGAGCATAAATAAATAAAGCAATAACCTGAATACCAAGTCCAATAGTTGCAGGAATAACTGGACCAATTTTATCGGCTAATTTACCAGCTAATGGACCAATCGCTGAACCGACTATATAACCTGGTACCAATAATAAGGATGCATGAATTGGTGACAAACCTCTTGGTCCTTGAAGATACATAATCACCAAAAATAATACTGCAAAATTTGCCATACCTTGAAATAAAGCTGCTAACAAAGAAGGAGTCATGGCTGGAACTTTAAAAATTGAAAAATTTAACATTGGTTCTGACTGTCTTTTCTCAAAAAAATAAAAACCAGCTAATAATGCTAAGCCAATAACTATATCTAAAATAATCGATAAATTCAAGGAAGAAGTTGTCAATTTAGTAATTGCCCATAAAACACCAAATAAACCAAAACCTAGCATTAAAATACCAACTGGATCTAGTTTATGTTGAAGCTTTTCATTCTTGTCGTGTAAAACTTTTAAAGCTAAAATTGTTGCTGCCAGACCAATTGGTACATTGATCCAAAAAATCCAACGCCAAGAAAAATAAGTTACTATAATACCCCCAACAACAATACCCAGTACAGCTCCTAAACTCCAACCAATTGAATTATAACCATAAGCCTTCCCTCTTTCTTCTGGAGGATATAATCCAGCAATGATAGCACCACTATTGGCCGAAACTAAAGCCCCACCAACACCTTGTATGAGCCGAAAAACAATAATTGAAGTTTCATTAAAAGACAAAGCACACAACAATGAACCTAAGATAAAAATAACAAATCCAGCTTCATACATTTTAACTCGTCCAAACATGTCGCCCAAACGTCCAACTTGAGTAGCTAGTAAAGTAATCACTAACAAATAACCAATCACAATCCAAATAACAGAAGCTAAACCAACTTTTAAACCTTTTTCAATTTCTGGCAAAGCCAAGACTACAATAGAAGTATCAACGGCTGTAATCAAAACTCCAGTCATGACTACGATCATGGCTAAGGATCGATGATTAGTTAAATTAGAATGATAGCTCTTTACTTGATTAATAATTTTTTCAACCATTTTTTAAAAAACCCTCAATTAAATTAACTTTCTCATTTAAATCATTCCGATAATGATTAATCCTGTCAATTTTTTTATCAATTAAATTAATTAAATCGATAATTTCTCTTAAAGCCGATTGACCAAGTTTAGTTTTCAACATTTTATCTTGGCTATCTTTTAAATAAGCTTGCTTTAAATTAGAAATTTTATCTTCAATTTGTAATATTTGTTTAATTTCATGCAAACTAAAGCCAAACAAACCTTGGAGCTCTTTAATATGTTGAGCTCTTTTAATATCATTTGGTTTATAAATTCTTTCACTGGTGTGTCGAGATCCGTGAGGAATTATTAAATCATTCTCTTGCCAATAACGTAGAGCTCTAGGACTTATTTGTAGTAAATCAGCTACCTCTGAGATTTTATAATCTCGATCTTCTAACTTTTTTAAATCAGTCAAAGGTTCAGAAAAATTAATCATTCTGTATTTCTATGGGTGATTGTAAACTGACAGAAGGATTTTTAATAGATGCCTCAGTTTCTAAACTAATCTCTGGTTGATGAACATATTTTTTACCTCGAGACCATGAAGCTATTGCAGCAATAATACAGGCTATAATAGCAAACGTAAATGCTTCATGTAAACCTGATTTAAATGGCGTTGAAATTAAACTCGGAAAAAAGCCTCTCCCAGTCAGAATAGCTTGATGTGCATGTGATAATGTTTTTAAATATGGTCCAAGTAATTGTTTAACTGGGTTATAGCCTAGAAAAGCAGCGAATAAAACTGACACTGGCGGTAAATGAGCGATTTTAGTAGCTAAAGCTGGATTAACGCCCTCTTTAATTAAGCCCAAACTTAAATTCAAAGGTAGAGTAGTAGATAATCCGACAATAATTAAAGTAAAGAAAATACCGATCGATAAAACCTGAGCGGAATTTTGAAAAGTTGAATTCATACCACTACCCGCACCTCGATCTTTAGCCGGTAAACTGTTCATAATACCAGCTCGATTAGGCGCTGCAAAAGCTCCCATAGCAAGACCCATCAACAGCAAAATGGCACCAAAAGCTAAATAATTAAAATTAATTGGTAAAAATTCCAACAAACCAAAAGCGATAGCCGAAATAATCATGCCACCAGTCGCAAAAGGTCGAGAACCATATTTATCAGATAAAATACCAGAAATTGGACCAGCTAGTAAAAAACCGACAGTTAATGGCAACATATAAATACCCGCCCATAGTGGGGTTCTAGTAAAACTATAACCATGCTCTGGCAGCCAAATCCCCTGCAGCCAGATTATCATCATAAACATCAAACCACCTCTAGAAATTGCTGACAAAAAGCTTGATAAAACACCGGCCGTAAATGCTTTAATTTTAAATAAATGAAGTCGAAACATTGGCTGATAGGTTTTAGTTTCAATAATAGCAAAAATTATTAACAAAGCTACGCCAGAAATTAATTCAGTTAAGACCTGTGGGCTAGTCCAACCCATTGTAGATTGACCATGAGGTTCAATACCATAAGTAATTCCAATCATAACCAAAATTAAACCAACGGCAAAAAAAATGTTACCCCACCAGTCAACTTTAGTTTTCTCTCTATAAGCTCGTTTTTCTTTCAACATTAAATATGCCCAAATAGTACCAGCTAAACCAAATGGTACCGACACCAAAAAAACATAACGCCAATCAATTGGACCTAAAATACCACCCAAAATTAAACCTATAAAAGAACCACTAATACCAGCTACATTATTAATACCTAAAGCTAGACCTCTTTGATGTTCCGGAAAAGCATCAGTCAAAATTGCAGCCGAATTAGCAATTAAGAAAGCAGCTCCAATGCCTTGAACTACTCTCATTAAGACTAAATATAAAGCTCCCGATTGTCCAGTCATCCAATCAATGGTTAAAAGAATAGAAGCTACAGTATAAACTGCAAAGCCCAAGTTATACATTTTAACTCGACCATACATGTCGCCAAGTCGACCAAGACTAACAACCAAAACACTACTAACAATTAAGAAACTCAAGATCATCCAAAGTAAATAAAAACTATTACCAGGTTTTAAAGGGTTTAAATGAATGCCTCGAAAAATATCCGGTAAAGCAATTAGCATAATAGAAGAATCAATTGTAGCCATAATCATTCCAAGAGTTGTATTGGCTAAAACAACCCACTTATATTTTGGATGACGCTGACCATCATCATTAATATTTTTCTTATGACGTTCTTGAATATATCGATACAGGACTGAAAACATCTTAACCTCTATTTTAAAATTTGATTTTAATTAATTCTTGTAATTTATAATATTTAACTTTAACGTTAACGTCAAGCTAATTCTGTATCAGCTTAATAATGCTCTGATTAATGGTTTTAATTGATTGTTGACCATCAATCTTATAGATAGAATAATTTTTAATCAACCAGAGGTAACCATCCCTAACTTTTTGATAAAAATCTAGACCTTTAGACTCAAAATTATCGTTCGATATGTCGTCATGTCTTTTTTTTAATCGATTGAAAGCCATATCAACTGGCAAATCTATAATAATTGAAATATCTGGCAAAAATAAATCAACTAAAGCTTTTTTAGTTTGAGAAATAATTGATTCAACTAGTAAACCTTGTCCAAATCCTTGATATGCCACTGAAGAAAACCAATTTCTATCACAAATCACCCAATGGCCTAAAGTTAATTCTTGAGAAATAATTTGTTGAGCTAATTCACGACGACAAATATTAAATAATTCAAAATCAGATTCAGGACTTCTAACTATCTTACTGTCTTTAATAATTTGTCTAATCTTTTCACCTAGTAACGTACCTCCGGGTTCTTTAACGTCACAAACCACTTGATTATTGGATCGTAAATAATCGATCAGTAATTTTTTTTGCGTCGTTTTACCTGCTCCATCAATTCCTTCAATAACAACATATTTATTATTAACTAACATATTTTCATTATAACCATATACAGAAAATGACAATAATTTCACAATTCCAATAAGACCTAATTTTAATCAGCAAATTCTCAAGATTGTTAATTTATTATCAAATAAAGTAAAATATTGATATGCCTGAACAATACACTAATAGAAACATCCGTCGAAGACCCAACAAGAAAAAATCAAGATTATTATTTGTTTTAAGTATACTATTAATTATAGCTGGTATCAGTATTACTACCTATGTTGTTACGAACAAAAAATCTACTACTTCAAATAATAAAACAACCAGTAATTCATCAACTGTCAAATTAGCTGCTATAGAGTCCGGGTTATTACCTTGGCATTTATCTTCGCCTCTGAGTAGAATGGCTCTTTTCCCTAATGGCAATAATTTAACTATCGTTGGAGGACTAACTTCAACTGGTACTTCAGCTAGTGGAATATTTAATTTAAATACCAGCAATGGCAATCTTAGTTCGACTGGTTCTTTACCAACTGGAGTACATGATGCAGCTAGTTCTATAATAAATGGTAAACCAGTCATATTTGGAGGTGGTCAAATAGCCTCAGTTAATTCAGCTCAAATACTATCTCCTAATTCTGGCTTATTGAAAAGCAGTAAAATGCCTCAACTTCGATCAGATGCAACCGCTGTGACCGTTAACAACACCACCTACATTATTGGTGGCTATAATGGAAAAAGTGCCGATCCACAAGTTTTGACCACTACCAATGGAACAGTTTTTCATGACTATGGTAACCTTCCAGTACCTGTTAGATATGCCGCTGCAGTATCTTTAAACAATATAATCTATATTTTTGGAGGCTTAGCTGCATCAGGTCAAAATATTGGTAATCCACTCAAAACAGTCCAAATAATCAATACAAATACCCATACCATCAGTAAAGCATCTTGGCAACTACCAATGCCGTTAGAAGGCGCCTCAGCAGTTGTATTAAATAAAGTTATCTATTTGGTGGGTGGTCAAAGCAATGTTAAACAAAATATACCTCTTGGAGTAGGTACTACCCAGGTTGATGGTATTTCAGTTAATAATACAGATACTTCTAATAATATTTATGCTCTTAATACAACAAATCATCAATTTCTATTAGCTGGACATCTACAAGTACCTGTATCTAACGCTGGTATTGCTACAATCGGTACAACAGCTTGGTTAGTGGGTGGCGAATCAAATACTCAAGTAGTCAATGTAGTCCAAATGTTGCGTCCTAATATACAATTCGGTATAGCCGGTACAAGTGGTGCTGGATCTCCATATTATGGTGATAAGTTACTAATCGCCGATCGCGGTAACAACCGACTTCTAGTTATGAATTCGGCTATGAAAATAATTTGGAAATATCCTTCAAAATCTTTACCCGCCAGCAATAAAAACTTTTATTTCCCTGATGATGCTTTCTTTGCCGATCATGGGCATGTCATTATATCTAATCAAGAAAACAATAACACTATAGTAAAAATTGGTTATCCGTCTGGTAAATTATTATGGTCATATGGGCATCCGCGAGTTGCCGGAAGTGCACCAGGCTATCTTCGAGCTCCCGATGATGCCTATCAATTAAAAAATGGTCAAGTGGTCGTAGCCGATGATCAAAACTGTCGAATCTTATTTATTAATCCAAATAAAACGATAGCTCATACGATAGGTGAACCCGGTATTTGTAGACATAATCCTGGAATTTCAATTGGTTCTCCTAATGGTGATACTCCGTTATATAATGGCGACATATTAGTTTCTGAAATCATTGGTTCATGGGTTAGTGAATATACTCCTACTGGTCATATGGTGTGGGCAGTTCATCTACCAATTTCATATCCTTCTGATCCTCAACAATTAAATGCTGGACCAGGTAAAAATACTAACCTATATCTTATAGCTGATTATTCCAATCCTGGTGCTATATTAACATTTAACCGCCAAGGTAAAATTTTATCCAGATATCAACCAACTTCAGGCCCTGGTAGACTAAATTCTCCATCATTAGTTGAATTATTACCAAGTGGAGTTTATATGCTCAACGATGATCACAGAGATAGAATGGTAGCAATCGATCCTACAACCGGTGCTCTAGTTTGGCAATATGGTGTCAGTGATCAACCCGGTTCATCTTACGGAATGCTTAATAAGGTGGACGGCTTTGACATTTTAGCGCCAAATGGTACAACCCCTACTCACGGTGCAACTGGTTAATTTAAATCTTTAAATCAACCGTGATATATACTGTGAAGATTTTAAATACAGTCGCCAAGGTAATTGATGATCATCGGGCTCTCGTACACCTATTCTATAACTAAAACCAATTTCATCTTTACTAACAGGTTGATTGAGTTTCAATATAAATGGTGATCTAGTTAAATCATGTCCGTTAAAATTTTTATCTATTGCTAAAGCTTGACATAATTTAGCTGGTCCATTTAATAAATCCATCTTAGAAAAAGTATGACGGTTTTTCATCATAATCGACTCACCAGTAAGTGGTTCTAAAGCGCGAATTAAAACCGCACTGCCTTCCCCTTCTCGTCCAACTACAACATTCAAACAATAATGCATCCCATATGTAAAATAAACATAAGCAATACCTGCTTAATCAAACATAACCGAATTTCTCTTAGTAATACCTTTATAGCTATGACTTGCTACATCTTGCTGGTTGTAGGCTTCAACTTCCACTATTTTAGCTCTTAAAACATGACCTTCAACCATTCCTTTCAACTTCTGCTCCCAATAAGCGTTCAGCAGCCTGTAAAGCGGTTAATTGACTTAATTCTTGAAATAATAAACTACTATAACCCATCATACTGGTTAATTATAGACGATACATTTATTTGTTTTAATAACAAAAAAGTATTTTTGAAAACAAATTCAATTTACCAATTAATCCTTTGAAATATTTGATTCGCCCCTAACTTCTATGGAATCTAAAAGATTCTTGTTAGACTTCATATTTTCGACTCTGAAATTGCAAGGAGCAACGATGAAACTACCCCTTAAACAGCCCTTCCTAGCAGTACAAGAAATGTATAAAACTCAAAATTGGTGCCCCCTATCGGTCGTGTTTAGAATGGAGTGTTACAAAAGTATTGTTAGTTTATCTAAAGAAATAGTTATTGCTAGAGATATGCTTGGGGTAGTATTTTTCGGGAAAGGTTATTTTTGATCAATCCTATGGGCTTTGTCAGATTTAATAACATAACTTAGCGAGCAGCACCTACACCTTTGTGGATATACTCTTTAATGAGCGACTGGTAGGGCACGTTGGTTTCGTTTGCCCGTTCTTTAACTCGATTCAAATCAGCAACCGATATCCTAATTGATACGGGTCTAGTAGTAGGCTTTAAGTTCGGAAAGCTTACTTTTTCAAAATCTTTAGCACTAAAATGATCTTCAAGATTAACTTTACTCCAGAACTTTCGTTCTTCATCTTCATTTTTAAATTTAGGGATATTAAGCTGCTTTTTCATAGATTTCAATCTCCTTTCTCTTAGTGATATCTCGGGCGGATATAATTCTTATCTTTTCGCTCCTTATAGTAAATACCAAATAAAGTAATCTGTTCTGCCTTGTTTGACCCAGAAGGATAAATCGTTCTTCTTGATTAGAATGAAGTTTGTCTTTAAGGATAACTTTCTTTGGATCAAAGAACACCTCTTCACATTCCCAATCTTCTACACCATGACTGCCTTTATTCTTGCTGCTATTTCCACTATCCCAGTTAAACTGGAATGGTTCTACAATAACAATCATGTATATACTGTATTATACATCTTGTACTGTTGTCAAGATATTTATACGACCTAATAAGACGCTAATGAATTATCAATGAGTTAATCAAATAAAAATAGATAGGTCATATTTTGACCCCAGTATCTGGAAAATTGGTGCGGGTCAGGGGACTCTAACCCCTGGCCTCATCCTTGGCAAGGATGCGCTCTAACAACTGAGCTAGACCCGCTTTTGGTGGCTCCTCCCAGACTTGAACTGGGGACACAAGGCTCTTCAAGCCTCTGCTCTACCAACTGAGCTAAAGAGCCTCAGGATATAAAGTATTTTAACGGTTAAAATAAAAAATATCAACTAGTTCAATTTTCTTTAGCCATAAATTTTTTAACACTATCGACAGTATCTAAAAATTGACTTGGAAAAATAACAGTTGAATTTTTTTCAACTGCAATATCACTTAAAACCTGAAGATTGCGAAGTTGTAAAGCAATTGGATGAGAAGCGATAATATCAGCTGCTTCAGCTAGCTTCGCAGCACTTAGTTGCTCACCTTCGGCATTAATAATCATAGCCCGTTTATCTCTTTCAGCTTGAGCTTGTTTAGCCATTGCTTGCTGTAAACTTTCAGGCAACTTAATATCTTTTAATTCAACCATGCTAACTAAAATTCCCCATTTTTCAACCGTTGACTCTAAAATAATTTTAATTTTATCATTAATTTTTGCTGTTGAGCTTAAAACTTCATCAAGCATACTTTGACCAACAACGTTACGAACTGTTGTTTGAGCAATTTGATAAACAGCCGATTGAACGTTTTCAATTTCTACAATCGATTTAATAGGGTCATTAACGTTATAGTAAGCTACTGCCGCTACATCGATAGAAACATTATCTTTGGTGATTATTTTTTGCGATTCAACTGGCAGAGTTACGGTTCTTAAGCTAACTTTTTTAATTTTATCAATAATCGGAATAATAATTCTTAAACCCGGCTCCTTAATATCGTGATCCCTAACTCGTCCTAACCGAAATACGACACCTTTTTGATATTGATTCACCACTCTCAAACCATAAGCTACTATAACCAACAAAAGAATAATGATAATACCTAATAAAACTATCATAAATATTTTCCTTGGTGGGCGATAAAGGACTCGAACCTTTGACCTCCTCGGTGTAAACGAGATACTCTAGCCAACTGAGCTAATCGCCCGGATTAGTTAACTTTTAGTATACCATCGTCCTTATTAATTCAAAATATGTTAATATTTTTATATTAGCGCGAGTGGTGAAACGGTAGACACACTTGTCTGAGGGGCAAGCGCTTGCAAAAGCTTGGAGGTTCAAATCCTCTCTCGCGCACCAACAATTATTTTAATATTATCAATATCAATTAAATAAAATATGTTATTATTTTAAGTATAAAAAGGTTAAATTAAGATGAGTAAAGTTGCTGATTATTTACAACAACATCTCCTGGGTGAAATTTTAACTTCATCAGATGTTAGAGATTATTTTTCTAGAGACTGTAGTTTACTAAGTGTTCGACCAGCTATGGTTATTTATCCTAGAAACGAAAACGACATCAGAAAAATCCTACGATTTACTTGGCAATTAGCTCAAAAAAAACATTTCATAACAATTACCACCAGAGGAGCTGGTACAGATCAAACTGGTGCAGCCATCGGTTCGGGTATTGTTTTAGTTTTAACGGCTCATTTAAATCGAATTCTTGAGCTAAACTCACGAACTGGTTCAGTAATTATTGAGCCTGGTATTATGTTTGGTAAACTTGATGAAACTCTTCACACTCATGGTAGATTCATTCCGGCTATTCCTTCGTCGAGTGAATATTCAACAGTTGGAGGAGCAGTCGCTAATAATGCTTCTGGTTCAAAAATTACCAAATACGGAGACTTTAACCAATACATAAAAGAGTTAAGAGTTATTTTATCTAATGGTGATGTGATCAATACACGACGTCTCAGTAAAAAAGATCTAAATAGAAAACTAGGCTTAGTCACATACGAAGGTGAAATCTATCGATCTATCGATGTCTTAATTGAAGATAACCAAGATTTTATTAACAGAAACAGATTAAAAATAAAAAATAATTTTGGCTATAATCTAGCAGCTGTTAAAGATAAAGATGGTTCATTTGATTTAACCCCACTTTTGATAGGTAGCCAAGGAACTTTAGGTGTTATATCTGAAATTACCATGAATACTGAAATGTTTAATCCTGAAACTTTTTTAATGGTTGCATCTTGTGATAATACAATTAACCTACAAAATATCGTTGATGAAGTTAGGGCTTTATCAGCTCAACCTAGTTCAATGGAAATGATTAATCAAGATTTACTAGAAGATGCTGCTAAAATTAACCCTAACAGTTTAAAAACTGTTGCATCAAAACCATTTAGCAAGTTCTATATTTTTATAGAGTATGATTTAATGTCTGATCGTAATAATAAAAAATATATTAAAAAAGTTAAAAAAATACTCGAAAAATATGGTCATGACATTAAAATAGCTTCAGAAGTTGAAGATAAAGAAAAATTATGGAAATTAAGAGATATTTCTAGTTATATGTTAACCCACAATAATGGTTTAAATCGTTCAGTGCCAATTATCGGAGAAGGTGCTGTTCCCTATAAAAATGTTGGTAGATTAATAGATGGTCTATATGATTTAGCTAAAAAAACCAACATCGAACCAATACTTTGGGGTCATGTAGGTGAAGGTATTATCCATCTAAGACCTCGTTTAAATATTGCTCAAGTCGGCGATCGACAAAAAGTCTTTCGCTTGTTAGAAGAATACAACAACCTAATCAAATCATTAGACGGCACAATTAGCTCTGAAGGTAATGATGGTCGGCTCAAAGCTCCCTACTTGGACCAAAATTTACCTCCAGAACTTTATCAAATATATAAAAAAGTAAAACAAATTTTTGATCCTTATAACCTACTTAATCAAGGGGTTAAATTTGGCACATCAGTTGACGATTTAAAAAATATCATGCGCCATGACTATAAACTGGAACATTCCTATAATCATTTACCTCGCAATTAAGATTAAATTTTCTATAAACTTAAAAAAACAATTTCAATTAATTCTTTAAAATATCATATAAAAAATATTAACACTTAATTGGTGCGGATAAGAGGACTTGAACCTCCACGATCATATGATCACTAGTACCTGAAACTAGCGCGTCTACCATTTCGCCATATCCGCATATATCATCAATTTGTCACCATGGATCTTTTAACCTCCCATTGGTTAATATTATTAAATATATCACTGGTTGAATTAATATCTTTTTCTAGTATGTTTTTAATTGGAAAATGAGCATCTAAAGTATAACCGGGTTGAAATAATCCTATCGCTGGCACATCTTTTTGCCAATCAGCTAAAAAATGAGCATATTTAATAATACGAACAGCCTGATTAAGTGTTATTCGAGCAGTCTCTAACGATCGATCAGCCGATGAATTATTATATTCTGAAAAATTAAGACTATTTAAAAGCTGTGGATTTGCCTGAGAACCATCCCAATAAACAAACTCATCTGGATCAACCCCAATTGAAATAGAATTAATTAAACTCTGGTATTGATGATACTGTAAAGTAATCGCAAACTCATTGAGATCTTCAAAATTAGGCATTATCTTAACACCAATTAATTTATAATCACTTTTTAACTGATCAAATATCAAATGATTTAAAGGTGTATTGGTTAAATTAACACTAAAGCTTAACAATTGACCTTTAAGGTAAAGAAAGTGTTTTGCTCCAAATTTATAACCCAACGAAGTCAAGATCTTTATCGCTTCAGTGGGATTGTAACTGGCTTCATTAAATTTAGAATTATAGGCTAATTGACCAACTAGCAAAGGTCCGAAAACTTGATGGGTTGGAAAACCTAATCGATTAATCAAAGATTGAACATTAGTAGCTAATTCTAAGGCCTGTCTAATTCGAGGATTGTTAAAAGGTGCGACATTATTCTTAAAAAATAAATATGTACCGGCTGTAAAAAGAAAATTATATTGGTAAACTTGACTTAAATTTTTAATCCTATCAGATTGTAAATTAAGTGCCACATTAACTTGATTACTATTAAAAGCAGCTGTTAATAAATTATTGTTCGGATAAGTTTTAATGATTAGTTGTTTAATTTTAGGTTGACCTAAAAAATAATTCGGATTAGCTACTAAGGAAATTTCAGCTTGACTATTAAGTGGATTACTACCATTAATATTAATGGTTTGCCACTTAAAAGGTCCTGACCCGACTGGTTGAAACGTACTAAAATTATCTGACCGAAGATCAACTGGTGGAACATTTTTTAGTAAATTTTCGGGCACAATACCGTTAGTCAAAGAATAAACAAAAGAAGCTAGCTGATTGGGTAAATTAAATTCAACCGTACTATTATTTAAAGCTTTAACGCTAACACCACTAAAACTATTGCTTAAGGCTGATCCGACATCAGGATTTTTAATCAGATTATAGGTAAAAACAACGTCTCGAGCCGTCAAAGGTAACCCATTTGACCATAATAAATTAGGTCTAAGTTTAACTATATATTGTTGACCATGATTTTTAATCTGATAACCACTAGCCAAATCACCAACTAATTGATTTTTTTGATTATAAGTAAATAAACTAGCGTAAAGTAACTTAGAAACAGAAGAATCAACACTAGAAGTAGCAAACAAAGGATTAGAATTGGTGTAGGTACCACTTAAACCTAAACTTAAAACTCCACCTGGAACGAACCGAATAGTTTGAAAATAATTATTTAAATCAATGAACTGAATAAACAACAAAACAAAAGTTATAATAACTAAACCCAACCAAACCATCACAAATCGTAAAGATTTTTTTAAATTTTTAGTACGGTCAAACAAATCATCTTCAATCAAAGAAGCAATAAAAGTCAACAACTCATTAACCTGGTTGGTTAGTCGCTCAACAAACCTCAAAAAGTTTTTTTTCATCTAAGTAAAACTATTTTTTAATAGTAACGCTCAAAATTAATGCTAAACAAAAAACAACAGCTAAAAAAATGGTTAATTGAAAGATGGTTTTTTCAACCCCTCTTCTTTTAGTATTAACTTCAGCAGCTGAGCTAGTACCAGCACCCAACGAAGCACCTCTGGTTTGAATTAAAATTAAAATTGCAATTAAAACACTGCTTATAATTGAAATGTAGTTATAAATGGTCATTTTTGCCTTTCATCTAAAAAAGTACTTACTAAATAGTTTAGCAAACCAATTACCATACCTGCAAATATTGCACTTGTAAAATCTTTAATCTCTAAGCCTGGAAAAAATCGACAAACTAGATAGATTAATAATCCATTAATGATAATCATGAATAATCCTAAACTAATCATAATTGCCGGCAAAGATAAAATTATTAATATTGGCTTTAAGACAATATTAATAATTGCAAGTAAAAAGCCCGCCAAGATTAATTCACCTAAATGACTAACTACATTAAAGTTTTGATTCAAAAATCTAACTGTAATTAATAAACCTAAGCTAGCAATCAACCATCTTAAAATAAAGCGAGCAATTTTATTTAACATTTTCTTAACCTAAATTATAAGGATAATGACTTAACAAGCGACAGTCGTTAGCAGTAATCAATACATCATCTTCAATTCTAACACCAAAACCATTTTTTTCAAGATAAAAACCTGGTTCGATAGTAATAATCATTCCTGGTTTTAAAGTTTGGTTATAATTTCCTACATCATGAACATCTAGCCCTAAAAAATGACTGACAGCATGAGGATAATAATTTTTAACTAATGATTTATCTCTTTTGGTTAAAATTTTTAATCTAATCAAAGCCTCAAAAATCAAATTAAAAACTCTTTGTTCAAGATCATGATAACTTAAACCCGGTTTTAAAATATCTATAGCTTGATCATGAATTTCTAAAACAGATTCATAAACGGCTTTTTTCAAACCTTTAATCGGAACGGCTGAAAAAGTTCTGGATAAATCGGCTGCATAATGATTATATTCAGCTCCAATATCAACTACAATTAAATCATTGGGCTTAATTGGTTGATTATTAACTGTATAGTGTGGCAAAACAGCATTACGGCCACTAGCTACAATTGGATTAAAAGCATGTCGACTAGCTTGTCGACAAAAAACATCATTAATATCGGCTTGTAATTGATTTTCATTTTTATAATTTTGAAGATTATGATCAATTCTCAAAAAAGCTTCCTCTGTAATATCAATAGCTTTTTGAATAGCCAATACTTCTTCATCGCTTTTAATTTGTCTTAGCCCAGACAATAATTCATTAAGATTAAATTGAGTTAACGGTAGTTTAAGAGACATGATGATTTCTTGTAAATTTAAACTTGCCGGATTCAACCAAAAACCAGACTGTTGATCATAAGATTGATTAGTTTTAATTAAACCAATTTTTTTAAACTTATGGCCTAAATCTTTTAATAACTCTAGGCCTTGGCGATAATTTAAAATATGATTAATTCCACTAATTTGACTAATTTGAGCAAAATTATACTGGCCTTCAAATATATCTTGGTAATTACTATGATCAGCTAAAACTAACCACTCATTTTGACTATCCATAACTAACCAAGCTTGAGGTAAATCTAAACCTGTTAAATACCAAAAATTACTGTCTTGAATAAATTCATAAGCTTCATCTGATTTTTTCTGTAATAATGCATTAGCTGTAAGAACCATTAAACTGTCATTTGATAATAAATTTCTTAATTTAGACCGATTTTCTGAAAAAAAACTTTGATTTAACATAAATAAAAACCCATGACAATCAGTATAGCAAAATATCTCACAAATATTTTTTTATAATTTTAGCTTTTTGAGAACCAATAAATTGAACCAAATCTTTTTCAGTCGTTTTTTTAATCTGATCAACTGAACCATATTTTTTAAGAAGCTTACGTTTAGTTACAGGCCCAATATCAATAATGTTATCTAAACTAGACTTTAATGAATTTTGTCTTTTTAAAACAGAATGGTAGCTAACCGCAAAGCGATGACTCTCGTCGCGAACTCTTTGTAATAATTTAATTAAAGCTAAATTTTTATCTATATTTAAAACTAAAAAATTATCTGTCTGTTGAATGATAATATTATATTTTTTAACAAACTCCTGATTCAATTCAATCAAACTAGCCGGCTGACCATCTAAAGAACTTTGCTGAATAATAATCTGCTCATTTTTTTTAGCTAAGCCAATGAATGGAACTTGAAAATTTTTTCTTAAATTTCTAGCTTCAATAGCTGCACTTAATTGACCTTTTCCACCATCAATTAAGATTAAATCTGGCTGACCCCAATTTGATAAATTTTTATCTGAAAAACGACGAAAAATTGTTTCTTTCATATTATAAAAATCATTATTATGGTCAATTTTAGTCTTAAATTTACGGTAATCAACTTTAGAACTAACACCGTTAATAAAAACTACCATACTAGCCACAACGTTCGTACCTGACATATGAGAAATATCATAACCTTCAATCCGTTGAATAAGATTTTCTAAATTCAATAAAGTCATTAATTGAGTAATAGCTTCATCTTTTTTTAAATCAGAGAATTCATGTCTATGAAACATAACTTGATCATTTAGTTGTTTTAAAGCTATTAACTGATTTCTAACCTTAGCAGCAGCTTCAAATTTCTGATGACCAGCCAGTTGATTCATGGTTTTAGTTAAATCGGTTTCAATTTTTTGTTGTTTACCTTCAATCACCATCATTAATTTTCTTAGATTAGATCGATAAACACTTAAAGGTGTTTTGTTTCGTCCTAAACCAGGATCAAGACCTAAATAATAATCTAAAGTAACTTTATTTTGATTTTTACTGATAGCATAAGGAAAGATTTTTCTTAAAAATTTTAAAGCTAATTTAATTTGTACTCCGTTGAGATAAGGACCAAAGTATTTTGCTCCATCATCTAAGGGTCGACGAGTCAAAACAACAGTTGGATATAAACTATCATAATCTATTCGAATATAATTTAAAGATTTATCATCTCTAAGTAAAATATTATACTTTGGCAAATAACGTCGAATCATTTCAGCTTCTAAGAAAAAAGCCTCTAACTCACTTTCAACTTCCATATAATCTAAATCTGTAATCTCATTAATTAACGCTTTAGTTTTAGCGTCTTTCTGTTCGATATTTTGAAAATATTGCTTAACTCTATTTTTTAATTTTTTGGCCTTACCAACATAAATAATTATTTCGTTCTGATCTTTATATAAATAAATTCCAGGAGATAAAGGCAAATTATTGATCTTATTTTTTAAATTTAAATTAGGCATTAGTTGGCAGTGAAGATTTGGTCTGACATGCTAAAGAACAAAAAAGATTTTTATCCTGGCAATCAGGACAAATAATTAATAATTTATTACATTTTTTATTAGAACAATTAGCATAATTAGAGGTTTTTTTTCGACAATGACAACATTTAGCAATATCCTTAGTCTTAGAACTAAATTTAAGACCCATCCGGCCATCAAAAGTATACATAGAACCCTGCCAATAACCATTATTACCATAAACAGAACCATACTTTTCGATTCCACCATCAATCTGATAAACATCTTTAAAACCATACTTTTTCATTAAAACAGTCAAAACTTCACACCTAATGCCTCCAGTACAATATGTAATAACAGTTTTATCTTTTAAATGATTGTATTTTGGTTTTTTTAATTCAACTTTAAATTCTCTAGTATAATTTACTTCTGGTATTACAGCATTTTTAAAACGACCAGTCTCAGCTTCGTATTGATTTCGACCATCAAAAAAAACTACCTCAGAATTTTTATTCTTAACAAGATCATGAACTTGTTGGGGACTTAAATGACGACCACCACCAACAAGTCCACGATCATTAACTTTTAATATGTCTTTTAAACCGAAAGTAACGATTTCATCTCTGACTTTAACACTTAAACGAGGAAAATCTTGATCCGTACCATCACTCCATTTATAACTTATATCACGAAATTGATCATAAGTTTTATTATTTTTAACATACTTTTTTAAATCAACCTCTTGACCACCTAAAATTCCATTAATACCATGTTCGGCAATAATAATTCTACCCTTTAAATTCAAGGATTGAGCTAATGTCTGTTGCCACAATCGAATTGCTTCAGGATCTTTAATAGGTCTAAAAATATAGAATAATATAATTTTATACATATTAAAAATTATATCTTAAAAATTAATAATATTAAGATTAAAACTACTAATAAAGCAATAACAATTAATAAACTAACATCAAGACTAGTCCATGATCCTAATGAAAAATCTGGTCGTTGAACATTCTTTTCTTTTAAATTTTTTGACGGTAGATTTATAGTGTCTTTATTTTTAATCTGAACTTTTTCTTCAATTAACTGATCAAATTGCTGGAAATTAGGTGGATCAATTTGATGAATTTGATCTCTTAAATCTTTCAAAAGAGGATCTCTTTCAAAATCTTTTTGGTGTTCTAATAATTCATATTTTAAATATTCTTCAATCGTACCAGTTCGTAAATATTCCTCGACTACTCTTTTCAGACCATTTAATGAAATTTCACGATTAAGATAAATAGTCTTAAGGCTGGCTCCTTCTACTTTAATATTGCTAGCTAAATTTAAATATTCTCGTTCATTAAGACGAATTTTAGGAGCTTCAATATTTTGGACTAATTTTTTCTTTGCTTCAAAATTATTTTTTATTGGATTAATTAAATTTTCTTTTTTTACAGCTATTTTTTTCTCTATCTTTTCAGTTTTTTCTATCTTATCAGGATGATTCGTTCGTAAAGACTTCTCTAAATCTTCTATCATAATAGTTTTCTCGTATACAGCCTGCTCTAAAACTGTAATATTATTTAGTAATAGTTTATCATTATTCTCTAATTTAGTTAATTGAGGTTGTGTTTCGTATATTTGACGAGACAAATCATCAATAAAACTTTTTTTTGAATTGTCAGGACGAGGCTTTAAAATATGAGTCATCGACTTAGTATTAACTTGTGGTTTTTCTAAATCACTGGTTTGATTTATTGTGACCGTACTGGGTTCCTCGTCTAAATCATTTATTTGACTAATTCGATTTAAATTAATTCTATTAACCGTTTCTTCAAAAACTGGTATTAATTCCCCACTGTTAGATAAATCTTCTAAAAACTTAAAACTATAAGGGAAATCTAAACGAACGTCCTCATTTAATTGATTTAATTGATGTCTAGCAATTTGAGAAATAACTATTTTAGATTGATTATTATCTAGTTCTTCGACTATTAAAGTTTCGTCTGCATCTGGTTCAAATTCTAAGCTATCATGGTCAATTATTGACTGATCGTTATCGTTTTGTTTGATTTCAAAAAATTCAGATAAATCTTGATCAAATGATTCATTATCTTCTTGAACCTCATCTAATAATTTTTTTTTATTAAAAAAACTACGCCAATTAAAATTCTTTTTTATTTTAATTGATTGATTTTCTAGATCTTCATCATCTTCATCGTCTTCGTCAACTTCAATATCTGACCGACCAGATCTGTATTCCATAATAGCCTAATTATAAACTGACAAATTAAAAAATAAAACTTCTTAAGCTTCTTCTTTTGGTGGTACTTCAGTCTCTGATGATTCTTCTGTTTGATTATCTTGAACTTCTTCATCACCAGCCAAAGAATTATTAGCCGCTTCAACTGCACTAGGCTCGTAAACAGATACTACACTTTGACTAACATCGGTCTTAATAGTCACGTTATCTGGCACAATCAATTCTTCAACCGTAATATGATCACCAACTGAAATTAATTTTTCAGCATCATAATATATTATATCTGGCAAATCTTTTGGTAATGCTTCAACTTCAACAGTTTCTAAGTGTTCGATCACCAATAAACCTGAGCGTTCAGCTGGTGAAGATTCATTACCTTCTTGGTAAAGTGGCTTTAATGGGATTTCTGCTTCAACTATTTGATTTTCTTCAATAGCACTGAAAACAACATGATTAATTCTTTGTTTAGTCGTTAAATAAGAAACTTCTTTAATAAGAGTTGTTAATTGCTTATTTTTATCGTCAATCATAACAACTGGATGATGTTTACCGGCTGTTTGAACAACCTTAACTACATCATTAAAAGCTGCTTGTGCAATAATAGATTGATGGCCATGATCATTAATGACGATTGGCACTATACCATCTGAATAAAGTTTTTTAACTTGTTTCCCCACGATTTTTCGGTTCTGATATTTTAACTGAACTTGATCACTGGACATATTAATTTTCTCTCCTTAATTTATATTATATCAAATTTTAAGTAGACAGATAAATTTTTTCTTAATACAATAGTAAGATGTTTAATGCGACACATTTATTAGAAATCGGTGGCTTGTGGCTTCTAGCAACTTTTATTTTTACTGAGGTTGGATTATTTTTAGGCTTTATTTTACCTGGTGATACCTTAGTTTTAACAGCTGGTGTTTTAGCTAAAGAAGGCAAATTTGCTTTATCTTCTACAATTATCGTAATCGCTTTAGCCGCGATTGCTGGCGATAATCTAGCTTATTGGATTGGCCATCATTTGGGACCCAAAGTCTTTACTAAGCCAGACAGTTTATTACTCAGAAAAAGTCATATTGATCGAGCTGAAAAATTTTACGAAAAATATGGTTCTAAAACCGTATTAATTGCTCATTTTTTTCCAGTTATTCGATCATTTTCTCCTCTTCTTGCTGGAGTTGGAAAAATGAATTATTTAAAATACTTACTATTTGACGTTATAGGTGATATCGCTTGGTCGATTATTGTTACTTTACTTGGTTATTATGTTGCTTCCAGAATACCTGGTATCAATAATTATATTAATATTGTACTAGCAGCTATTATAGCTATTTCAATTATCCCAGTAGGTTGGCATCTTTATCAAAGATATCAAAAAAATAAAATAAATTCTCAAAAAAATAATTAAGTTAACATCTTAGCTAAGTATTGACCAGTATAACTATCTTTAATTTTAGCTAACTGTTCGGGTGTACCCTGACCAATAATTTGTCCGCCAGCTTGACCACCATCTTGACCCATATCAATCAACCAATCAGCATTTTTAATAACATCTAAATTATGCTCGATAACTAAAACACTATTCTGGTTATCGACCAAAAGATGCAAAATTTTTAATAATTTTTTAACATCATCCATGTGTAAACCAGTAGTTGGCTCATCTAAAATATAAAGTGTTTTACCGGTTGACCTTCTTGATAATTCACTAGCTAGTTTTATTCTCTGTGCTTCACCACCACTTAGAGTAGTAGCCGGTTGGCCTAATTTGATATAACCAACACCCACATTAACTAAAGTCTGTAATTTAACGGCAATATTAGGTACGTTTTGGAAAAAATCTAAAGCTTGTTCACACGTCATATCTAACACTTCACTAATATTTTTATTTTTATAATGAATTTCTAGAGCTTCTTTATTATAACGACGACCATGACAAACTTCACATTCAACATAAACATCTGGCAAGAAATGCATTTCAATTTTTATAATCCCATCACCGGAACAATTTTCACAACGTCCACCTTTAACATTAAAACTAAATCGACCAGCTGTATAACCTCTAACTTTTGAATCGGGTAAATTAGCAAATAGTTCTCTAATTGGAGTAAATAAACCGGTATAAGTAGCAGGGTTAGATCGAGGTGTTCGACCAATAGGTGATTGATCAATTACAATGGCTTTATCCAAATTCTCTAAACCTAAAATTTCTTGATGGTAACCAGGAACAGTGTTAGCTCGATGCAACCGAGCTAACAATTCTTTAGCTAAAATATCATTAATTAAACTTGATTTACCCGATCCTGATACTCCAGTGACCACACATAACAGTCCGAGAGGAATTTTAACCGTAACATCTTTTAAGTTATTTTCTTTAGCACCAATAATAGTTAAAAATTTTTTATTACCAGCTCGTCGTTTTTTTGGGATTTCAATTTTTTTCAAACCACTTAAATATTGTCCAGTTAAGCTAGCTTGATTACGTTTAACTTCTTCTGGCGAACCAACTGCAATAATCTCCCCACCATGAATACCAGCACCCGGACCAACATCAACCAGATAATCAGCGGCTAAAATTGTTTCTTCATCATGTTCAACAACAATAACGGTATTACCTAAATCTCTTAAATGTTGGAGGGTTTTTATTAAACGACTATTATCGCGTTGATGAAGACCAATACTTGGTTCATCCAAAACATACAAAACACCTGTTAAGCCAGAACCTATTTGAGTCGCTAAACGAATTCGTTGTGATTCGCCACCACTTAGCGTATTGGCACTTCTTAAAAGTGTTAAATAATTTAAACCAACGTCATTTAAAAAAGTTAATCGACTTATAATTTCTTTTAAAATTAATTTTGCGATTTTTTGTTCTTGATCATTTAATTTCAAAGAATTAATCCAAATTTTAACTTGATCAATTGATTGAGAACAGACGTCCATAATTGATTTTTGATTAATTTTAATAGCTAAAACTTCTGGTCTTAATCTTAAGCCATGACAAGCATGACATGATTTTTCTTGCATAAATTTTTGAATATCTCGACGAATAAACTCACTATCTGTTTCTTTAAATCTTCGTTCTAAATTAGCAACTACACCTTCATATGTTGTCGTAAAAGAACGACCATTACCTAATGATATTTGATAAGTTTCTAAACCAGTTCCATACATAATAATTTTCATCTGCTCTGGGTTCAATTCAGCGGTTGGTACTTGTAAAGAAAAATTATAACGATCGGCAACTGCTTGAAGTTTTTTCATATACCAATTATCGACGTTAATCCTGTTATACGGTCTAATTGCTCCTTCACGAATAGTCAAATGGCCATTGGGTATAACTAAGTCAGGATCAACTTCTAATTTTGAACCCAAACCAGTACAAACTGGACAAGCACCTTGAGGATTATTAAAGCTAAAAGTTCGTGGTTCTAATTCTGGAATTGCTATATCTGGATGATCTGGACAAGCATATAAAACCGAATAATCGGCTAAATATTGATTATTTTGATCTAATAATAAAATACGTTCTCCTCCAATTTCTAAAGATTGTTCAACCGATTGAACTAAACGAGTCCGATTATCATTATTAATAACCAGTCGATCAACTAAAATTTCAATTTTGTGACGGATATTTTTATCAAGAGTCGGAAATTCATCTAATTCATAAATTATGCCGTCAACTCTAACTCGACCGAAACCAACTTTAAGATATTGAGCTGAAATATGCTCAAAAGCACCTTTTTTATCATTAACAATCGGCGCTAAAATCATAATCCGTTGATCTTTAAAGTTTGATTCAATTTTTGAAATTATGCCACTCGATGTTTGTTTAAAAACCGGCCGACCATCGACTGGGCAATGAGGTATACCAATACGAGCATAAAGTAATCTTAAATAATCATAAATCTCTGTAACGGTAGCGACTGTTGAACGAGGATTTCTAGATGATGATTTTTGATCAATGCTAATGGCTGGGCTTAAACCGTCAATTTGATCAACATCGGGCTTTTCCATAATACCCAAAAATTGTCGGGCATAACTACTAAGCGACTCAACATAACGACGTTGACCTTCAGCATATATAGTATCAAACGCTAAACTAGACTTTCCCGAACCAGATAAACCGGTTATAACTACTAATTGATCTCTAGGAATAGTTAAATCAACATTTTTTAAATTATGCTCTCTGGCTCCCTTGATATTTATTTGATTATTAGTCATAAAACCTTAATTTTAGTCAAACTATTATACTAAAAAAATTACTTTATTAGAAGTTTAAAATAGAAAATCAATTTTATGGTCAGCTAAATAAACTAAACAATCATCTTTTGCACCTTGTTTTTTGAGTTCATTCACTAAACCTCGTTTGATTAATAAATTATGTAATCTATTGATGGCTTCACTGTTATTAAAGTCAGTTTTATTGACTAAATTTTCTAAATCTTGACCGATCACTTTAAATTTATTGTCAGCAATTTTACTAACCACAAATTTTCGACTAATTTTAGAACTTAAATGATCAAAATTAATAACTTTAACAGTTTCTTGATCTATTTCATTTTTAGGTTGAAGTTGATTAACTTTATTAACTTCTCGATAAATTAAATCTTTTAAATCATCTAAACCGAATAAACTTTGAGTCGAAATTTTTAAAATTGATGTTTTAATTTTTAATTTCTTTTTAAAATCATTCGTAATACGCTCAACTTCTGTTTGGCTCAAAAGATCAACTTTATTAAGAACAATAATTTCCGGCTTAATTTTTAAATCAATCTGATAAGTTTCCAATTCGTGTCGAATAGTCAGATAGTCTTCAAATGGATCAGATGACGAAATATCTATGACATGAACTAATATTTTAGTTCTTTCTATGTGACGCAAAAAATCAAAACCTAATCCTTTACCACTTGAAGCTCCGGCAATTAATCCGGGAATATCAGCGATTAAAATAGCTTGACCTCTAAAATCAAGCATACCTAAAGATGGTTTAAGAGTTGTAAAAGAATAATCTGCTATCTTTGGTCTGGCTTGACTAATTCGACTAATCAAACTAGATTTGCCAACGTTTGGAAGACCAATTAAACCAACATCAGCTATCATTTTTAATTCTAGTTTAAGCTCTAATTTTTGACCCTTTAGGCCCTTTTCAGCAAATTTTGGGGCTTGACGAGTCGAAGAAATAAAATGAGCATTACCAAAACCACCCTGGCCACCTTTAGCAATAATCTCTCTTTGATGATTTTGAACTAAATCAACCAATAATTGATCTTGATTATAAATTAAAGTACCTATAGGTACTAATATGATTTGATCTTTACCTCTTTTGCCGTGTCTATTATTAAAGCTACCTCGGTCACCGTTTTCGGCTTTAATTATTTTTTTATATCTAAAATTAGCTAACGTATCTTGATTAGCACTAGCTTCAAAAATAATGTCACCACCATCACCACCATCACCACCATCTGGACCACCTTTAGCAATAAACTTTTCATGACGAAAACTAATACTACCATCACCACCATCACCAGCTTGAACTGTGATTTTAACTTGATCTACAAAATTCATTATTTATAAATATAGTTAGGAAATAAAGAAATTGGTGCCTTTTGCCAATCAACTACATCCCAACCCCCTGTTGGAGTTGGATTGGTTAATGAAACTTGACCATAAGAATTCATTTCAGAAATCCAGATAGTTCCATTAGGATTAATAGCTCGAACAATGGCAACATGTCCCTCACCACCAGCAGCATAAGGAGTTTGAGCAATAGCACCAACAACTGGTGTTGAACTAACACGCCAACCATCTTGAGCGGCATAATAAGCCCAAGTTGCAGCATTACCCCAGTTTGGTGGAACAGCTATTTGAGTAGCAACGTACCATGTACAATAACCAAAATCATAACCATTATAACAAGAAGTTGAATTACCATAAATATCACTACAGGTTGGCGTTAGATTAACAATCGGAGCAGCTACCGGTTCCTTACCACCGGGAATAATGATTTGTTCACCTGGCGTTAAACCACTAATTTCAGCATTATTATAAGAAATAATATTCTTAGCATTTGCTTGAAATTTTTGAGCTAAAGATTGTGGCGTATCACCAGCTTGAACTGTATAAACTAGACCATTCATTGGAGGAATCAACAAAACTTGACCAGCATTAATATTTTCAGTTAACAAATTATTTGATGCCATAATACTAGTAACAGACACACCAAACAATTTTGAAATTTGTGCTAAAGTTTGATTTTGTTTAACTGTATAACTAACAATATCGCTATTAGTTTTTAAATTAGTTTGAACAATTTGAGGTTTAGACATTACAGCTTGATTAGCACCGGCCATAGCAATTTCAGCCTGTTGACTTTGAGCCTGATTAGCAATTGCAGTTGTCTCTGGCAAATTAGTCATTTTAGCTACAGTTAAAGCTATGTCAGCAGAAGACTGTTGATCTAACGGATCAACAACTGACGTTGATGAATTTAATTGATTAGATCCACTAACCGCCAATAAGTTGGTCTGATTAGAACTAAAGATAATCAAAATAACCAAAAATATAATAAGAAAATTAATCGCCAAAATAAAAAACTTTATTTGATTAAGTTTAAAATGGAACCTAAATCTTAAATTCCTAATTGGCCAATCAATTTTATTAGCTTTTTTATTGATTAATGCTGAACTACTAATCTTTTACTCCGTTCAAACAAAACTTAATACCATCAATTATAGCCTAAAATTAGCTAAAAATCAATCAGAGTAACATATTTAAATATGTTAGTTTAAAAAATAAGATGCATATTTCATTATTAAAGCAAACCGTGTTGTGGTGGCACATAACTAGTCGTTGAAACAATACTAGTTCGACAATTATGAGCTTCAAGTATACTGTTTGTTGTCTTGTTGGCAGGTGTTATGGAATTTTGTTGAATGTCAAAAATAAGCTCTGGAGAGTAATTATTATTAGGTTGAATTACTAACTGATTGGGATTTGAAAGATTGATTTCGTTAAAAGAACTATTATTTGTTTGATTATTTATTTTACTGTTCGTTATATTATAAACAGTATCCTTCAAACAGGCATTATTAAAAGTATTCTGCCAATATTCTCGTCCAACAGAATTATTTAATGTTGGGATAAGTCCAAAAGCATCGGGATATTTTCTTACGTTGACGACAGTTTTAGTTAAATATTCTAAAATAAACTGTTTTGCAGGAGCAGCTTGATTAATTTTATTGATATAAACTGGTAAAGCTATGCCTTCGGACACTGATTCGGGTGTTTCTGGACCATTATGACCAACAACAAATACGTTTACACCGTTAAACAACATACTTCCTATTAGACTCGCCACAACATAAACTTTTATTTTATGTTTTAAACTATTATTCTGATACTCAGATCCATCTTTAAATTCGCTATGCTGACCTTTCATAAACTTTCACTTCCTTTTTAGGTTTAACAAGTATATAATATTAACCTATAATCAAGAATAAGTCAAGCACATCTAACGTGACAATAATTGGCAATATTTTGATTTTGTTGACTTAAAGTCTTCGAAAAATAAGTATGGCCATTATCACCAGTCACAAAATATAACCAATTAGTAGGGGCTGGATGAGCTAAAGCTTGTAAAGCAGACGGTGAAATTGTTGAAATCGGTGTTGGCGGTAAACCAGGATGTAAAAGAGTATTATAGGGCGAATTATAGTTTAAGTTTTGACCTTGACCAGCTTGTTCTGAACCATATAAAGCAGTTACATCTGATCCTAAAGGCATATTTAAACTAAGTCGTGTAAGAAAAACTTGAGCCACCTGTGGTTGGGCTCTCAAAGAAGAAACTTCTTGACCGATAATAGAAGTTAAAATTAAAGCCTGATAAATACTCAGTTTTTCACTAGCAAAAAGTGTTTGCAATGATGGAGTAATTCTTTGACTCATTTCATTTAAAGATTCAGCTACTACAGTTTGCGGTGAAGAAGTATCATTAATCTGAAAACTATCTGGCCATAACAAACCCTCTAAAGTATTAATATTAGCTGGTTTATCATTGACAATTGGAATAGAAGTATATAGATTTGGGTTAAAAGCAGCTAAAACTGCTGATTTTTGAAAACCAGCTTTAATGAAAGTCTGTTCAATTTGATTAATAGTTTTACCCGGCAAAATTGTTAATAATTTAGTAGCTACATTACCGTTATGAATAATACTAACGATTTTTTTTAAACTATAGGACTGAGATAAACGGTAGCTACCAGCTTGTAACACCTCATTACTGAATGAATGAACATAAACTTTAAAAATCCAAGCGCTTCGGATTAAATGATCTTTGACCAAAAGAGCACCAATCATATCAACCGAATCACCTGAAGGAATTGTAACTTTAACAATTTGGTGATTGGAAGCATCGATCGGTCTTAAATCTTGATTATAAATCTGTGAAGTAATTAACGTTATAATCACTAAAACAACTGCTATGACTAATATAAAAAACTTAGTTTTTCGAGGAATTTTATGACGTTTTTTTGAATAATCATACTTCATAGACTGTTAATATAATCCTCTAAAATCAAACAAGCTGCTTCACTATCAATTTGACCTTTTGATTTAATCTTAAAAGAAAGATTTGTTTCAGCTACAACACTAGTCAAAGATTCATCTTGATAAACGATTTTTAAACCCAATTCTTTTAAACATTGGTTAACAAATTCTTGAACTTTTTGAGTTTGCTTAGTAAGTTGACCAGACATATTACGTGGTAAGCCAACTACCAAAAGATCAACTTCATTATCTTTAATAATTTGTTTTAAACGTTCATTAAAATCATGATCATTATTTAAATAATCTAACGGTTTAACAATAAAACTACCCTTTTTTACAATCGCCAAACCAATTCTTTTCTCACCTACATCAAAAGCTAGAATATTATTTTTTAAATTTAACATAAAATTTAGGGTTTTAAAATATTAACAATAATCTTATTTTTATTGCTAGGCAATGAACCAAGCCAAGAAGGCGTTACAGTAATAGTAACATGTTGAATATTTGGATTTTTCTTTAATTGGGAAACAACATAACTACTAGAATGACCAGCAGCTAAAAGTTGAACTTGACTAACGCTTAATTTAGGACCAACCTCAGCAGTGGTATTTAAATTATAGTTAGTTGGTGAAGAACCACTAGAAAACACTAAGCTATTATATCCATTGTTTAAAATTGTCTGGGTAGAATTTTTAATTTTACTTTGAATTATTTTATTTAAAAATGATTGAAGTTCTGAACTATCAACACCTGTCATAGTATATGTAACTTTTTCAGTCGCTGTTAACGTAGCAGCTGGTTGATTAAGTTGAGCGCTATAAGCTATCTGAGGTTTACTGGTAACAAAAGAACTCTTAATAGGATCGAATCCATCAGCTTGGAGTTGTTGTTCAAGAGCATTAATGGCACTTGTACTAGATGATAGCTTTAATTTACTGTCAACCGAAGTAATATCAGCCTGAGCAACAACTTTTTGAATATTATCAGTTCCACCACTAATACCGTCAGATACAACCGTAAAGTCAGAACTAGAATAACCATTAAAAGTTGACATTTGCATAGTCTGACCGCTGGCTAGATTGTAACTACTGCCATTGTTTAAAGCCGTCACATTAACTGTCTGTCCGGAAGTAGAAGATTGACATTGACCGTTTTGGTACGGAGCACTCAAACTTAGAGATGATTGAGTAGTATAAGTTAGGTTGTTATAACTTAAACTAGTCCCCGCCGGAATATTTACAGTTGTATTATTACAATTAGTTAAACCAATAGTAACTTGACCACTAGCAGTTTGACCGTTATTAACAGAGCCACTAGTTGGAACAGAGGCACTAATGTTTTTAGAATAATTAACTGTTTTAGTGTAAAGAACACCGCTGCTAGCCGAACTAGATGACTTAAAATTATCTAAATTGATTGGAGTATTAACTTTAATATTTAAAGCATCTGTTTTTATTTTAATATCGGCTTTAGGTAAAATAGCCAAAACATAATAAGTTAACAATAATAGTAAAATTACAAATCCAATAATCGCTAATATCAATATTTTAAATCGACTGAACCTAGGTGCTTTAATCTTTTTATCGGTCAAAGAATCTAATACTTCTTCATTTTGATTAGTAGGGTTAGAAGCACGGCGTGTAGAAGTTTGATTATCAACTAACTCATCTTCATTTTTACTTAAATCAACCACATTAGGATCATTAACCTGATTTTCTGCATCAAATTCTTCTGGACCTTCAACGGGAATACTGCTAGCTATTTGATCAAGTTTTTGATCTGTTGGTAAATTGGCCGCACTTTGATACTGATTCAAATCAATGGTGCTATTTTGAAGACCTTGAGTCGTTTCATCTTTTAGCTCAGAAGCAACATTCGGTAATACAGTTGGGATGGTTGGTTTAGAATTAAGGTCACTAGCTACATAAATATTATTATTAGCAGCTAAAGTTTTTAAACTTTCATCGCTGGTAATTAAAACTAAATTTTTTTCAGCTAGATCGGCTGATCTTTTCATTAGTTTCATGTTAACACTACTCTGTAAGACTGAAGTTTTTTTGGGTAAAACTAAAGCCACCAACTTAGATTCAGCTGACTGAATTTTATCAATAATACCAGTAATTTCTTCTTCTGAATCAATATAAATTGTATCTTTAGTGACCGCCAATTTAAGCTCCCATCATCTTATCTATTCGATCTTTTAAGGTAACTTTAGCTGGTTCTTCTTCATCCCCGGCAAATTCCAAAGTGTCACTAGCGATTCTTAGTAAGCCCATAGCGGTAATAAAAGTATGGTCTTTAACTCTACCAGTTTTGTCAATAATACCGTCAACTTGTTCTGGTCTAATTAAATGAATAGTCGGTTTATGAGTAAATGGTAAATTTTTATACCAATCGGTGCCTTCTAATTTGTTGGCCAAAACCTCTAAAGATGATCCACCACCACATAAAAACATTCTATAAGGTAAATGATCAAGCATATCAAACTCAGACAAAGCTAATTCAATACCACTAATCCAAGTTGTAGCTGTTTTATTAACAATTGTTTCAATAATCGGTCTTTTAGAAACAGGAATCTTTTGAGTTGATAAACCAATTTTCAATGCTTCAGCCATTTCGTAACTTACACTTAAGTCTTTTTCGATACCTTTAGTAAAAGCCCGACCACCAATACCAAACATTTTTGTTCCTTGAACACCACCATCATTAATAACAGCAATATCCGTCGTACCACCACCAACATCAACTAAAATAGCACTAAAATTCTGACTTATCTTATTACCTAAAACTGCTCTTGAAACGGCAAACGGCTCAGCTGCAACCGTTAATAAATCTAAATCTAACTCTAAAGCTGTTTTTTCTAAAGCACCTATATGAACTAACGGTGCAAACGCGGTGTAAAGTTGAATAACCACTTCTTTACCTTGAAAACCGAGTGGATTAGTAATTGGATAACCATCAATTTCAATACCGACTAAAGCACTATTGACTAGTTTAACGTCGACTTCACGACCACCAGTTTCGATTGACAATTGTTTTTTAGCAATTTCTTTAGCTCGATCTTGAACTAAAAGAATAATCTTTTCCATTTCAATTGAGTCAATTAGCTGTGAAGGGTCACGTCTTAAAACTTTTAGAGTGTTGGTTGTACCTTTAACAAGTTCACCGGCTATACCAATGACAGCACGCCGACCACTTACACCGGCCTGTTCTTCAGCCTGAGCTAAAGCTTGATCACAATTATCTACCACAGCTGCAATATCAGATATAGCTCCGGCCTGCATATCACTTAAAGATTGTCTTTTTCGACCCATGCCAATAATCTCAATTTCAGATGTCGACTGATCTAAACGACCAATTAAAGCTTTAACAAATTCTGTACCAATATCTAGAGCTATAATTAAATTTTCCTCTTCAACTGGGTTCTTCTCAACTAATTTTTTTTTGTTTTTATTAACCTTTGAAACCACTTGTTTAGAAACAGTTTTTTTAACTTTTGAAATTTTATCTAACATACCAGATATTTTACCATAATTATTATGTTAATAAATACAACGAAAAATAACATCATGAAAATTTCAGATTTTTTTGTTTGAAAATCCTATTAATAATTGTAGCATAAAACTAACTCAATTAACTTAAAACCGCTTTAATCCTTCGAATACCAGCAGATGAACTTTCTTCTTTAATAATTTTAAATTTTTGCCCATTTTCAGCTAATAAATTAGTGTGAGCAACATGAGGACCCCCACAGATTTCTCGACTAAACGGCTCTGTTTGACCCTTTGGCGTCATACTATAAACTTTAACTATTGAATCATAACGATCATTAAAAGCACCTAAAGCTTTTAACTGGTTAAGAGCAATTCCAACTGGAACCTCTTGAAAACTAACTTCTAAATCAGCTTTAATTTGATCATTAACAATTTTTTCAATTTTTTTAATTTCTTCGATTGTTAATTTATCGGGGTGAGAAAAATCAAAACGTAATCTTTCATCTGTAATATTACTGCCATGTTGAATAACATGTTCACCTAAAACCATTCTTAAAGCCTGGTACATTAAATGAGTGGCTGTATGATATTTTTTATGAATATCTTCGTGACCAGCCAAACCACCTTTAAAAGTACCTTTTGAAGCAGTACGAGAGCGATTTTTTTGATCTAACATTAAAACATCAAAGTCACTGCGCCAGTTTTGATCAACGTCAATATCTTGTTTAAAAGCTTCTTCAATGACTAATTCATAAGGGAAACCATAAGTATCATAGAGCTTAAAGACATCTTTTCCTTCAATTTTTAGTTTAAGATTAATAATTTTATCAAATTCCCTTAAGCCTTTTCTAAGTGTTTGACGAAAAACTTTCTCTTCTTTGGTTAAAACTTCTTCAATTTTTAATTGATTATCGATTAAATCAGGGTAATCCTGTTGATAAATGCCTTGAATAATACTAACTACTTGATTTAAGAAATTATTTTCAATCCCAAGGTCAAAACCATAACGAATAGCTCGACGAATCAAACGTCTCATGACATAACCTTGAGTTTTATTACTCGGTACAACACCGTCATTGGCTAAAAAAACAGCCGCTTTCAAATGATCAGCTATAACTCGCATACTTTCTTGATGAGATGAATATTTTTTTTGCGACAAGACTTCTAGCTGATTAATAATTGGCCAAAATAAATCAATCCGAAAAATATCATTAGTGTTAAGAGAAGCTGCGGTTAATCTTTCTAAACCACCTCCAAAATCAACGTTCTTTTTTGGTAATAACTTAAAGCCGTGTTCGGTTTTAAGATATTCCATAAAAACTGAATTACCTATTTCAACAAAACGACCACAATCACAGTTAGGATGACAATATTGTCCATAACTTAAATCATGTTCTATAAAATCAAATTCATAGAAAACTTCACTATCTGGACCACCAGGTTCATTAACCGGCATTTCGTTAATACTTCCCGACCGGCACCACCAATTTTTAGTATGATCATAATAAAAAATTCGACCTTGTTTCATGCCGATTTTATAACCATTTTTTTCTGAACCAATTTCCACAATTTCGTGATCAATGTTTTTTGATTTAAACAATTTTTGCCAAATTTGAGCTGATTCTTGGTCACGTGGTATCTCATTATCTTCATCACCTATAAAACAAGTAACAAATAGTCGATTAGGATCAAGACCAATTTTATCGACTAAAAAATTAAAATACCAACTTAATTGTTCTGATTTAAAATAATCGCCCAAAGACCAATTGCCTAACATCTCAAAAAATGTGGTATGACGACTATCACCAACTTCTTCTATGTCTTGAGCTCGTAAACAAGTTTGAATATCGACTAAACGACTACCTTCTGGATGAGTTTCACCTAAAAGGTAAGGCACTAATGGTTGCATACCAGAACTAACAAAAAGAGTTGTTGCATCATTATTGGGTGGTATTAGTGATGATCTTTGAATCATTTTATGTCGGTTATTAATAAAATTTTCAAAATAAAGTCGTCTAATTTCTCTGGAAGTCATATCTTAAATTTTAACATTTTTTATTATAAAAGCCGACTAATAATTCCACCGCCAAGAACGATTTGATCTTGATAAAAAACCACTGATTGACCAGGTGTAGGTGCTTTAACCGCTTCAACCAATTCTAAAGACCATTGATCCTGATTAATTTGGCTCAAATTCTTAACTGCCACATTTGAAGCTCGATATCTTGGTTTAGCCATAACATTATCCTGAACAGATATTCGCTTAATTTGATCTGTTAAAAAATAAACCTGAGACAAACTCAAATTATCTGACCATAAATTATTAAAATTTAAATCACGGGTGACATAAACAATATTCTTTTTAATGTCTTTATCAAAAACATAATAAGGTAATCCACCACCCAAATTCAAACCATGTCTTTGACCAATTGTATAAAAAATTACTCCGTCGTGTTGACCAACAATTTGTTGATTATTATCGATAACTAGGCCTGGTTTTTGAGGACCCAATTGATTTAATAAAAAATCTTTTATTGGTACTTTACCAATAAAACATATTCCCTGAGAATCTTTTTTATTGGCTGTAAAAATATGACGTTTTTTAGCTTCTAATCTAACTTTAGATTTAAGCATAGAACCGATTGGCATTAAACTGTGCTCCAAGGCCTCATAACTCATTCTATAGAGAAAATAAGTTTGATCTTTATTTTGATCAACTGCAGTTGTTAAATAAAATCGATGGTTATTATTTTTAATTTGAGCATAATGACCGGTAGCAATATAGTCTGCACCATCTTTTAATGCTAAATCAAGAAATACTTTAAATTTAATTTCCTGATTACACATAATATCTGGATTAGGAGTTATACCTTGTTGATAACTTTCTAATAAATAATCGACTACCAAATCTTTGTATTGCGTTTGAAAATCATAAACTTTAAATGGTATACCAAGATCAACTGCCACTCTTTTAGCATCATTAAAATCATCTTGCCAAGGACAATAATAACCTGCCACGTCACTGGTCCAATTTTTCATATAAACACCAGTTACATTGTAACCTTGTTCTTGTAACAAAGCGGCTGTCAAAGAACTATCAACTCCTCCACTCATACCGACAAAGACTTTTTTAGACATTATTTAATTGTAGCTAATTTTTATTATTTTGTAACTCTTCTCGCTGTTTTTCAAGTTGACGCCTTAAAACATACATTTGATGTCGACCACCAATCCAAAACGTAATAAAAATTAACGGTACTAAAATAATAATTGGCCACCAAATGATTTGTGGTTTTTGATTTGAAACTAATTGACTTTGATTAGTCGATTTTTTTTGATTTAAATTAATAACAGCTCCGTTAACTACAGCTACAACTTCCAAAAAAGCTTGAGTATGATTAGAGTCGGTAGCTCTAACAACAACATTATAAATTCCTGCTTTTGAATAAACATGATTAACGCTGAACTGCCCGGCAAACTTTTCTGACAATAATTCGGCTGGAGAACCATCACCCCAATCAATACTGACAGCATAGGGTCCGACACCACCATTAAGATTAAATGGCCAAGTTAAAGTTGAACCAGGGTTAGAACCTCTTTCAGCATCATTACTAGTTAAACTAACTACTGAACCAAATTTAGCTAGTTGAATATTATTATAATTAACAATCACACTATTGGAATCTGGACCAGATTCATCTAAATTATTATAATCTATAGCGACTAAATCGTTTTGTCCGGAAAATAAATCAACTGGTATGTTATAACTACCATTTTGGCAATTAATAGCACCAATAAAAACATTATTTGAAAAAATTTTAATTAATAAATTATTTGGACATAATCCATTGACATTAACTGGCATGTTAGTAAAACTAGTTCCAGTAACAGGAGTAGCTATTGTTGCTCCTTGTGAAGGTGGAGGACTAGGAATCGTTCCTTGTAGACCAATTGATCCATTTGATGTTTGATGAGCCGGTATAGTTAAAGCCCTAACTTGATATAAAGACAAAAAAACAAATCCTAATATTAAAACAAAAAAAATTAAACTAATTTTAAAATTTAACATTGTATTAAGTATAAACGAAATAAAAATTTAAAACTATGAACTATTGACGCCTAGACTGTCTAATCACTCGTTCTTTATATGCGTTTAATATTTTCGGAAAACCAAATATAAAAAATAGAACCAGGATAATAAAGATAATAATTATCATGATTAAAGTTAACGGAATAACATAAAAAGTTGTTGAAGCCGATAAAGTTTGGCCAGAAGAACCATAACCAAAATTACCTTCAACTGTATAAATACCAAATGAACTTACTTTTTTTAAAGGAATAAAAAATCTTCGGATACTATTAGGTAAAACATTGCCGGGAGGAGTGACATTATTAACATTATAAACTGATATAATTTTATTAGAACTAGTTTTTAAAAGTACTTTTCCGAATGGAGCAACTTGAATATTACCTTCATTCTGAAATCTAACCACAGCATTAATATGCTGATTCGATGTAAAAAAATTACTTGGTGTACCATTACTAACATCAAAACTAGCAATCGATAATTGTTGTTTGATTTTTCCAGGAACAGTTAATAGAATAATAGATCCAACTGATCCAGATAAACTAACAGTAGTATTTTTACCACCTATGCTAGCTGGGCCAAATCTAACTACTCCATAATAACCACCACCTGGAGTATTGCTTGGAATTTTTAAAGTAATTGGTATTTCTTTTTGCTGACCTGCTTGTAAGGTAAAGTTAGGAATTGGTACAGCAAATTTTTTTAATCCATGTTTTTCATGAATATTTTTACCAATTAAAATTGATGGTTGACCTGTTTCATTAGAATTAGCTACAAAGTCATTCACTACACCTGATAAGGTTTCAGGCACTGAAGTAATATTGGTCACATACATATCAATAACTTGAGATTGACCAGCTTTAATAGTCACATCACTTCTTAAAGGAGAAACCTGAACACCATCAGCCGAAGAAGCTGCACTAGATATAGTAAAATTTGCCAAACTAAAACCACTAATTAAAAAAATTGCCAATAATAAAATTAGCCAATTAAAATATTGTTTGATCTTTAAAGTTGTTATCCTTATCACAATTATTATTATCTTAACAAAAGATAGATAATTTACAAAATTTAAAAATTCGCTATGCAAACATAATTAACGGTTGTGACATAGACACCAGGTGCCTGATTTTGAGCCACATTGACTAAATAACTAACTGTATATAATCGATAATTTTCAGGCTGATTAGATCCAGCAATATTAGAATCATTTTGAAAAGCATAAAAATTTGGTTCATCATAATTTAAAAAGGGTTGACCATGTCCTGGACCAGTTGGATTTTGACCGACAGTCGGTGAAATGTTAGCCACTAAATTTAAGCCAAACTGTGAAACTCCTGGTCTAGATACACTAGCTGGATATAAATTCGGAATTTGATTAATACCTGAAGTTAGTCCTTGACCATAAGTTGAAATAGTATAACCATTTTGACCATTAGTCCCAACCAGTAATTGAGAAGTAGCTGTTACTGAGGTTTGAGGTGAAAAAGTACCAAAATTAATATTATGTCCTGAACTATCCTGACAATTTAAATGACTAATTTGAACTGCACTACAAAAATATATAAAGGGTGGAACTTCAGCATTAACAGCTAATTGATTATTTAAAGCATAGGCTAAACCACCATGATTAATGACAGTAGTAGTAGACGGTGTCGAACTTGAAAAAGTTTCAATCCTGACATATTCCGTACCTTCAGCTGAAGCGTTAGTAATATTATTAAACGTATAACTAACAGGTCCTGGTGAAGTTGAACTAGGACTACGACTCATAACGATTAAATTTTGAGAGGTGGCCGGCAATAAACTAAAGTTTGTTTGTCCAGTTTGAGCAACTAAACTTGCAGTTGACACATTAATACCCGTTGGAACTGTACACACATCGTTAAATAATGGTGAGTTTGAGCAAAATTGAAATTCAATTGAACCGACATTACTTGAAGACGTTAAATTAAAACCAATTTGAAATGTCACGTTGGTAGCTGAAGTTTGACTAGAAGATAGTTTAATATATCGATCATTAATCTTAGCACCATAAACCGTTGCAAAACCTAAGTTATAAATCATGACACTAATAAAGACAGTCAAAACATAAAATATCAATAAAAAAAGTGACTGTTTATGAAATAAACTAGTTAAATTCATTCATAATTGCCTAAATACCTACTTTAAAAAGTACCAGTAGCAATTAAATCCATATTAGCCGTATAAATACCAGCTGGCGTAGTTAAAGAAGCGGTAGCTGCAAAAGTATATGCACTGTCAACTCGATAAAGAGGTGAAGATGTTGAAGCCACAGTATCACCATAAGTTGAATCAACATTAGTCGCATTCATACCATAATAAACATCGCTAGGAGTAGTCGCACCCTGTAAAGGAGTAGTATCGCTAGTTGACGAACCACCCGTAAAAGTATAATTACTTGAACTGTAATACGTCGAAGCTGGGGTTAAAGATCCAACACCATTAACATCATCAACACTTGGACCAGTCGCCATACCAAAATCAGCTGTACCGGCTACAATAGCTGCCGCAGTTGAACCAATTGCAGGGATAGCACAAGTCGTACCACCATTAGCGCTTAAACCACCACAGCCAGTACTATTACGCATAGATATAACAGCACCACTAGTGGCGTTAGTTGATAATTGAGAATAAACCGTTCCACTATCTACTTGAGTTTGGTCTAAGATCGGTGTTGGGCTACCATGACCAAGAGTAAGAGCCGGTGAAACGTTGGCATTAGGATCAGAACAATCATGTGTAGTTGTCCAACTACTGGGAGCATCACCCGAAACACAGAAACTTATTGTTTCTTGAACACGAGCCGTAATTGATATAATATTGTTGGTTGATAAAGCAATACCACCATAATCTAAGTAATCACCTGGTGAAGTAGCACTAGAATAAGTACCATAAGTAGTGTTAGCAAAAGTATAGATACGAGCATAAAAAGCACCTAAAGTTGACGGATTGGTTACACCTGCGATAGTAAAGCTTTGAGCACCAGCTGCCGCGGCAGTAGCATCATAGGCCGCAAACTGTGAAGCACTTCCCATGGTTGCACCAGCACTATTAGTTCCACCCACAGTCCAACCACTCGATCCAATACCACCAGTCACCGTAGAAGAAACCGTAACACCTGTAACACTAAAACCGGTTGGTGCTGTACAAGTATCAGCAATAATTGGACTATTAGAACAAAAATCAATCACAACACTTTCAGCCGCTTGAGTAGTTGTAAAACCAACTTTATAAGAAACATTCGTACCACTACCAACACCAGTTGAAATTGTACCAGCTGAAACACCAGAATCACTCATAGTAATGCTTCTACTAGCCATCTGAGCCGCTAAAACCGGTTGACTACCTAGAAGTGGCGTTAATAATGCTAAGATAAAAGCAATTACAAAAGAAGTATAAAAAAATTTCTTAATTCTTTTTATACTAGCTAACATCTTTTCTCCTATATTTTTGATTTTTATTTTTTAATACTTATATCAAAGTATCATTTTTTTTATAAAAAATAAAGAACTTATCCACAACTAATAAGTCGAGGTAGCTATTAAATCATCATTAAATGTATAGACACCTCCTGGTGTAGTGTGTGAAATATTAAAAATATAAGAAATAGTATAGAGTGTTTGACCACTACTTTGATCAGAGTATGCAATCGTTGAGTTGGGTTGATACATAAAAAGATTAGGCGAATCATAATTACTAGAAACTTGACCATAACTAAAAGCACTACTTGGCAATTGACTAGGATTAGCCCCAAAACTAATTGGTGATGTATTAGCCACTAAGTTCATACCGAATTGCTCTAAACCGGGTTGAGCAGTAGTTGGTGAAGTCAATGGTGTTAAAATAGCTGAGTTGTTAGACGGTGGCGGAGAAACTGTTTCAACTTGATATCCACTAGCTAAATAACTTGAAACACTGAACTGAGCCGTAGCCGTAGCTGTTGATTTAGTACTTAAAGTACCTAGATTAACACTTGTATTATTAACATCGATAGAAATAAACGGTGAGCGATTAGTATTAAAACCTGCTTGAGCTTGATAATTAGAGCTTTTAGTATTACCAACGGCTATTTCTCCAATAGAAGTTTTTGCGCAATAACTAGCCGAACATTGATTTAGATTACCACCAGCTCCAAAAAAAACATTATGTATTTGATAATTACTAGATGAAGCTGATTCAGCTTGAACTAAATTTGGTATCAAAAAAAATAATAGAGCAATAATTAAACAACTCAAAAAAACAAAAAAATTATTTTTTATAAACATAATCAGAATACTTATCTTTAATTCTCTTTTCTTGTATTATAGATATTATAAAACTAAATTAAAAAATAATGCCAGATAATGAAACAAAACCAGAAGAAATCGATTTAGAATCCAATAGTTCAAGTCTTGAAGATAATGTTATCGATGCTACGGGCGGTAATGGTTTAGAAAGTTCAAGTCTTGAAAATAACACCAACCAAAACTCTGAAACCAATGATCAATCAAAAACTTCTTCAACGTTAAATTCCCAAAATAAACTAAAATTAAAAGACAAATTAGCCAAATTTAATATTTACCTAATATTATTCGGGTTAATAGTCGTTTTAACTATTGTGGTAGTTGTAATTACATATTTACAAAGCCAGACTCCTATCAACAATTCAACCAGTCTAAAAAATCAAAATCTAACTCAAAATAGTCTCAACCAATTGGCTGCTAATGATTCAACTATTGGAGCTCCTAAGCAAAACTTAAATGTTGAGGCTAACGCTGTTTTTGCTGGTCGAGTTTTAATCAGTAATGGTCTTCAAGTAGCCGGAGGTGAACAAATTAACGGTGGACTTGGTTTAACGAGCTTAACTGTTAAAGGCACTGGTAATTTTCAACAATTAAATAATAGTGGTAATTTATCAGTAACTGGCAATACATCTTTACAAGGTTCAACAACTATTTCAGCTAGCTTACAAGTTAATGGTAACGCTAATTTTAACGGTAATGTTTCTTCTCCTCAAATAACCACCAATTCTTTACAACTAAGTGGCAATCTTAATCTCTCACATCATATCAATGTTATTGGACCTTCACCGAGTTCCACTACTCTTAATGCTATTGGTGCTGGTGGTACGACTACAGTCAACGGTACTGATACAGCTGGTAATATTAATATTAATACAGGCACAAATCCAAGTGCGGGTTGCTTAATTACAGTGAATTTTAATCTGCCCTACAGTTCTACACCGTATATTGTTGTCTCGCCAATTGGATTAGCGAGTGGTTCAATTCATTACTACTTGGAACGTAATCAGACATCTTTTAATATCTGTTCCGGTTCAACACCACCTAGTCAAGCAAATATTAGTTTTGATTATTTTATTGTCGGCTAAACATCAAGAAAAACTATTACTTTATCAGCCTTGACATGCATTAATCCACCAGAAATTAAAATTTTTTGATCACCCTGATCAGATCTAATCAAAAGAGTACAAGCATTAATTAAAGTCATAAAATTATGATGACCAGGTAAAATATCAAAAGGACCAACTCGATTTTCAGCACTAATAGAAAAAGCTGGGCCATCAAAATAAATTCGAAAAGGCGAATAAACCTTAACTAACATTGTGGTTGATGATTTTTTTTTAGAAACTTGTTGATTTAATTTAGTAGCTTCTTGATTTTGTTCGACTTCATTTTTAGTAGATTTAACTGTACTATTTTGGTCATTATTCATACAATGATTTCTTCTATACTTTTTAGAGTATCTTCTCGACTAAAAAAATCACCTGGAACTCCGTTTTGTTTAGTCATAACATTCATATTTTGAGTAAAATTGTTGATTAAACGTTTAGCCTTGGAATAATCTTCTCTATCAGCTGGACTAAGTTCATTTTCACCAATAATGGCAATAATACCTTTCAACGATTCATATTTCTGTAATAATGCTTGAACTTGAATACTTAAAAGATAATGTCGTTCACCGACAATTTCTGGAGTTAACATTGATGAAGTGGTTAAATTTAAATCAACAGCTGGCCTGATACCCTGTTCAGCAACTTTTCTTGATAAAACTATAATTGAATCCATCTCGTGTTGAATTAACTGAACAGCTGGATCAGATATATCGTCAGCTGGCACATAAATAGTTTGAACAGAAGTAATCGAACCATTTTCATTAGAACTTAATCGATCTTGTAAAATTTTTACATCTGAAAAAACAGTTGGTTCATAACCACCTTCGTTAGGTACTTGATCTAAAATAGTAGCTAATTCATTTTTAGCCTGAACATATCGATACATATTATCAGCAAAAAATAAAATGTCTTTATGTAATTCATCTCGAAAATATTCAGCTGAAGCAGTGGCAGAGATACCAATCAATGATCTTTGAACTGGATTTTCATTCATTTGTGCAAAAAACATACAAGTATTTTTTAATAAATCATTATCTTTTAAAGTAACATAGAGTTCATGACCTTCCCTAATACGTTCTCCAATACCAGAAAAAAAAGATAAACCACCGCCAGCTTGAGCAATATTATTAATTAATTCCATTGTTAAAACGGTCTTACCCACACCAGCACCACCAATAATTCCAATTTTACGACCTTTAACGAATGGTGTAAAAAAATCGATTACTTTAATGCCAGTTTCTAATATTTCAGGCTTAGCAATATCAAAATTAGAACTCCGAGCTGGAATTGTTAAAATTTCTTTTCGCTTGACCTTATCGTCTAGAGCCTTTAAGCCGTCAAGTGGATCGCCTAATGCATTAAAGATTCGACCGATGGTTTCTTCACCAATAGCGACCTCAATACCACGATTAGCCCGAACGCTTTTCATACCTTTTTGTATCGTCATATCTGATCTAATGTTAAGACAAAATACTATGCCATTTTGTTCTAAATGATCAACTAATAATTCGGTTTTATTGGCATTATCAACTATAACCAACTCATTCACTGCTGGTCCATCTTGATCAAATTTAACTTTAACAACTAAATCTTTAACCGAAACAACTATACCTGCCATGTTAGACTCCTATCCTAGCTTTTTTCATACCATTAATAATCTCCTTAAGTCTTTCATCTTTCAAGGCTCTTTTAGAACGGTTAAACTCTAGCCTTAAATTAGCTTTTTCTTCATCAGCTCTTTGATGAGATGCACTCATAGCTCTAAAGCGACTAGCATACTGAGCTAATTTTGATTCAAGAATTAACTGAGAAATAGCAATTTGCATCATCGATCTTTCAAGATGACTAGCAACACTAATTGGACTCGGCTCAAAAATATAATTTTTTTCAGAAATAGTATCAAGATTATCATTAAAACTTTCACCAATTTGATTAACTGCTGCCGTTAGATCAATTGATTTAACGGCCTGGGTCATTAAAGAAACATATTGTTGATAGAATAAAGTTGTCGACTGATAGAGTTGAACCTCCTTAGTAATCGGAGTAACGTTAATATTTTGATCCTTAGTTGGTAATTTAAAATATTTTTTAAAAGCTATACCTCTTTGAGCTAATTGAATAGCACCGTGATGACCAATCACGATAATATCAGTAGTATCAGCTTGATAAGTACTCAACATTAACTCTAATAAACGAAGATCAATATCACCACTAAAACCACCCTCAGCAGTAACTATAATATAAAGATTTTTTGATAAAACTTTAATCTGAGTATCTTGGTCCCGACCAAACGAAAAGATACTGTCAACTTTAATTTGTTTATAAATACCCCATAATTCATTAAAGAATTGGGTTGACTGTAAAACTTGATTTTTAATTAAAGCAATCTTCATGCTTGCAATACCTTCAAAAGCACTAGTTAATTCAACTAACGTTCCCATGGCCTGTTCTTCATGAGCTAAATCATTGGGCTGCTTCATGATTATCTTCCTCTTGATTTGATGGACCAGATGATCCTGCTTTCAGACATGTTTGTTTGAGCTGGTCACGAACAGATTCAAAATCTTTATCTTGGCTAACCATTTTTGAAGATTTCTTAACTTCATCTTTCATTTTAGCAATATCAAGCATTTCACCTTCAGCTAAATTAAGAATTATGTCCATCATCATTTCTTGTTCCAAAAACGAAAAAGTCTGATTTGGTGCTTGAGTCAACAATTCCATAATATTATGTCCAATATCCAATGCTTTTTTAGCTTCAACCGCTAATTCAGAACCAAAATGAGAAAATTCTTCAGCTTGTCTAAAATCTGCCAAAATTTTCAAAGTCTGAGAAGCTAGTTTTTTTTGACGATCATCATGACCAACACCACCAGCACGAGTCACACTTAAACCAATATTAAGAGCTGGGCGAACACCACTCCTGAAAGTCTCCATATCCAATATCCATTGACCGTCAGTAATCGACATAATGTTAGTTGGTAAATAAGCCGTAATATCTCCATTAGCTGCATGAACAACTGGAATGGAAGTTAAACTTTTTCCGGTACTATCTAGGCGACCGGCTCGCTCTAAAAGAGAAGAATGAGCATAAAACATATCACCTGGATAAGAATCACGTCCAGGACTAACGCCAGAAAGTAAAGCAATTTCTCGATATGCATGAGCATGTGAAGTTAAATCATCATAGATCACAATCGTATCTTGGTCTAATTTTTGCCAAAAATATTCAGCTATCGATGACGCCACATAAGGTGCTAAATAATTCACAATTAAAGATTCAAACATGGTAGCCACTACTACTACTGCTTTTTTTAAACTATCAGTTTCTTTTAAACGTGACAAAAGAGTATCAACATCAGTTCGGCGCTTAGCAATCAAACAATAAACAACTAATTGGTCGGTATTTTTTTGATTAATGGTTAGTTGTGTCACTAAAGTGCTCTTACCAGACTTACTGTCTCCTATTAATGCCATCCTCTGACCTTTTACTATTGGAAATAAAGCGTCAATTGCTGTCACACCAGATTCAACTTGATCTTCTACTAAACGACGCGTATAAAGTGGTGGTGCAGTATTAAAAATTGGCCAAGTCGCTTCTGCGGCAATAGGACCCAAACCATCCAATGGTTCGCCCATAACCGATACTACTCGGCCAACAAATTCTTTACCAACTTTAGTTGTTAACTGATTATCCTCTAAAACAACAATCATCCCAACGTTTAACTCAACAACTCCCAGGTGTAAAACCATCACATCATCTGGATTGACTTGTTGTACGAAACCCCTTGATCCATCACTAAACAAAACCAAGGAATGAACACTACAAGGCTGTAAACCCCTAACGGATATTAAAAATTTATTGACCGCAATCACTTCGCCAACTGGATTATTGGCACTGACTAAACTATCAAAATATTTATTTCCAGTTGGCATTAATTAACTTCCTTGATTAACTTCACTAAATCCGGAATTAAATTATTAAAATGATTTTTTAAAGACAAATCGAAAAACTTATTGGGTGTTCTTAGAGTAATGCCAGCACCTATTATTGGTTGTAAACCAATTGTCAACAATAAAGAACTATCAATATTATGTCTAAACCAATCAACTAATTTTTCCAATAATAATAAATTAGGTTCAACACTAAATCCAATATGAACTATTGGTGCTTTTATGATTAAGGTTTCAATTGATTTTTTAAGCCAATCAACTTGATTAATATTAGTCAAATCTAAATTATTTAATTCAAGTAGATTATTTAACGATTTAGAGGTATGGGGTAATTTTATTTCAGTATCTGGGCTTTTAATTTTCATTTGTAGCAAATATTCTTTTAAATCATTAATTTCATTTAAAACTAATTCGATATCTGTGGTTGTCACGATTGATAAAGGTAAAATCAATTTCTTAGGCTCCATGATTAACGTCCTCTTTGATAGCTTCTTTATTTTTTTCTAAATCAGCTACAATAAATTGTAATTGATCATTAAGATCAATTTGGTTACCAATTGCCATCAAAACATAATGATTAACGATACTGGCCAGATGTTGTTCAAAATTATCTAAAACTTGCTTTTTTTCTAAATCGATTTGTTTTTGAATTTCATTAGACAAAACTTCTCTTTCTTTATCGATAGCTTGATTAGTTTTTTCAATAGCACTAACAGCTAATTGTCGAGCATCTTCAAGTGATTGTTCGTATTTTTTAAATTCAGTTTGTAAATTTTTAGTCACTTCATTTTTAAGCGATTCATTAAGTTGTGAAGTCGTTAACTGCAAGTCTTGTTGTAAAAACATAGCATTCTCAGAAATAATTTTTTCAAAATGAAGTCGACCCCGATTTCTTAATTCCTCTCTAAAAGCATCGTTAAAAATTCGCGCTACGTTTTCTTTAATAGCTTGCTCAGATAATTGATTAGTCGATGACCCTCGTTTTTTAATATTTTTTTGAGACTTTAAAACAACTACTAAAACTACAGCTAAACCAAGTAAATCTACTACAACGAATAAACTAATCTGCAACCAATTACTCATTTATAAGCCCACCATGTTTTTCATTATCTTAATACTATTCTATGTGATTTTATTATTTTTTTAAAGCTTCAGTAAAAGATAGACTGCGAAAATGCCAATTACGAATATAATGATACCGGCTGCTACGGTCTGAATCAAAGATCTAATAATAGATTTTCTAGATAACGGATTACGACCGATGGCTATCATACCAGATCGAATACCAGAATAAAGTAAAACCGCTGTTAAGATTGTACTAACAAGTAAAACAAATAAACCTAAGTAGATCCTAGCTGCATCGACCGGTTTAGCAGCAATAGTAATCGCAGCTTTAGCTAAGAAACTTGGCACATAATCAATAGATTTATTAAGTAAGGGATTTTTTTTAATAGCAAGTTGAACTGAAACAAGGCCAATATTAACCTGCTCTTTTTTACCCGATAAAGTAGTTACATTGACCGTTCCAACTATATTAGACCTACCGTTAAAATTACTAGTTGCTTGACCTAAAATTATTGATTGATTTTGATCAGCAACCATACCAATTCCATTCAGGGATGAAATAGTAATATATTCCCCCGCTATAACTGGTCCATCTTGATTAGAAACCAAGACATTATATCGACCCGTTGATGCAACATAAACTTGTTGTTTGGTCGAATTAACTGGACTAAGCGCAACTGGTGCTACGTTGGCTGGTACAACTACACCTAACATGCTGGCGATATTAGCTTGACTTAAAGGAATAACTTGATTAGAAGTTTTCGCAGTTAACTGAACAATCATTCCGGTTTGAATCGAAGAAGCTGCACCATAGCTTTGAATAACGGCTTGAGAGATCGAATTACTGTTTGAGTTATTAACAACTGAAGCTGATTTAGTCTTAGTTGAACTAATCGCTACGGCTGGTACTGATAAGCCTAAAATCAAAATAATAACTATCGCAATAGATGTATATTGATTTTTTAATTGATTGAACATTTTTAATTATTATAACTGTTTTTTATAATTCACCAAGGCGCTTATGGTCCGATCTAAATCTGCTTGAACAGTTTGCCGACCCATAGTTAGTCGTAATGAAGAATAAATCATCGAATCGTCTAAACCAATAGCAGCTAAAACATGAGACGATTTATGGTTGGAAGCCGAACAAGCTGAACCAGCGGAAGCCATAATTTGATGTCGATCTAAAAAAAACAATAATCTTTCATTATCTTGTCCTCGAAAACTAAAGTTTAAATTATTTGGTAAACGATATTTAAGTGATCCATTAAAACTAATTTCCGGTATAAGTGTAACTATTTTTTCAATAAAATATTTTTGTAATTTTTGCAATCGCTCGACCTCTGTTTTTTTAATACTTTGAGTCTTGTTTAAAGCTTCGGCTAATCCAATCGAACTAGCTACATTTTCTGTACCAGATCTTAAACCATACTCTTGTCCACCTCCATCAATCAAAGGTTTCAAGCTTAAACCACGCCTAAGGTATAAAATTGCTGATTGTTTCGGTCCATAAATTTTACTACCATTTAAGCTCATCATGTCAACACCGAGACGATTAACTTTTAAATCTAAATAATTGCCAGCCTGACAAGCATCACAAAAAATCTGAATTGGCTGATTAATACCTCTTTTTAAACGATCTAATCTTATCTGTTTAACCAAATCCGCTATTTTTTTAACTGGCTGAATAGTTCCAATTTCATTATTAGCCAACATTACAACTACTAGATTGGTTTGATCATTAATTAAATTTTTAAGACTATCAAAATCAATAATGCCATCTGTCTTAACTTTGGCTAAAGAATAATCAAAATCTTTCAAAGCTTCTAAAACCGAATCGTGCTCCAAATGACTAACAACAACATGAGATCGATCATAATTCTTTAAATAACCCTTTATAGCTAAATTATTGGCTTCACTACCACCAGCACAAAAAATAATCTCTTGAAAATGAACTCCAAGTATTTGAGCAATTTCTTGTCTAGCTCGCATCAAATCCGTCTTAACTGCGATAGCTGCTCGATAAATAGCTGAGGGATTATAAAAAGAATGACTAAAATAAGGCTTCATTACCTTAAAAACACCCTCATCTAGCGGGGTTGTAGCAGCATAATCTAGATATATTGATCGATCATTCACAGATTTATTATAACTTAACTAACAGCTAACTGAGAGATTTTCGACGGAATGATCCGACAATATAGCTTAGTGGCTTGAATAAAATTTTGATATTCTTGATCATCTAAAACATGATAAACTTGATCACCAAAAGATTTAACAACAGTATTAGCCCTAATATGATAATAAGTTGTCTGAAGGTGATTGATTTTACTAGAATCTTTCCATTCTTCATGCCAAACCCAAGTATATGGATTAAAACAAAAAAATTGCCTCTTATGGCCAGTCGGAATCGGACCAAATAATTGACCACCTATATTAGATTCATATTCTATAATCTTATAATATTGGCTTTTAGAATTAAAGAAATTAGTTAGTTTGACCATAAATATTATCAACAGATCGACGAGTTAACTCTAAATCACTCATTACTACGTCTTCACCTTTTTTAGTTAAGTTTATATTATTATCTACTGGCAAGACAATAATATCGCTCTTTAATCCATTAATAATTCGTTCAGCTTCTTGTAAGACTAATAAACGTTCAGTTAATGGTACTTGCTCACGATTGCCTATTTCTGTCTTCATATTTTTAAACTCCTTTTAAATTAAACAACTTAACAGTATTAAAACTAGTCTGATGTCTAATTAAATTAAAGTCTTCTTTTCTTAATTTACTTAAATACTCTGTGATATAAAACACATTTTTCGGTGTATTTATTGTACCACGATAAGGCACTGGTGTCAAATAAGGGCTATCAGTTTCTAAAATTAAATGATCTAGAGGAATTGACTTTAACATCTCAATTTCTTGATCAGTCTTCATAAAAGTAGCAATTCCATTAACACCAATCATAAAATTATTATCTAAGGCTTGAAAAAGATTCTTTTGATCATCAGTAAAACTATGGAGTACTGCTTTTAATGGTAAAAAATCTTTAATGATTGGCCAAAAATCATCAAAAGCCTGTCGAACATGAAATATTAACGGTAAATTATATTTTTTAGCTAATTGTAATTGCCAAATTAACAATTTTTGCTGAGAAGTTGGATCAGAATGATGATAATAATAATCTAAACCACACTCACCTATAGCTACAATCGAATCATTAATCATGGCTTCGAATTGATGGAACTGATTGGAAGCTAAAAAATCTTTAGTTTCATGAGGATGAATACCAATCGCTGGTAACACGCAAGAATAATTATTAGCCAACTTAACTGCCAATAAACTATCTTTTAAATTACAACCAACTGCTATCATTAATTTTACGTTTTTATCAAGTGAAGCTTTAATGACAGCTTCTTGAGTCAGATGACCTTTTGAAGACCATAAACGACCAGTTGAATCTTCGTTACCAATTGATTGAATATGACAGTGACTATCAATAAAATAATTAATCATTAGTCAACTTTTGGAAATAAAATTTTTCTAAATTTACTCTGACTAGTAAAAATCTTTTTAATCATTTGAGCTGTTTGAGGCATAAAACAATTGAGTAAATCTGCAATTTCTAATAAATTATCACCCTGATAAACTAGCACTTCTTTTAAATGATCAAGATCATTTTCTTTAGCTATTAACCAAGGTTTGGTTTCATCTATATATTGATTGAGACCTCTAACCTGACTCCAAACTAAATCTAAAGCTCGATCAAAACGAAAACTAGACATATATTGATCATAATTGGCTCGATCGTGGGTCGATAAATTAAATTCGAGAGTCTGATCGGCAAAATATTTATCAATTAAAACAACTGTTCTTTGCACAGCATTACCAAGTTCATTAGCTAATTCGTTTTGATAAGTCTGTTTAAAATGATCCCAGTTAAAATCACCATCAGCATAACTAGGAATATGCCGCAAAAAATAATAACGAAAAGCGTCAATTCCATAATTTTCAGTTATTTCATCAGCCGAGATAACATTACCAAGACTTTTAGAAATTTTTTGATTATTTAAAGTTACAAAACCATGAACATATAAATTTTCTGGCAAATCTAAGCCAAGTGACAATAACATAGCCGGCCAAATAGCTGCATGAAAACGTAAAATATCTTTACCTAAAACTTGAGCTTTAGCTGGCCAATAATTTTTATAATTATCATCATCAGGGTAACCAATAACTGTTAAATAATTCAATAGAGCTTCAAACCAAACATACATTGTTTGGGAATCATCACCCGGTACATCAATACCCCACGAAATCTTATCTTTAGGTCGAGAAATTGAAATATCGTCTAATCCCCGATCAATCAGAGACAAAATCTCATTAGCTCGACTATCAGGAAAAATATTCATTTTATGATTGAGAATTTGTTCTTTAATCTGATCTTGATATTTAGATAATTTGAAAAAATAGTTTTCTTCTTCAAGTTTTTCAAACGGTCTATTATGGTTAGGGCAAATACCATTATTAGCCTGAACCTCTGTTTCAGTAAAAAAAGCTTCGTCACCAACACAATACCAACCAACATAGATTGATTTATAAATATCTGGCAACATTAACTGCCAAATAGCCTGACACCTCTTTTGATGAGCTTGATCGGTAGTCCTAATAAAAGCATCATAATTAATATTTAAAGATTTAGCTAAATCTTTAAATTCTTGAGAAACATTATCTGTAAACTGTTTTGGTTTAAGACCTAAACTACTAGCTTTTTCAGATATTTTTAATCCATGTTCATCGGTACCAGTTGATAAAAAAGTTGATAGCTTTTTAGAACGAAAATAGCGAGCTAGACAATCAGCTTGAACTAATTCCATACCATAACCAATATGGGGACTAGAATTAGCATATGGAATTGAAGTGGTTACAAAATATTTTTTCATGAATAATCCTTAATTTATTGGTGGGATTGAAGGGATTCGAACCCCTGACTTCAGCAATGTGAATGCTGCACTCTAGCCAACTGAGTTACAATCCCATCCATTAATTATTATAACTAAAAAAGCGGATTATAAAAAAATCCGCTTTTATTATAAAAACCAATTTAACAATTAACGACGTTCAAAACGTGGTCGATCAGTTTTGGGCTGAGCTTCACTAACATTGATTTTTCGTCCATCAAGTTCTTGACCATTTAATTGATCAATTGCTTTTTTAGCTTCATCGTCTGATGAAAACTCAACAAAGCCAAAGCCTCTTGAACGATTAGTTGCTTTATCAAAAACAACTGATGCTGAAACTACTGTTCCAACTTTTGCAAAAAAATCTTGCAAACTTTGATCTGTTGTGTCCCACGAAAGTGAGCCAACGAACAACTTACTTGCCATTACTATTCTCCTTTTATACTCTCGGAGTAATCTGGCATTCCAGTTAGCTGTTCTCCAAAGATCAATTTTTATACTATTTTCTAGACGTTAACACAGCCCATCTAGACAGTTTGATTATACACTAAAGTTTATTTTTTTACCAATAAAAAATTTACTTCGGAAAAACAATAGACTACAATAAAAATAAAGTTATTACTAAAAGGGGGGTTAGGATGTCGAAATCACGCGATAAAGGTCGTAAAGAGATCAAGAAACCAAAAAAGAAAAAATAATTTTATTTTATTTTTTTAAAAGTTTAAGGTTTAGCAACATAAAAGCCAGCTACTGAATTGCCGTTAACTTGACCAGTCTTATCGGCACTATAAAAATAGAGAGGCAGGCCTTTATATGTGTATTGATATTCTCCAGTATCGCTTCGTTTGATGTAACCAATATTAGCTGGTAATTTACTAGGCTGCTTAGCAACTTCATAAGGAGGCCAAATCGTTAAACAGGCTCCGTAACAACTACTATAATTATTACGATCACGATTATATTCATAAAGAGTTTGACCGGCTGGAGTAGCCAAGTAATTACCAACTAAAGAATTATATTTAGTAACTACAATTGCATTATTAATAATACTTGTTTTATTGTTATTAACAGAAGTAGTTGGAGTATTTTTTTTATGTTGTCCTTCGATAATTAAAGTACCGGCTGCTATGACAAAGACTATCACTACAATGATGACAAACCAGCGATTACTCCATTTCATGCTATTATTGTAGCATAAAATTAAAAAATAAAAATCTTAGAAAAGTCTAATCAAATAAAAAAATACTGGGTAATTAATACAAAAACTAGTGGTGATTTAACTGTTTTGGTGGAGCTGGTGGGTACTACCCCCACGTCCGTCAATAATATCAAAAATTTTTCTACAGGTTTAGTTTATTTAAGTTTTTAAATTAATAACATCAAAATAAACAAAAGATTATTAATCGAGTCTAAAAAAATCCATAACTAAAACTAGACAAATTTTAATTATTTCAACAGATGATATGAGACACTTAACCTATATCTGTTGTCTAGGTTAGTGCCGCTACCTTAAACTAGGCAGCTAAGACGGTTTGAGGAGCTAAGGCTTTTGCGCCAAAAACATCCATTAACCGACCAATTGTAGATTTTCTGTCTGCAATTATAAATTTTTTGCCTATAACGCTGACAAGCGACCTGCTAGATAATTGATAATGATCAACGTCAAGCTTAAAAATCAGCCCCGTTAACAATATTATACCAGTTTAATGAAGTTTTATAAATAAATCATGCCAGTTCTGTAGACTTAAATTTTGACAACGTAAATTCCCTGACAAATCAAGCTCCTCAAAAACTTCTAAAAGTAAAGCTTTAGAACGATATACCGACATAGCATTAATAATCTTTTTCCTTTTTTGCTTAAAGGAAATTTTTACAAAATTTAAGAATTTTTGATGATTAATATCCTCAAACAATGGTTTATCTAACCTATCCAAGACTATAGTAGCTGAATCAACTTTAGGAGGTGGTTCAAAACAATTTTTATCAATCTTAAAACCATACTGAGACCGATAATATAAACTAAGACTAATCGATAAAATTGAATAATCACCTTTCTTAGCTGTTATCCTTCGAGCAACTTCATCTTGAACCAATAGAACTACTTGGATTGGTTTATTTTCAATTTCAGTTAAATTTTTCAATAAATTAGAAGTTAAATAGTATGGTATATTAGCAATAATCTTATAATTATTTTCTATTAAAGAAAAATCAAATTTTCTAATATCTTGATTAAATAATCGCAACTGCTTAGACTTAATTTCTTTGTCAAATTTTTGTTTTAAAAAATAATTTAAATCTTGATCAATTTCAATAGCTATTAACTGATTAGTTTGCCTTAAAATTCGACTAGTTAAATCACCTAATCCTGGACCAATTTCAACCACCAATTGATGTTGATTTAAAGTCGCTAAATCAACAATTTGATCTAATATTAACTCGTCTTTCAACCAGTGTTGACCTAAAGTTTTTTTAGCAATCGGATCGATTTTACCAATTACCATTAATTATCCAATGATTATAAGCATTATACCAACCACCATAACGACTATCAGCATAGTCATTGCACCACCGAAGTTGAGTAATTGGATTAAACGCCCAATCGCTACCCGCTGATGCCATTTTATAACCCGGTGTAGCTTGACATAATCCATAGCCAGCCGATGTCATATAATCAGCCTGAGATGGCAAAGGACAGTAATATTGACCTTGAGCAATTGTCGGACACCAACCAGACTCATGCGAAATAATATAACTAGCATAGTAATAATCTTGCTGAGGAATACCAGCATAGGCCATGTCAGCCTGAAGACCAGTTAAGTTAGTACCTTCAACTTCAATTTCTGGAACTGCTGGAACAGTTACGATTGTTTGTAAAAGACTTTTTGAGGTTATAACTCCATTAGTCGTATGTTCCTGATAAGTAATCACTTCTTGACCAGATGAACCTTGTTGTCTAATAGCCCCAGTACCAAAAGCCAAACTGTTATCATAAACAACTTGAACTGGCATTGGAATGGTTTGAGTAATTGAACTAATTTTAATACCGTGTTTAATAATAAAAACTTGACTACCTGAAACCAATGAAGAATTTAATGATGGTTCAATTTTTTCTTGTGCATTAAGTTTAATATTTTCATCAGCTAATAATTGTTTAACAGTATTGGCCTGAGTTCTAATTTGTAAACTATTGCCATATAAATTTAAATAAACTAGCTTAGCTGGCTTAATAACAAGTTGCTCACCAATAGAATAGGATTGTAAAAAATTATTAACGGGTTTAATACTAACAATATCTTCAGGATAAAGCTGATAACCTTTCTGTTCGGCTATAGCTCTAGCCGAAAAAGCTGCTGAAAAAACAAAGCGTTTTTGACCATTTTCAATAATTTCAATTGGTTTAGCTCGATAAATATTAATTCGAAAATCATCTTGATAAATATGGGTTTGTAAAGATGGTTCTACTACATCACCATGATAAATTTTAATATGTAAGCTTTTTAATAAAGCACCGACAGTTGGTTCTAAAGAAGGTACCTTTTGAACTACTCCATCATGATTAATAATAACGATCTTATCGTTAATTGGCTGAACTAAAACATTAGCGTTGTGATGAAAAACAACAATTAAGCCAAAAATTAAAATCAATAAGACAATCACCATAGAACCAATCAGATAAATAGGTATTTTTAACTTTTTACGCAACCTATTTCTAAATCGATGGGCTTTTTTGTGATATAAGCGATACTTAGAATGTTTAATTCTCATAAAAAACCAAACTTATTATAATCAAAAACAACAATTAAATAGCCAATAAGTTGGATAACATCTATTGTAACAAATCTAATCTAAGTTTCCAATTTAAAGAGAAACTACTAGGATAAAACTCCTCACTTACTTATAGCTCGTTTAATCTCATCAGATACTCGATAATCATTAAGTTGATCTAAACTAATCAGTAAAATTTGACTAATTTCTAAAGGACGATGAGTTTTAAGAATTTTAAAATCTAAGTCATTGACCTCAGCTATCCATAAATGATATTGGTACTTAACGAATCGTCCGTCAGCTAAAAAATGACCTAAGTATTTTAATTCAATTTGACTAATATCGAAATTAATTTCTTCCATAACCTCTCGCTTTAAAGCTTGAAGTGGTGTTTCGTGTTTTTTAATACCACCTCCCGGCAAACTCAAAGAACCGTCACTAATATAATTGGTTACTGTCACTAAATTATTTTGATTAAATATAGCTAACCGAGTTGTTTGTCTTGTTTTAAAAAATAGTTTTAAAAATGGAGAGATTAACCAAAAAACTAATTTACCAATTAAAAATAAAAAATTTTTCATATTTTCTTCAATGGCGCTAAACTAATATCTAGTGTTTTGACTCCAGCCAGTTTAAATTTAATGGCAGCTAAATTATCTGATAAATCTATAATTTGACCTTCTTTAAAAATTGGATGAAAAATTTGATCACCAATTTCAAAATCTTCAATAACAAAACTATCCTGTGAATTTGGTATTTGATAACTATAAGTAACTTGATGATCAAAGCTAGCATCCTTATCAACATCTTCTAAGTCAACAATTTCTTTAATAAAACGACTAATTAAATTATGAGATAAAGTTCCATAAATATTTCTAGAAGTCGTATAGGTTAAGACTAATTGTTGCCGAGCTCTAGTCATGGCTACATAACAAAGTCGTCTTTCTTCCTCTAACTCTTGAGCTGAATTTAAAGCACGACTATGAGGAAAAATTGATTCTTCTAAACCAACCAAAAAAACTAGATTAAACTCTAGACCTTTAGCAGCATGAATTGTCATTAAAGTCACCTGATCAACAGATAAATCAGCTCGATCAATGTCACTCATTAAGCTAACTTCTTCTAAAAATAAGTCAAAATCATGACCATAATTTTCAGCCACCGACAATAATTCTTGAACATTTTCAATTTTAGATTGTCCTTTTAAACTGCCATCATCTAAATAATTTAAATAATCAAGTTTTTTAATAATTTGATCAATAAAATCTTTAACCGATAAACCACTATCTTTTAATGATTTTAATTCAACTAGTTTTTGATGAAATCCTTGAAAGCCACTTAAAGCTTTCTTGGTAATTTTATTAAAATTAGTCAAATTAGCTAAAGCTTCTTCTAGACTGAATTGATTAAAATCTTTAAACTCAAAAAAATTAGCTAAAGATTTTTTACCAATTCCACGGACTGGAATGTTGATAATTCTTTCAAAACTAATAAAATCATTCGGTTGAAAAATTAATCGAACGTAAGCTAGAATGTCTTTAATTTCCTGACGATCATAAAATTTTTGACCGCCAACAATCTGGTAAGGTAAACCGTATCTTAAAAAAGCTTCTTCTAAAGCACGACTCTGAGCGTTAGTCCGATACAAAATAGCGCAATCAGATAATTTATAGACCGACTTATTCACCATATCCTTAATAATTCGAACAATCATATCTGCTTCACTAACTTCATTGTTAAGTTGCATAACTTTAACTTTTAAACCACCAACTAAATTAGTCCAAAGATTTTTATCAGATCGATCTACGTTATGATGGATTAAATGATTGGCCACGTTTAAAATATGGCTAGTTGATCGATAATTTTGTTCTAATTTGATAACTTTAGCTGATTTAAAATCTTTTTCAAATTTTAAAATATTTTTATAATTAGCCCCTCGCCAGGAATAAATACTTTGCCAATCATCACCAACTACTGTAATTTGCTGCTGATCATTAACTAATAGTTGAATTAAATTGTACTGAGCCAAGTTAGTGTCCTGATATTCATCAATTAAAATATACTGAAACTGTTGGCGCCATTTATCTCTAATTGAATCATTTTGGACTAATAAATCAACTAGTTTTAAAATTAAATCATCAAAGTCTAAAGCTCCAGCTTCTTTTAAAGATCTTTCATAATCAGGTAAAATTTCTTGAGTTAATTCTTCTATTTTACTCAATGATTTTTCTTCAAAAAAAGCTGGATCATTTTTCAAATTAGAGATTAGTGTAGTAATTGCACTTGGCTTAAAACTTTTATCATCGATTTGTTTTTGTTTCAAAAGTCTTTTAACCAAGCTTAATCGATCGCTTTCGTCAAAAATTATAAAATTTTTATCATACCCAATTAAATAACCATCTTGTCTAAGTATCTTGACACCAATACCGTGAAAGGTTCCCATATAAGGCATAAAAGATCGATTGATTGAATTTTGATTTAATAAAAAACTGATTCGCTGACGCATTTCAGTAGCAGCCTTATTAGTAAACGTAACTGCTAAAATATTTTTTTGATCAATATTTTTTTGATTTAAGATATAAGCTATTTTATGAGTTAAAGTTTTAGTTTTACCACTACCGGCACCAGCTAGAATCAATAAAGGTCCATCATTATATAAAACAGCTTGTCGCTGCTGATCATTTAACTCATCTAATAAATTATTAATCGACACTTCTCTATTCTAACAGATTAAAAAATGGATTTTAAATTAAATAAAGTAATTAAATGATAGTAAAGTGCGATTTCAAGCCATAAAAATAAAATAATTATAACAGCTACTAAACTAATGATAAAAAACTGTTTATTTTTTCGTCTTGTAAGGGTTTTAATTGGTAAAAAATAAGTTTTAGAATTAATTAAGTCAGCTACCACATCAACTGGTATACTTTTTTCAACTAACTGATGTTTTATTTCATGATCAGTTTCATCTGATTGAATTTTTTTTTGGTCTGTTTTTTGTAGTTCCGCTGATAAGTCCAATGAAGCAACCTGACTATTACTAGAATTTTCTTGTTTTATTTCTTCATCTAAAACAACCGCCTGATCATCTAAAGATTGATTAACATTATTAGGTTCGGTTAAATTATCTGAATCAATTTTTAATGGCTGATCAATTTTTGATTCTTCTAAATCATTAATTGGATTAATAACCAACTTGTGGCTAGGAACTAAAGTTACTTCTTCTGTTGTCTGATTTTCCATAATATCAGGATCTTTAACTATCGGCTGAGAAGTAACGATAATATTTTTAGAATTCTTAGATGGAATAATTTTTTTAGGACGAGAGACATCTTCTTTTAAATTTATTTTATTGTTTGGCATGTTTTAACTCATAAGCAATTTTTATCATTTTAGCAAACTTTTCATAATTTAAACTAGCGGCACCAACCAACACTCCGTCGCAGTCTGCTAAACTCAAAAAAGCACTAATATCATAATCATCAACACTCCCACCATATAATAAGGTTGCTTCATTGGCAGCTGTAATTCCGTATAATTCTTCAATTTGATTTCTAATAAACTTTAAAGCCTTTTGCATATCATCTGGCTTAGATGGTTCAGCATCAAAACTTGAAATAGCCCAAATTGGTTCATAGGCAAAAATTACTTGACTAATTTCTTCAGCTGTTAGGTGATAAATGGCTGAAACTAACTGATCATGGATTACTTGATTAGTTTGACCGTCCAATTTTTCTGGTTTGGTTTCACCGATACATATAATAGGTCGAATTTTGTTCCTAATAGCAGCTTGAACTTTATCTCTTACTTCTTCAAAACTTTCATGAAAATAAATTCGTCGAGCTGAATGTCCAATAATAGCATAATCTATTAATCCCTTCATCATTGAAAAAGAAACTTCACCAGTATAAGCACCGCTGTCTTTAAAATAACCATCTTGAGCTGCTAAAGAAAATTTATGATGATTTAATTCCTGAAATACTGAATATAGAGTTAAGAAACTAGGTGCTAAAATAATTTGAATGTCACGGTGAACATTAACCAATTTATCCAAACGATTAATTAAAATTGAAGCTTGATGAATATCTAAATTCATCTTCCAATTACCAATAATATATGTCTTTTTATTAATCATCAATTATCTCGATTCAATAAAGCTTCAACACCGGGTAATTTTCGACCACCCATCAACTCTAAGCTAGCTCCTCCACCGGTTGAGACATGATCAAAACATTTAATTAACTGCCTCTGAGATAAATAACCGACCGTATCCCCTCCACCAACGAGACTGTAAGGCGTATAATAAAAATCACCCGTCATTGCTTCAATCAACAACTCAGTTCCATGAGCGAATGGTCCTATAGACCCAATCAAACTATCAACTTCAGTTACACCCATAGTTCCATTCCATATAACCGTCTGACAGGTTTGCATCACACCAGCCATAAATGATGCAGTAAAAGGACCAATATCTAAAATAATATCGTCCTTTAGAACTTTAACATCATGTATGGGTGGTCTTTTAGGATAATTAATGATCTGACTATAAGCATGGGTCTTGAGATCAATAATTCTAGTTGGTAATTTATTGTCAATTGCCTTGGAAACTACTACATCAAAAGGTAAAATTAATGCAAAATTACGTTTTTTAGATTGAGCACCAGATTTTCGAATAATGTCTCTAGCAATCGATAATTCTTTTGGATCAAATAGACTTTTGCCAATCTCAACACCTTGTGCGGCTAAAAAAGTATTAGCCATAGCTCCACCGATAGCTACATAGTCAGCTATTTCAATAAAACGATGTAAAATATCAATTTTATCAGTAATTTTTGCCCCACCAATAATTGCCATCAATGGTTTAGTTGGATTTAACATCACAGATTCGATTGTTTCAACTTCTTTTTCTAGTAACAATCCAGCATAACTAGGCAAACAATGAGTAATCGCTTCGGTTGAGGCATGAGCTCGATGAACAACTCCAAAACCATCTTGAACAAAAAATTCAGCTAGAGAAGCTAAGCTTTTAGCAAAATCAAAATTATTTTGTTCTTCTTCGGGATGGAAACGTAAGTTTTCTAATAACAACACTTGTCCAAAATCAAGTTTATCGACAGCTTGATTGACTTCTTCACCAACACAATCAGCGACGAATTCTACTGAAACATTATTTAATAGTGACTGTAATCTTTTAGCCACCGGAAACAAACTAAACTTAATATCCCTTTTACCGTTTGGACGACCTAAATGAGAACAAATAATTAACTTAACATTTTGTTTTAAGAGGTAATCAATAGTCGGTAAGGAGGCTTGAATTCGAAAATCATCAGTAATTTTTTCACCGTCAAGTGGTACATTATAATCAGCTCGGAGTAAAACAACTTTTTGATTTAAATCAACATCTTTAATTGTTTGTTTTCTAAACATAAACCCACCATGTTATTAAGTATACCTTTTAGTATTATAATAGATTATTATTATTTTTTAAATGCCTTTGATGGCCACCAAACCTTATTATCTAGATCATAAGCCAATGATGGCACTAGTAATGATCTAACAATAATAGTATCAAGAATTACCCCAACGGCCACTATGAAAGCAATTTGAACTAAAAATAAAATAGGAATAACGGCCAAAGCTCCAAAAGTAGCTGCTAAAACAAGCCCAGCAGAAGTAATGACACTACCAGTGACTCTTAAGCCTCTTACGATGCCTTTTCTGGTACCAAATTTTAAAGATTCTTCTCGAATACGAGAAATCAAAAAGATATTATAATCTATACCTAAAGCCACCAAAAAGATAAAACCAAACAAAGGAACTGAAGAGTCAGAACCAGCAAAATGAAAAATATGATTAAAGAAAATAGCCGCCAGGCCCATTGTAGCCGAAAAACTTAAAATAACAGTCAAAATTAATAATATCGGAGCTAATATTGACCGAAGAAGAAAAATTAAAACAATCAAGATAACCACTAATACTATCGGAATAATAACTCGAAGATCTCTAGCAGCAGCGGTATTAGTGTCAAGACTAACAGCCGTTTCTCCTCCGACAAGAGCCCTACTGTCAACCTTAGCTAATTCTTTTCGAAGCGTGAGAACTAAATTCTGAGCGGCCAATGAATATGGTGAAGCATTGGAGATAGCGTTAATCTGAGCTAAACCATTAACCACTTTGATTTGATGATTTTGATTTAAAGTAATAGAAGTAGCATAAACTCCGTCAGTATCTTTAATGATTTGATTATCTTGTTGAATTTTACTACTGGCCACATCAATAATAATAGGGTTACCTAAACCAGCCGGGAAATTAGCGTCAATAATTTTTTGTCCAGTCACGGCTCCAGATGATTTCAATAAATTTTGAGTTTGACTAACTCCACTCGATTTAAAAGTAAAGATAAAGCCACCTAGTAATATTAAAACAATTAAAATTAATGACCACATGAGTCGATACTTTTTAGATATAGTTTTAGCGACTTTATACCATAAAGACTTTGAAGGTATTAACTGGTGTTCATCTAAAACTTTATCGTTTTTAGTATACCGAGGAACAAAAGGCCAAAAAACTTTTCTACCAATTAACATCAAAAGACTGGTTAAAAATGTCATAGTTGCTAAAAAAGAAAAGATAATACCAATTGCTCCAACTGGACCAAGACTTTTATTAGAGTTTAAATCAGAAAATAATAGACAAAGTAAAGCTAAAATTACGGTTGAAGCTGAAGCTGCAATTGGTTCAATTGCTCTTTTTAAAGCTCTCATCATTGCTTGACGAGACGATTCTAAATCCATTAACCCTTCCTTAAATCTAGAAACTATTAACAAAGAATAGTCTGTTGTAGCACCTAAAACTAAAATAGATAGAATACCCTGACTTTCACTATTAAGAGAAACAATATTATGTTCTGCTAATAAATAAACAACAAAGGTTGCCACTGTTAAAGCAAAAATAGAACCAAGAAGCACAATAAAAGGCAAAATAACAGACCGGTAAACTAATAATAAAATTATAAACACAACCGCTATGGCGACATAAAGTAATATACCATCTATACCGCTAAAAGCATTTTCTAAGGCAGCTAAAACACCCCCAGGACCACTGACATAGGCTTTCAAATTAGACGATAAATTAGTCTTGACTTCTGAATTAATCTGAGTGATTGAACTATTAATAGTGGCAGAAGAATCATTAATTTGAACAATGATCTCGGCTGCAAGATGATTTTTTGAATAAATTGGCCCGATAATCGGATTCTTAATTTTAGCTAATCCAGTTACGTTAGTTAAAAGTTGAGGTAATGTGTTTAATTGTTTGATTTGATCAAGACTTAAAACTGTTTTAGATTTTACGACAACTATAGCGGGCACTAAATTAGACGCTGCAAACGAACTTTCCAATTTTTGAACTTTAGTTGATTGGGCGCTATTTGGTAAAAAATTAACAGCATTATTACTAACCACATTATTAACTTTGCCAAAAACAGGACTGCTAATACTAACTAAAAATAACCAGATAACTAATAGAATAATTGGTAAATATTTTAAAATTTTTTTCATTAAAACTAATTATAACAGATACTAAACAAATATTTATTTGATGGAATTAATATTATTTTCAACTTGACTTGGCGATAAACCACTTCTTGAATGTAAAGTTTGATTAATAGAATGACTAATAATTTGTGATTTTTTTTGGTGATTATAAACCCATACTAAAATTAAAACACCAACTACTATAATAATTATAAATAATAATATCAACTTACCTAGAAGTAAGATACCTTTTTGGTTATTAATTTTTAATAATTTCATCATTAATAGTTTTCATTATAAGCACTTAACTTATTATAGCTTAATTACTTAATTTAATTTTAGTAATTTCTATTTTAGTTTGACGCACTAAAGTTATGCCACCAACTAAAATAACACTAAAAATCACTAATATAAAGGCAATACCTAAATTGTATAAATTATGAACTTGTAATCCTGTTCGAAAACTTAAATTTGCAATATTAGGAAAAAATTGACCAAAAATACCACCCAAAATAAAAGCTAAACCACCATAAGTTAGAGTATTGCCAGCTGTTTTTAAAGCTACACGGCGAACAGCTTGTGGTGATAAACCACGTTTTGAAGCAATATAACCAAATAATAACCCAGCCAGAGCCTGCATGATCATAGTACCTAAGCCAAATAAAGCACCCGGCATCCAAGCCCAACTAGCCGAATGAGTAGCTGGTGCTAAAATAGTATAAATAATAATCGCAAAAGCACCAAAACCCCATCCAGCTAAAAAACCGTGGACAGCTGGCATCCAAGGTCTAGGATCAGAAAAAATATTAGCTCCATCATTATTTTTATCATCAACATGATGATTTTTAAAAAAAGGTAGATCATAGTGAAAAATAGTTCTTTTTTTAACAATCATAAGACCCGCTAACAACATCACCAAACCAACTATAACGTAAACAATATAATTAATATTAGTAAAAGTATATAATCTAGAAAAACCTAAATAAGCTAATTCACTAGCCAAAGCTCGCTGTAAAGTAAAAGCTAAAGAAAAAATAACACCAGCTTTCAAACCTTTTTTACTAGAATAGCTACCTATCGCATAACTAAAAGTTATCGGCCAAGTATGTTCATCTGGCGTAAATCCATGTACTAAACCAAGCAACAAAGCTGTAATTGCAATGGTCAATAAACCACCGACATGAGTTGGATCCCATAAATTAATCATAGCTAAAATCATCTATATTAATATAAAGATAAAAAACCGTAAAAGCAAACCAGCAAAATAAATAAAACAAAATGATAGTCCAATAATTTAAAAATAATAATATTAGCTAACTATAGACTATCAAAACTGATTTAAAAATCTAATTATCAATAACACAATTAGGAACTAAAAATTACTGGCCTGACTACTCAATTGAGCACTATCAACATTATTAGAACTAACACTAGTTTGATTTAAGACATTATAGGCTGTAGTTAAACTAGAGGCACTGGTAATAGTTGGTGGAACTTGAGTTGAAGTTGTTGGTGATTTATAGCCTAAATAAGCTGGGTTATTAGTTTTACTGGCTTTGACCGTAACTACACCCGCCTTAGTTTTATAATTATGCTGATAAACATAATAACCCAACACACCTACGGCTACAACTACAACCACAACTATTAATCCTTCGATAGCCGAAAACCCTGTTTGATTTTTTTTCATCTAATTACTCCTTTACGAATTTTTGGTAGTTAAACTAACATTATTAGCTTTAGCTACAGCTACAATTAAATTTTGAACAGCTGTTTTGTAAGCTTTTAAATCAGATAAAGTAGCTTTTAAATCACCTAGAAAAGAATCAACAATTGCTTTTGGATGACTAGTGCTACAACTAAAAGTACTACTAGCTTGTAGTGTAGTATATTCTGTTCTTACTACACTAGATGTAGTCGACAAATTAGCTAAAAGTTGATTATAATTAGCGACTTTATTATTACTTTTAGAATAAAAATTTTCGACTCTACCAGCAACAGCTGTAAATAAACTTAGTTGATTAGCTATTCTGGTGTCTAGTCTACCAATTATGGTTTTAACAGCGTTTTGACGTTTTTGACAAGCTATTGCCTTGCCATTACTACTATGCGCTTGTCCGTTTGCTTGACCATTTGTTGCATGAGCATTAACTGCGGTCGGCTGACCATGAGCAACAGTCGAATTAGTATTGTGGCTAGTAGCTGCAGCCGGCAAAGCAAAGGCAGTTGCAGACGATAGTCCGATAACTAAAACAGATACTAAACTTACCCATTTTATTTTACTTTGAATCATCTTAAATCCTTGTTTAATGTTTATGTTTATAATATACACCAAAAATTATAAAAACAATATAATCTTAATAACTATCTGACCGGTTGACTATATTTATAAGCTAATGAATCAATATCTGGTATACCAAATCTTTTAGACCATAATGCAAATTTATCTCCTTGTATGGGTAAGTTTTGTCTCAAACCGTTAAGATAGGTTTGATACGAATTAAATGTGGGGTGTTTAGAATGAAAACAATCTGCGTAACACAATAATTCTCCTTCGATAGTACTTGGTTGATAATCAAGTTCTGGTAAATACCAGGGCTTATCAATAATTTCTTGTTTACTCAAACCCAGTAAAACATGAGTAGCAACCACGGAATTAATAGTTTCATTAACACCTTCGTCCTCTAAAATTTTAGCCCCCAATATAGCGTGTTGTGGATATAATCGACTATTGGTATTTTGACCAGCATCGTTAAAAAAAGCATAACTACCGATATCATGTAATAAAGCAGCCGTTTGTAATAAATGATTATCAATTTTAATATTTAAATTTCCAGAACACCAGAGTGCGATCTCAGCAACTATTTGACAATGGCCATAAACCAGATCAAAAACCTTTTGATTGGGGGCATATTTTTTATGATAACGTTCAATATCTTTTATAGATGGCCAAATTGTGGTTGTCATATATGTTTAATGTCCTCAATGTTCTTATTACTTTAAATATATTTAAAGTATACCTATAAAAACATATCTAGTGTCAAGGATTAATAATATCTTATTAAAAAAGTTAAACTATTTTTTATAATTTCAAAGTGATTTAGCTAATGAAAAACCATAAAAAAATAAAATTACGACTAGATGCTTTAGGATATTAGTGGTGTCTCTCAGAGTTTTTTTATATTCACAAGATCCAAAAGCTGCCCAGTAACGTCACATATATATTTTTTCACAAAACAACTGAGAAATAAAACCAAAACCGGTAGACCTATAACTTAATAGCATTAAACAGCGCCAATCAATCATACTCTTCGAAACAGGAGCTTACATTATGAAATACATTGTTTAAAGATGACAGTCTTTATGCTTTAGGAGTATGACACAATCAAGAAAAATATTAGTTTATGTTCTCTTTGCCTGCTTTATAATAGCTTTTTTCAAACCAGCGCCGACGCTTTTTGGAGTGTTGCTTTGCTATAGCTCTTAGACCCCAATAACCTCCACCGTTTTTTGCACCACTATGTTCAGTTTTTGTAACTTTTGACATAAGAATATTACACATAGAGTCAAACATTTATGGGTAGCACTATAATATTTCTATGGTAACCCTAAGGGGGTTCGATTGATAAGTCAGTTGCCAATGAAATCATTCGCTGGAATCTACTATTCAAACTCCAAAACCAAAGCTTTATGGTCTGAAACAATATCATCTAAAGCCTTAAATTCTTTAACTTGCACTTCATCGTTAATAAAAATATAGTCACAAACTTCTGTTTTATGTGTTAAGGGAGTCCTCGTAGTATTAAGCTTTGCTTCAATGGATAGATTTCTAAGTATTTTATTAATTTTTTCTATGGATTCACTATGTGGCTCAAGGTTAAAATCACCTGTCAATATCACTTCGCCCTGTAAACCCTTAATATATTCAGTGATTTTATTGCATTGTCGCAATGTTTCTTCATCACCTCGTTTGTGACTAGGTACATGGTGACCATGGTGGGTTAGTACATGAAGTTGTTGTCCATTATTATCAATAGTTACATGTAATAAGTTCCGAATATTGTAGTCATCACTTTCAAAATCAAAATCTTTCTTATATTCCAGACGAGTAAATACAGTGTTTTCATCTATAATTTTAGCTTTAGAAAAAATAGCATTACCAAATTCTGCCTTTCTCCTCATAAATGAAAAACTTATGACAGGTGAGTATGCGAGGTTCATACCATAAAGTTGTTTAATTTCGTCTACAGTCAAAAACCAACCACCATTACTACCTCCCTTTATTGACACAGCCTCTTGCAAACAGATTACATCTGGTTTTTCCTGGACAATAAGGTTTTGGATTTGTTTTTCAAGCCTTCCGCTCCAAACATTTAATTGCAGTAATTTCATATCAACAATCATACCAAGGAACCTAAGCAAAATCGAACGGTTTTATAGGTGTGATTTAACAAATGAATTTCAGGGATTGAACTTTATAACAAAAACTTATCTGTAAGTCTACAATGGTGACCCTAGACCACTCGGTTTATCAAAAGATAGTGAAGGAAATAATTAGATGGAACAGCCTATGCTTTCAAATTTAGTTATTTTTTATTTGAGTTGGAGAAAATAAAGTCATAAATAATTAACGCAACAAACGAGATAATAGAAACAAAGACTAAAGAATAGACAGTAGATTGTGTAGTTGAGTACTTAACAAATGGATAAGAAGCTACTAATGCAGAATTGTTACAAATAACGCCCTAATTACTGAGGTTACAATAATATTATTCGATTTCATTTTATAAATATAACCTATATAACGTTTTGGGAGTGACCCCACTCCATTCGAATTGGAAGGTTATTTGTTCCGAGATACTTAGATGGTACCAAACATTAGTCGAAATAACTGGCTACATCTATCTTCTGTTAAAACTAGTGAACAAGCTTAATATCTTGTATGGCAGCGAAATCTTTGTCATACGTGGCTAACGTTCCTTCGTACTCAATAGTTAGAGCTGCTATCCAAATATCATTCGTAGGAATTATTTTCCCACGCCTCTTAAGATCAGCATATAGCCGACCATATATATTTGCTGTTTCTATGGATGGCATGAGTACTCTGCATGTTGGCTTTGCTAGAAGTCGTTTTAAATCGTTATAGTTTTTATCAAACTGGCTACCGTAATGAAACCCTCCAAGTAACTCACCAATTACTGTATGGGGTAAAGCGATTTCTTCTGAATTTCGGATAAGTGAATTAACACTAACGTCTTTTTTCGCCAAGGCTGAATAGTAATTTGTGTCCAAGACCAGTAGGCCGAAGTCCATATTATTGCCAATCTTTAAAATTCACTACTCGCTGAGAGATTAAAGCTGCTTCTACTTCTGGTTCAAGAGGCGTAATACTGCCAAATAAATCATCAAAATCTGTATTGACTTTAGATTTAACAATATTAGTTGACCTTTTAGGCAAATTTAAATTATTAGAAGATAGTTGTTCAAGAACAATCTGATTCAGGCTACGGTTTTTTAAGCGAGCTAAACGACGAAGCTTAGCATCAATCTCTGGTGGAACCCCACGAATCGTATATTGAATAGTTGACATACTCTTAGTGTAGGCATGTAGGCACTATTTGTCAAGTACTTATATATGGCGCTCATGTGAGTATGGTAAACCACCTAACATCGAATTGGAATCATATCCTTGGAGGGGTTGTTGAATGGTGCAGCTTACACAAGGACGGTAATCTGGCCATTAACATTCCTCAGAGTAATGGAATCCTTAACTAGTCCATTCTCTCTCCAAAAGCACCTCTTCGCATTACTGCTTCAGCACCACAATGTGAACCCAAGCTCAAAGCATCTTCTATGCTGAATCCTTGTGCAAGACCATAAGTTAGACCGGCGGCAAACGAATCTCCAC
>JAKBVU010000031.1 GCA_021841155.1 bacterium
TTAATTTAGAATTAAAGATTGGTTGCCAGATTATGATGGTAATTAATAATTTTAAGGCTGGTTATTTTAATGGTTCTCTGGGTGAGGTAATAGGTTTTAAAGATAATCGACCAATAATTCGTCTTCAACGGGGCCCTATTATTGTTGTTGAAAAGTTTAGCTGGAAATTATTTGATGAACAAGAAAAATTGCAGGCTGAAGTAATTCAATTTCCTATCAGGTTAGCATGGGCTATAACAATTCATAAAAGCCAAGGGATGAGTTTAGATGTTGCTTTAATTGATCTAACTAAGTCGTTTAGTCTTGGCATGGGTTATGTTGCTTTATCAAGAGTTAGATCATTGGACGGCTTATATTTAAAAGGTTTTAATGATCGTTCTTTACAATTAGCTCAAGAAGTTTATGACTTAGATTTTAGTTTAAGGTATTTTTCTAAGATTAATGATTTAAATAAAAAGGACTTATTTATAGAAGAGTTAGATCAAATTTATTCCAACAATAGTTTAATTGACCAGACATTATTAGAAAAGTTAATTGATTGGCGAACCGTTAATTTAAAAATTGATTCCAATTTAATAGATATTTTACCAGATTCAATCTTAGAGATAATCTCAGTTTTAAAACCATTTAGTCGTTATCAATTGGAATCATTGCCAGGGATGAATAGTCATAAAATTAAAAAATATGCTAGGGAACTTCTAGTGATTGTTCAAGAATATGCCTTAGGACATTTAAATGTGCCGGACTATTCTTAATAAACTTTTCAATTGATGAGGACTTGTTTAGTTGAAAATTATTGATTATATTGTATAATTTAATAATGTCTTTGGAGCTTGATCAAATCGATCATTTGAATAGTTTAATTAATAATCGACATTATTATTATGATCAGTTGTTTGACTGTCCATTAGATAATCAATTTGAATTTAATGAAAACGATATAAGCGTGGCATCATTGTGTCGTCTAACTAGAAAAGAAGGAAAAAGATCTCGACAGCTGGATGATCATCTAAATCTTTTACCTAAACTAATAACTAATATTTTATCTAATAACGATGCGAGAGCACGTAATAATCAAGAAGCCGTATTTGGTTTCATAGATCAAACAGCGTTTGAAAATGTGACTAAGATAACAGCTCATGTTTTTTATCTTTGGGAATTGAGCCAGTCTCGTAATCATTTATCATACCTAGTTGACGAACAAAATGAATCTAATGATTTGAATAATTTTGTAATCGAGACGGCTTCGGCTGTTATGAGTCTGGGTAGTGAAAAACAATATTTTGATTTTAATCAACCAGCTGATCAAAAAAAAATTGCTAAGTTATTAGCTAATTGGAGTCCAAATTTTATTAATGAATGGTTTGAAGGTAAAACTATTCAGCAATGGTACCAAGATAGTGGTATATCACAGGAAAAGCAGCAAGAATGGAATAAGATTTTTACACCTTCTATGGTGAAAAATCTGATTGTCCACAACTCAACGGATCCTATTGGTACTTTAAACACGATTAAATATAATCTTGAAACTGTTTTAACTGACCAAAACATTGCCGATCAACTTGATTGGCCTTTAGAAGAAGTCAAGTCTTTTTTAACGACAGGTTTAAAAATACGTTTTGCAATGCATAATATTTTAGATCCATTAAAAGCTGTTAGGCGCTTTAAATATAATCTTGAAACTGTTTTAACTGACCAAAACATTGCCGATCAACTTGATTGGCCAGTTGATAAGATAAAGACTCTATTAACTAGTGCAGAAATTAAAGGTTTTGCGATCCGTAACAGTTTAGATCCATTAAAAGCTGTTAGGCGCTTTAAATATAATCTTGAAACTGTTTTAACTGACCAAAACATTGCCGATCAACTTGATTGGCCCTTAGAGGAAGTGGAATCAACGTTTACATTTTTTGATAAAAAACACGTAGCCCTAAATAGTGGTTTAGATCCTTTAGAGGCTCTAAAAAAAATTAAATATAATCTTGAAACTGTTTTAACTGACCAAAACATTGCCGATCAACTTAATTGGTCATCAGAAGAAATCAGTAGATACTTGCCATGGTTTACTAAAAAATATGTAGCTATTGGATATATCGATAATCCTTTAGAGGCTCTAAAAAAAATTAAATATAATCTTGAAACTGTTTTAACTGACCAAAACATTGCCGATCAACTTGATTTATCATTAGACAAAGTGCAAACTTTATTTACACCTTATTTAAGAAAATATGTGGCTGTCCATCATATTATGGATCCATTAGCTAGTTGTCAGCGTTATTATCAAACTAAAACTTTAGATAGAGAGTATTGACACGGTAGGATTGTTTAACCTTTGTTATTTTATTATTGAGGTGTTTTTTAGGGTCTTTTAGGTGTAGAATAATGGGATAATGATAAAAGACAATAATTATGCCTTTATAGATAGTCAAAATTTAAATTTAGGCGTCCAAAGTGTTGGTTTTAAAATTGATTGGAGAAAATTTAGACAGTTTTTAACTAATAATTATGGAGTTGAGAAGGCCTATATGTTCATAGGCTATATAGAAGCCAATGAAAATTTGTACGAGTATATGTATGAACTGGGTTATTTGGTAGTTTTAAAACCCACAATAGATTTTAAATCAAATGAAGAAGAAAACGATGTTCATCAGCATAAAGCTCATGAACCAATCACCAGTCCTGCTAAACAGACCACTAAAGGCAATATAGATGCTGATTTAGTCCTCCATGTTATGAAGGAGTTGAATAATTTTAATCAAGCAGTTATTGTCTCGGGAGATGGAGATTTTTATAGTTTAATAGAATATTTGATTCAGATTAATAAATTGAAAAATCTAATGACACCCAACTGGAAATCATCAACACTGTTAAAGCCATTTGAAGAGTACATAGTTAGACTAGATAAATACAAACAAAAATTAGCCTACAGAGAACATCGGACTCGAAAACCCAAAATTTAGTTTTCCACAGAAGCTGTATTGTTGTGGAAAACCAATGTAATAAACACCACCTTTTAAAGAGTTTATTGTTGCTGTGGGTGGCCGTGGGTTGTATAGTCAAATTAGTGGAAAAAAGTGGGTAACTAAAACTCATAAAAATAAAAACCACTGAAAAGAGTTATAATGGATTATTTTGAAAGGAGACTAGACGATAAAAGACGGTTATCAATACCTGTTGAATTGCGGTCTGAATTTCAAACTGGTTATGTTATCACTCAAGGATTTAACAAATATCTTCATTTATATCCAAAGGAAATCTGGGATCAAGAAGTTGAACCAGCTTTAAGAGGGGATATTTTAAATGAAGTCACAGCCGATCTAAATGTTAAGTTTAGAATGGGTAAAATAGAAGGCAAAATAGATAATAAACAGGGTAGACTGTCTATTGATCAACACCTTTTAGATTACGCTAATTTAAACAAAGATATTATAGCTGTGAGAGCAGGTTTATACTGGCGTTTAATGCCAAAAACGTCATAAGAACTTTAACATTTGATTAACTAAAACTCACGGATCGAGGTTAGCTAATCGGCAGTCAACAAGTGTCTAAGAGTTACACTTAAAATTACTCTGGTTCATTGTTTAAAACACCTCCCAAAACTCCACCTCACAAGTCTCTTTTTAGGTTCTTAAAGTTAGAAGTTATAAGATTTTTAAAATCTTTTTTTTATCTTCTGTACATACGATTTGAACTTAACTATAAAAACAAAAATTTAAAACAAAAAGTTGGCTGCTGATTAGGTGACCTTGCAAAAACAAAAATAAACAAGCAAAATATACCCATCATGGAACAATATCACGTCGCTGTTTTAAAAAAAGAAATTTTAGATTTAGTTAACCCTCAAAAAGACGAGAGTTATTTAGATTTAACGGCTGGATACGGTGGTCACGCATCAATGGTGATGCAAATCACTACCAACTATCAATCGAGTTTTTTGATAGATAGAGATCCAACTGCTTTTGAATATTTAAAACAAAAATATAAAGATCGAGCTGTTCATTTAATGAACTTAGATTTTTTATCAGCTTCGCAACAGTTGCAAAATCAACAAAAGAAATTTGATATTATTTTAGCTGATTTGGGTATGTCGTCACAGCACATTAACGATCCAAAGAGAGGTTTTTCTTTTTTAAGTAATTCTAGCCTAGATATGAGGATGGATTCTAATCAAGAACTTAATGCTTTTAAAGTTGTTAATAATTATTCCCAGCAATCTTTACAAAAAATTTTAAAAGATTATGGTGAAGAACCAAAAGCAGTTTTAATTGCTAGTTTAATCATTAAGAATCGTCCAATTTATTCGACTCATGATTTAGCTCTAATATGTCAAAAGGCTTGGCCAGGTTATCATAAGATTCATCCAGCTACTAGAACTTTTCAGGCAATTAGAATAGAAGTTAATGATGAATTGAATCAATTGCAGCTAAGTTTGCCAATTTGGTTTGAATTATTAAATTCAGCTGGTAGGCTAGCGATCATTACTTTTCATAGTTTAGAAGATAGAATTGTAAAAAGATTTTTTAAAGAAATAGCTGGACCCTATTTAGACAGTCAAGCAACTTTAATCAATAAAAAACCAGTGATCGTTAATCAACAAGAACTTGTCAATAATCCGCGATCTCGTAGTGCAAAGTTACGAGTCGTATTGAAAAAATAAAAATTAAAATAAAGAAAGGGGTTAAAATGCCTATTCAAGTCAAAAGTAACTCCAGAGTCTATAAAGTTAACGTAAGAGTTTTATAGCTCAATAATTTCACGGC
>JAKBVU010000032.1 GCA_021841155.1 bacterium
TTGGTAAATCGAATGGATTAATTCTAGTAGCCGAGCTTAAACTTAACCTAACATATGAACCACCAACAGCGTCAGCCATTTTTTGATATTCATTTTCCGGATCAATGATAATAATTTCCGTTCCAAGCATTAAACTTCGTAAAGCCTCTAATTTGACAGTAAATGATTTACCGGCACCTGATTTAGCAAATATAACCGAGTTACTGTTTTCTAGTGAAAATCGATCAAATATAACTAAACCAGAGTTATGCATATTAATACCATATAAAATACCAGACTCTTGGGTTAGGTTAGCTGAAGTAAATGGAAAAGTAGTACTGAGTGCCCCAGTAGATAAATTGCGACGGATTTGCAATTGATCTGTCATTTGTGGAATCGTGCTATTAAAGCCAGGTTCTTGTTGTGAGGTAGCTGGTTTAGAATAAATTAATTCTTCACCAAGCAAGGTCTCAACTTTTTTACCAACAAAATCAAGTTCTTCTTTTGAAAACCCATAGATTGTAAAATAAAAACCAAATCTAAAAAATTTTTCTTCACCAACTTGCAATTTATCTCGCATCTCTTCAGCATCTAGAATAGCGGCTTGTTTAGCTGGATCTCGAACTCTGCCTTTTTCATTATCAATTTGGATACCAGCTTCGAGCTGAGTTACTTTTTTTCTCAGATTATTCATAACTAATTGACTATCAACTGGATAAACATAAATTGACATATCCATTATTTCGTCAAGGTTAATCATGCCACTTAGCCACCCAGTAAAAATTTGTCGAGGGTAACCATAAACATAGTATGTTCGGGCAAATCTAGTCCCTAATTGAAAGTAACTACTATTAAATTCAATTGAACTAGGAGCAATAAAATCTCTTAGAGCGGTTACGCCTTTTTGAAAAGCCGCTACAACTTCATGTTGTTCACGACTTTGTTGTTGTTGGGCTAAAAGTACTGGACTGGTCTTTTTTTTAAACATTTTAAACCTTTAATTCTCTAATTCTCTTTGTAAATGAGGCTGAACTGTATTGCCACTACCTTTTGAAACTATGTCAGTAGTTAGATTATCAAAACTGATTAATTGTTGTCTAGTAGAGGTGTCAGGATTATAAATATCATAATAAAGTTCAATTAATTCTTGAGTATCCAGAGGTATTGATTGAATGTTACACTGCATTAATCCACCAACTACTGCTTGAACTCGATTTTTTAATTCAGTTTTAGCTTTTTGTAATTCTTGATCATTGATGGTAATTTTTTTATCTGGGTTTTTTGAGAATAATTTTATTAAACCGCTAAACAAATTAACACTTTGAGAGAAAGCTTTTTGAACGGAGATGTTTTCTAACGGAAAATACGGTACAACAATATAAAATAATTTATCCATTAAATTAATCTGATTGCTTATACCTTCTACGTAATCTAAATAACTACCCATTAAATTGGCTAGTAACATATTGTCGTGCTCTAGTCTTATTTTATCAAGTTTATCAATATAGGGTTTGAGATCGATTTTTTGTGAATGAATAAAAATTTGAATTGGAAAATACAAAGAATTTAAAAACCCTTGATAGGCAAACTCAACTGCTTCTTGTTCTTCCTGGCTCATTAAATCAAAATTAATACTTTTGACCATAATGACTGATCGGAAAGAGCCGTCGTTCATAATAACGATACCGTCTCTAATTTCGGCAATTTCAAGACTATTTTGAGTGCTATTAGGGTTTGATTGATTGACTACTTGGTTGTTTGGAGGTGCTGGGGCTGCAATATTATAGTTTTGGACTGAATTATTAGGAGAAATAGTTGGAGTGTATTGATTAATTTGTTCTTGAGGATTCATGGCCCACCTTAGTGTAACGAAATTACAACTTCATCATCTTGTTGATCAATTAATTTTTTAGCTTCTTTAGATATTGTTTCTAAATTTAGCCCATCTCTTTGAGATAAATTCATTATAACAGGGTTTGGTTGAGGTGTCATTACCGATGGTTTAGATTCTTCTTTTGAGGTTATTTGATCATCAGCTGGAGGTGCAGCTGTTTGATCGTGATTACTTGGAGATAAAACGTCTTGAACTTCATGAAGATGAGAAATTGATGATTTTTTTTGCTGTAATTGACTTTTAATTGCAGAACTTAACTCTGCCTCTTTATTTTTTTCAAGATTTGTTTCGAGTGGCACTTGAGGTTCTTCACCGCTTGAAATAATTTTCATTAATCTTTCTTTGTTTGTTCTCTCTTTTTGATTAATGATATTAGATATTTGATCGGCAATTGGATTATTTTGATCATCAAGAATATCCAGTTGATTTGCATAAACGTCAATGTTCTGATCTTTAAAAGTATGACCTATATCGTTAATCAATCTGTCGTCTGAAGCACCATTATTCTGTAATGGATTATAGTTTGCCAAAGACCATCCTCTTGTGTCCATGGTCTGAGATAAAAACTTTAGCCTACTTTTTATTTCTTGGTGATCAAAATTTTTAGTTAATTGTTGTTCAATTTTTTTTGGAGCAGTAATAACTACTAATTCCTTTAAACCCGATTGATCCCAGATCCTTTTTCTTGGTTTAAATAAAAATCTTAAAACTGCTAAAGTCCAAACCTCGGTAGGTTGATTTTTATTTAAAGGCAGAGCCATAAAACCAAAAAATAAAACTGGTGGTAGAAATAAAATCAATAAAAAAGAAGCTCCTTTGGTTAGGCTTAAAAAAGAAAAATAAGCAAAAGTTATAGCTATTAATAAATAAGCGAACTGACGAAAAGAAAAAGGACCTAAAATATGATCTTCTGCTTCGATATCTTGAATTACTTTATACGACGCCATGATCTAATTTTACCAGATTTTAATCTTTAATGTTGTCCAGGCATCATGCTTCTTAAGCCGTTGTTCAGACGATCTTTATCGAAGGCTTGAGTGGCTAGGTTTTGTTGACCTTGTTTAACAGAATCAATTAAGTAATCATCAATATCGTATATTGTTGTCGGATTACCAGTAGGCCCAAGTAATGTTTTGGCTGTACCTTTTGAGTTTTTAAATTGAGTAACAAAGCCAGCGCTTTCACTTGTCCCGCTGTGCAGGTTAGTTATTTCTTTTATATTGCGAGCAGCTTGAATTTTTACATCAGGGCTACTACTTGGGTCGTTAAGAGTTTGGTTAAAACTGTTCAAATATCTTTGAACTGATTTTGGTTGAAGTGAACTAATTTGAACAGGATCCAATTTTTGATAGCTTTCTTGATAATTCGGAGCTGAAACTGCTGCAATTCCACTTTGTCTGGCGTTAAAACTAAAATCATTCATTATGGCGGTAGTACGTCCTGCATTGTTTCCTGAAACTGCATTCGCTGAAGCTTGAACTAGATCATAAGCAGCTCCTTCTCCGTGGGTTGAATCATAATCTTGAAAGCCTTTTAACCTAGCTTTTTGTTTAGCAAACATACCAATAGAGGCTTGGGTTCTTATATTGCTGAAACCACCGGTTGATTTGATAGTATTAATAGCTGCTTCTGTTTCAGGATCCGTTAAGCCAAGTTTTTTGGCAGCCTCTCTAGCTCCAGCTTCAGTTCCACCACTTAAAGCATTTAAACCATTGGCGTTATCATCTAAACCTAGTTGTTGAAATTCTGGATCTTTTTCTTGCATTTCTCTAGCAAATGCTGATGACCTTATTGCCATAGCAGCGTCTCCTCTTTGACCGACACCAAATCGTCCTTTTGTTCCGGTAGCTAGTCGCGCTGTCCTAT
>JAKBVU010000033.1 GCA_021841155.1 bacterium
ATTAAGTTCATAACTATAAGTTTATATCTATATAGAATTTGAGACAATTTAGTTTTATTTTATGAATTAAAACAATTAAACTGATTGATCTTTACTAGATGAGCTTAATTGGTTATAATGTCATGAAACTATAATAATATTTAACCTAATAAATCATTCTTAAAAATTATCAACATAAGGCTATTTAAGGTTAAAAAGTCAATTTAAATAATGGTTTGAAGAAAAAAGGAGCAGTCGATAAATGGTTAATAAGTCTGTCACAATGGATGATTTACTAAAAGATTTCAAGGAAGATATCTTGAATGCTGGGGATGTTTTAGAAGGTAGAGTAATATCTATTAAAAAAAATGAGATTTGGATTGATTTAGGTGCCAGGGGTGTCGGAGTAGTCATGAGACGAGAGATTAATCATGTCGGTGATTTAGCTGTTGACCAAATTATTACTGTCAGTGTTATTGATCCTGAATTAGAAGAAGGACATGCTCTATTAAGCATGAAGCGAGCCGTTAAAGATCGAGGTTGGGATGAATTACAAAGAGTTTATGACCAAAAAGAGGTAGTCTCGATTACACCTTTTGACGCTAATAGGGGTGGATTATTGGTTGAATTAGAAGGAATTCGTGGTTTTTTACCTGTTTCACAATTAGCTGCTGGGCATTACCCTCGGGTTAGTAGCTCTGATAAAGATGAGATTTTACATAAGTTAAGTAGTTTGATTAATCAACCAATTAGAGCCACAATTTTAGATATTAATCGCCGAGACAGTAAATTAATTTTTTCTGAAAAAGAAGCTTTGAAGGGTGACATGCAAAGTCGTTTTGAAGAGCTGAAAATTGGCGATATAGTCGAAGGTCACATAACTGGTGTGATTGATTTTGGTGCTTTTGTTAATATTGATGGTATTGAAGGTTTAATTCATATTTCTGAAATTTCATGGGAGCGAGTAGATAATCCTAAGAATTATTTAAAAACTGGTGATCAAGTTAAAGCTAAAATTATTGCGATTGATAAAGATCGATTAAGTTTGAGTTTAAAGCAAATGACTGAGGATCCATGGTTGTTAGAGGTTAAAAAATTTAAAAAAGGTGATACTGTCGAAGGAAAAGTGACTCGTATTACACCTTTTGGTGCTTTTGTTCAAATCTCAGACAGCGTTGAAGCTTTAGTTCATGTGTCGGAAATGAGCGATGAAGAAGATTTTGATCCAGAAAAATTATTTCAAGTTAACGAAAAGAAGCAATTTAAGGTTTTAGAAGTTGATTTAGAAAATCGAAAAATTGCTCTTTCTTTAAAAGACACTAAAGAGGCGGTTAAGAAAAAAACTTCTATTAAAGCTAAAAAGTAGTTTTTTAATTTATTATTTATGTCTGAAACAGTTATTACTACTAGTTCAATGATAACCGTAGGTGGTTTAGCCGATATAGTCCATCGACCAGTTAGTCAATTAATTACTGAATTAATGAAAAACGGTATTATGGCGACAGTTAATGAGAAAATTGATATTGATACAGCTCAAATTTTAATTAATGAATTGGGCCTTGACATAAAACTTAATCAAAAAATTAACGAAGAGAGCCAATCGGTCGTTGGTTTAAAAAAATCTGCAATTAATAATGATGGAATTGAAAGACCACCGATTGTGGCGGTGATGGGTCATGTTGATCATGGAAAAACTTCTTTACTGGACAATATAAGGTCAACCAATGTTGTAAAAAAAGAAGCTGGTGGTATAACTCAGCATATTTCAGCTTATCAAGTTAAACATAAAGATAAATTAATTACTTTTTTAGATACACCTGGCCATGAGGCTTTTAGTGCAATTCGCCAACACGGAGCTCGTTTAACTGATATTGTTATTATTGTTATTGCTGCCGATGATGGTATTAAGCCGCAAACTATCGAAGCTCTAAAATTTGCTAAACAAGCTCAATCGAAAATTATTATTGCTATTAACAAGATCGATAAAGAGGGAGCAGACGTTGTTAAAATTAAACAACAATTAGCTGATCAAGATATTTTAATCGAAGAATGGGGTGGTGAGACAGTCTTAGTAGAAATATCGGCTAAAACAGGTCAAGGCATTGATAAATTATTGGATATGATTTTACTAGTTGCAGAATTAGAGGAATTAAAGGCCGATATTAAAAGTTTAGCCAGTGGTTTAATTATTGAAGCTCATTTAGAAACTGGTCGAGGACCAGTTGTTTATGGTTTGGTTTATCAAGGTATTTTAAAAATTAATGATTTTATTATAGCTGGACAAAGTTATGGTAAAATTAGAAATTTAGAGAACATGGATGGTCAAAGTATTAAAGAAGCTTATCCATCTACACCAGTTAAAATTGTTGGTTTAAAGATTTTACCTGATTTTGGTGATGAATTTATGTTAGTTAAAAACGAAAAAGAAGCCAAGAAAATAATTAATGAAGCTGTATCAAAAGACATTATTAGTCAATCTATCAACAGTACTGAATTAATTAGACGTATTGATCAAAATAATAGCTTAAAAAAAATTAATATTCTCATTAAAGCCGATGTCAAAGGTTCTTTAACATCAGTTATTGATAGTTTAAAGTCACTTGAAACAGATGAAGTAGCTTTAAGTATTGTAGGATCAAGCATCGGATCGGTTAACGAAAATGATTTATATTTAGCTAAAACAACTGGTTCAATTATCTATGGTTTCAATATTAATATTGGTAATAATATTTTACATCAAGCTCAGAGAGATCACATTGAGATCAAAAATTATAAAATTATTTATGAACTGATTGATGATGTTAAAATAAGATTGTCTAGTTTACTCAATCCAGAAATTATTGAAAAAAGTGTTGGTGAATTACAAATTAAAGCTATTTTTTCAACCACAAAAAATGAGATTATCTGCGGAGGTGTGGTTTTGAGCGGAAAAATTAATCTCAATTCTTTGCTTAGAGTTCGACGAGGTAAGGATTTAATTTTAGAGTCAAAGTTAAATAATTTAAAACGTGGTCAAATTAACGTTAAGGAAGTCTTAGAAGGAGAACTTTGTGGTTTATCGATTGATATTTCTAATCAGAAAGTTGAAATTTTAGTTGACGATAGAGTTGAATTTTATGATCAAGATGTTGTTGAAAGAAGTTTATAATTATTAATCAGTATGCTATAATCTGAAATAAATATGATTAAATTAGACCAAGAATTATTAGCTTCACTAGGCTTAGGTAATTTAAGTGAAAAAGATCAAAAGGATCTATTAAATCATATGTTGGAAACCCTACAGATGAGGCTGGGTCTTCGGTTAACAAATCAAATGACTGAAGAACAGTTTAATGAATTTCAAATATACGCTGATAATCAAGATCAAGCCAGTGCTTTTAAATGGCTTGAAACTAATTTTCCTAATTATAAAGAAATTACTCAAAATGAATTTGATAATCTTTGTGAAGAAGTTAAACAATCTTCAGCTGCTATAATAGCTTCGATTGAAAGTGGTGAGAATCCTTTTGGTACTGAAGT
>JAKBVU010000034.1 GCA_021841155.1 bacterium
ATCTTTTTGATTAATAGAATCTTGATACTCGATTAGACACAGTTGTAAATATTTTTGTGGATCAGAATAATTATTAATAATTAATAAATTCTTTAAAAGATCTATGGTTTTCTCGAGATTTTGATTTAATTGATGATTAATAATTCGTTGCAGTAAATTATCGTGAACTGCTTTTGAAATACTATCAATGCTCTTACCATCTTCAAAAATCTTGTTTAAATCTTCAATTAAAGTATTAATTGAACGGCTAAAAATGTTATCTAATAATTTGTTAATTTGAGAATCAAGTGGTATACCTAGTAGTTTATTAACGGTGTTAAGATCAATTTTAGATTGTCCGTTAGAGATTACTTGATCAAACAATGAAATACTGTCTCTTAAGCTACCATCACCCATAGTAGCTATAGCTTCAAGGGCTTGATCATCACAAGTAATTTTTTGATCAAGACTAATTTTTTTCAATCGTTGGATTATTAAATCTTTAGGAATTAATTTAAAGAAAAATTTTTGTGTTCTAGATGTGATGGTAATTGGAATTTTCTCATAGTCAGTTGTAGCTAAAATAAAAATAACATGTTCAGGAGGTTCTTCTAAAATTTTTAATAGAGCGTTAAAAGCTGGTGTTGTCAGCATATGAACTTCATCAATAATATAGACTTTATAAGGACAGTGTGAGGGTGCGAAATGAGCTTTTTCTCTTAAAAATCTAATTTCATCAATACCACGATTACTAGCTCCATCAATCTCAATAATATCAATGACGTTGTCTTCATTCTCATATTTAATTTTATTAATTTGATGAGCGAAAATTCTAGCGATAGATGTTTTACCAACTCCTCGTGGACCAGCGAAAATATAAGCATGAGACAAACGATTGGTTTTAATTTCGTTTTTTAAGGTTTCAATAATCTCATCCTGACCAACTAAATCATCAAAATTTAATGATCGATATGTTCGATAAAGAGCTTTTCCCATATCTATAGATTATAGAATAAATCTAGTACGATAGCTAGAAAGATTTAACTATAAACTTTTCTAAAGAGCTGCTTCTAAAGCAGCCCACTCACATTTAGAATCGTCTTCAGGCACATTAATGCTGACCTGATCACCTGGTTTAGCCTTGAAATAAGTTACACTAGCCAGTAAAACACGTAGTTGTTTACCATCAACATCAACAAAATATTTACCATTTTCAAGATTTAATTGACCGACCAATTGTTTACGAGCGATTGGACCAATTTGTTTATATAAAAATGAACCATCATCAGCGATAGTTAACTTTAATATATCTCCTTGAACAAGTTTTGATTTAGAAGCATAATTAGCCGGAACGGGATAAATTTTTGAGTCAGAGCCTACCATATTTTGCCCATCAAAAACACCTTCGATAATTTTACCCTTTAAATCGTTTTTAACATCATTCGAAATACTTTCATCTCGACCTACAACACTAAAAATTAATTCATGAGCAGCCGCCAAGTTAGTTTCAGCTTCAGAGATTAGATTCAAGATTCTTTTTAATTGTTTTTCGGGAATTTCAGACATGTTTTATTTTTGATTTTATGTAACTCCTTTTGTAATTAAATTAACATTATTTCATGATTAAGTCAAAATCAATCAATAATGTTAATTTTTTCTGTGGATAAAATTAAACTAATTCGACAGTTGCACCGGCATCTTCTAGAGTTTTTTTAGCTTTATCGGCATCTTCTTTTTTAGCTTTTTCTAAAACGTTCTTTGGTGCACCATCAACGATAGCTTTAGATTCACCTAAACCTAAACCGGTTAAATCTTTAACGGCTTTAATGACAGCAACCTTTTGACTACCAGCATCTTTTAGAAGAACATCAAACTCTGATTTTTCTTCTTTCTCACCACCAGCTTGATCGGCATTAACTGGACCGGCTTGGACTACGGCTGGTGCAGCAGCAGAGACGCCCCAATATTCTTCTAGAAAATGAACGAATTTTGAAATCTCAAGAGAAGTCATTTTATCTAATTCTGCAACTATCTTTTCGAATTCTTTTGGTACTTCAATTAAATTTTTATCTTCAGCCATAATATTTCTCCTTATTTAGTTATTTCTTGTTTAGCTTTTAATACGTTAATTAAACTAGCTAAATTATTGTTTATTACTGCTACAAAACCACTTAGAGGTGCAGCGATTGTACCCACAAGTTGACCTCTGAGTTGTTGTTTGGTTGGTAGTTGGGCAACCATTTCGGTTTCTTGAGCGTTTAAAAATTTACCATCTTTTTGAAAGCTACCAACAAATTCAATAGACTTAATTGTTTTAGCAGCTTCAAAAATGGTTTTTGCGGGTGAAACCTCATCTTCTGAGTTAAAGACGTATAAAAGCATTTTATTAAGCGATTGCTTATCTGATTCTTTTAAGTCTTTAACTTGATTCATTGATTGAATGAATAATCGATTTTTAATGACTTTGACTATTGAGCCATTGTTTTTAGCTATTTTTCTAATAGTACCTAGGTCTTTAACCGATGTACCTTCATAATTGACCACAACGCTTAGTTTAGAAGTCGATAATAGCTCAGTAGTTTCATCAATAATTTGTTTTTTTTGTTCTTTAGTTAATGCCATAATTATTCCTTATTTTATAAGTAAATCGACCAAATTACTTAAGTCACCTATCTTAGTAAAGAAAAGCCTCGGCGACAAATTAAGTGTTATTGACACAGTCGCTTTCTTCGGTAACTAGTTATATTTTAGACATAAATGAGCTTTATGTCAATTTTATTATTAATAGATTACTGAATTAGTCTATTAATAATAATAGGGTGAACTTGCGTAATTTGATTTAAGATTTGATCAAAAAGTTTAGTTAAATTATTATCATTTAACTGAGCGATTGTTTTTTTTATCGATATAATTTGCTGTAAATTAAGATAAAGTTTAAATCTTATTTTATGACCTAGCAACAAACTATAATCAGCGATATCATACAGTTTTTTAGAAGTTAAAAAGCTATATAATTCTAAACTAAGTTGAAAATTTTCCTCATAAATTGATAAAAATTCTTCATTTTCAGCAATCAGGTCTGGTGTATTGAAACCTAGTCTAGGGCTAAAAGGTTGATGTTTAAGATCTAAATAAGACCACATTTCTTTTACTTTCATAAAAGTTTCAATCGAATCAATAATTTCTATCTGATAATTAGCGTATTTTTTTAACCAGTCGTAAGTTAAATTATTGCTTTCAATATTTTTCATTAAGTATGTTTTTTGATCATAGTTCCACTCATCGGTTATTTTTAGAATTTGAGCTTTATTTAAGTCGTTAAGTTCATAAATAATATCTGAGACAAGATCCAATTCATTAACAGGAGTAAAATTTAATAATTTGACATGAGTCGGCTCAGCTTGACTGTAGGTTTGTTTTAAATTATTTTCTTGAAAAACTTTAATTTCTTTTTGATTGGTTTGAATTTTTTTGAGTGAAGCGACCGA
>JAKBVU010000008.1 GCA_021841155.1 bacterium
AAATCAAGCTCCATTAACATTTTTTGAGTTTTTAGAAGTGTGATCAGTGTGGCTATTCCAACAATTGATGGCATTAATGGGTTGAAATTTTTTGTATTGTTATCAATTAAGCTACTTAAAATAATCGAAGCTAAAAGTAAAATAATAACATGAACAAATAAAACAAAGACTGTTGAAAAGTAAGTTTTAATACTGATCGTAACGAAATCCCTAAAACTGGGTAATAAACTTAATAGAAAAATTAAAGGTGAAAGAATGGCTCCCAAGTAAAGAACTACTAGACGCATGACATAATAAACTAATAAGATGACACATAAGATAACAAAAATTAGTAAAATTAACATACTGACTAAACTTAATCCATTACTAGATTTGGCTACTTGATTTAGAATATTCCAAACAGTTAATTTGGGAAAACTATTGTAGAGAGCTTGAACCATGTAGTTTGATAAGTTGATTATTAAATCTATGATAAAAATTGAAGAGTTCATTAAGATAAAAGTAAAAATTATGACTGGCGCCATATTCTTTAAAGAGATGTCTTCAAGTCCTAGACTTGAACTAGTAATAATGTGTAAACCTAAAAGTGTAATCATTAATATCATTAAACTGTCAGCAATCCCAACTATGACTAACCAAATTTTTAAAACACTTTGATTGCTAGCCATTAATGGTGTTGAATGAGTAAAGTATATGAGCGCTTGAATAAATGGTTGAGCAATAGAAAATACTATATTTTTTAATAGACCAATAATACTGTCGATTATAATAGTAACAATTCCGTTTTTTGTTGGTTGAACTTTAAGACTTCTAATTGCTGGTACGCTAGCCGTAGCGACGTGACTAGAAAGATTATAATTCTGCCATAAAAAATGAACTAAAAAAGCTGAGGCGATGACGATAATAAGTCCAATAATTGATTTTTTGATAATAATTTTAGCATGAAGAAGTTTTTCTGGATTGCCAGTACTGGTCATATATTCAAAACCAGCTTGAACCAGGAAGAAAGTTGTCAAGAGGCCGGCTAAAACACTTAAACCTAAGATAATTGGTTGAATTTGATTAATTAAATTTTGATTTAGATTGACTAAATTAAATATTTCAAAAAAATTATTCATCCCTACCCCCCAAAGGCATTGGTGGCTAATTGAGTAACAATATTAGATAAAACGAAAGCCGCTATCGTAATTGCTAAACCTAGACTAGAAAACAGTAATGTTTTTTTAGCTTTTTCTAGTTTTATTGGATTGCCGGTGCTAGTGATATAAATAAAACCCCCTATAACAAAAAAGCCGGTCGCTACAAGACCGGCTAAACCTGCTATTGCTTGGATAATTGTTTTTAAAAAATTATCCACGGACCCCAGGCCAACTGGCGAGGCCGCTAGAGCTTGATTGGGGATAATAATCTCGAGAAAAAGAACGCTAAAGAAGAGCTTTATTTTAAGTTTGTTTAAGTTTTTCATCTTAATACTCCTTTAATTGACAGGAGTATCACACAATATTTATATAAATGCAATAATATTTTAAAACATAAGAAATTTAAATTTAAATTTATATGACTATAAAGCGTTGACTATTTTACAAAAAGCTAGTTTTTTCTATTTAATGATAAAATTATTATAATCTATTGTGATTATGAATAAAATTAAAATCAAAGTTAGAAGTTTAATAGCTAAATTTGCCAGGTTAATTGATGGTTTTTCGGCTGGACGAATTACACCAAATTTTGTGACATATTTTGGTTTAGTTGGTTTTTTATTAGTTGGCTATTTAATTATTGTTAACCAAAACATTTTAGCGGCTATTTTCTTAATAATTTTTGGATTGTTTGATACCCTAGATGGTGAATTAGCTCGCTTACAAAAAACTGATTCGCCAAAAGGTATGTTGTTAGATGCTAGTACTGACCGTTTGAAAGAAGTAATTTTATTTGCTGCTTTAGCTTTTCAAATTGTATCTAGATATCATCAACCGATTGATGCTTTAGTGGTTGTTCTAGCTTTAGGCACTTCAATTTTAATTAGTTATGTTAAAGCTAAAGGTGAAGCGATTTTAGCTAATCAAGATAAAAACATCAGTCATCAACAATTAAATCGTATTTTTGGTGGTGGTTTAATGAGTTATGAATTTCGAACTGTTATTGTAATTGTAGCTTTATTTTTCAATTTAGTTATTCCTGTTTTAGTAGTGATTATTGTTTTGGGGACTTATACTTACCTGCTTCGTTTTTTTAAAATTATGAAATATTTGTCTAGTGAATAATTTAAAAATTGATTTGCACACTCATTCTACGGCATCACCAGATGGTTCTTTGAGTCTCAATGATTATGATTTTATGTTAAACAATAATTTATTAAATTATATTGCTGTCACTGATCACAACACAATTGAACAAGCTCAAATAATTCAAAATAAACTAGGTCAGCAAATTATTGTTGGTGAAGAAATTTTAACTCAAGAAGGTGAAATTATTGGTTTATTTTTGACTAAGATTATTCCGGCTAATTTAAGCCTTCAAGAAACTATATTTTTAATTAAAAAGCAGTCGGGCTTGGTTTATTTACCCCACCCTCTTGAGTCTCAGCGTCATGGATTAAATTTTCAAACAGTTCAAAAATTTATCTCTTCGATTGATATTATAGAATGTTATAATGGTAGAAGTTTATTAAATAATCATCATCGGAAAATAATTGACATGATTGAAGAGTTTGGGTTGGTTGGAGCAGCTAGTAGTGACAGTCATGGAAGAATTGGTTTTGGTCGGACTTATTCAATTATTGAGGATAGAGTGATTGATCAGAATAATTTGATTACAGCCTTAGAAACAGCGAACTATCATTATCGATCAGCTGGTTTGATAGCCAGATTGTACCCAACTATTAATCGTTTAAGAAAATGATTAAAGATTTATTATTTGTTTTATACTTTTTTGCTCCAGTTGGGTTGGCTAATATGGTGCCACCAATTTTAAGTAAAGTTGCTTTTTTAAAAGATTTAAATTTTCCAATTGATTTTAATTATCAATTGCGAGGCAAGCCTATTTTTGGCAGTCATAAAACTTGGCGTGGATTAATTGGAGGTATTATTGTTGCTATATTGGTTTTGTGGTTAGAAGTTTATATTTTTGACCACAGTCATTTTATTCAAAGCATTACACCAAAAGATATTAATTATCGTACTTTGCCGGTTTTATTGCTTGGTTTTTTGTTTGGTGTTGGAGCCTTAATGGGCGATGCTGTTGAGAGTTTTTTTAAACGTCAAATTGGTATTGAATCCGGTAAGAGTTTATTTTTTTTCGATCAAACCGATTATATATTTGGGGCTATTTTAACTACTTTTTGGATAGTTAGTTTAGATCTAAAGCGTTATATTTTGTTAGTTATTAGTTTTTTTATGTTACATGTAGTTTTTAGTTTAGTCGGATATTTGATTAAAGTTAAAAATTCACCATTTTAATTGTTTGTAATAATTGCTAAATTTTCTACTTGTTTAACCTTAACTTTTTTATGTTGAAAAAATACATTTACGGCCTTACTAACACCAGGTAAGGCCTCTCGATTATAATCATCGATTATAATGGTTCCTTTTTGATTAAAAACTGGCCAAATTAATTTTAATGAGTCTAAGATTGAAAAATAAAAATCACTATCTAAAAAAGCAAAATAAATTTTTTTAGGTAATTCTTGATTAGTTAATTGGTTAAACCAAGCTTTGGTAATGCGTGGTAATGGTAGATTATTTTTTTTAAAATTAGTGATTAGGTCACTTTTAGAACAGCTTAATTGAAATTTTTGAAACTGATCACCAACTACCGAAAGGTCTTCAGGTGCTTTATCTGGTAATCCTTGGAATGAATCATATACAAAAAAATTTGAGATTTGATCGTAGTGAATTAATAATTTTTGAATAAAAAGACTAGTAGTGCCAACATAACAACCCATTTCTACCACGCTACCATCTAATTGTTGACTAATATTATTTTCTAAATTATTAAGTATAATTTTTATTTTACTTTTATTGATTTGATCAGAGACCAAATTAATTTGGTTGATAATAGAACTAGCGTACATTTATTTAATATTTTCAATAAATTCAGCTAGTTCAGCTGGTGTTAAATTAGCTTTAATGATATATCCGTCAGCCTTTTTTTCGATTGATTCTTTAACTTCTTTTCTTTCTTCTAGATTAGTAGCGATAATAATTTTAGCTTTTAAGTTATAATTATTTTTTAAATCGTTTAATATATCAATTCCATTCATTCCTGGTATCATTAAATCAAGAATAATAATGTCATACTGATCTGTTTTAGCTAATTTATTTGCCTCTAAACCATTGGCCACATTGTCGATCTGAAAGCCTTTTTTTCTTAGCGCCCTTAGGTAAAGTTCAGTGATAAAGAACTCATCTTCGACCAGTAGAATTTTTTTATTTTGATTATTAGTCATAAACTTACTTTATCATAAATCCTTATAATTTATTAAATTAACTTCGGTACAGTGAATGATTTTTGATCCAACCATGAGCGGTTGAAGTAAACTCTTGATTAGAATTGAAGTCTGGATTTTTGGCCTTAAATTGATTAATTGTTAAAACTGTAAAATGAAAATCAGTTCCTTGATTGATTCTGCTGTTAACCCAAATTGAACCCGATTGAGCTTGGACAATTGATTGACATAAGTATAAGCCCAGTCCAGTTCCGCCAATTTGTGAGCGATTGTGATGATCTCGGTAGTATTTTGTAAAAATATGTTCTAAGATATTAGCGTTAATTCCAACACCAAAATCTTCAACAATTGTTTCAATTGAGCCGGCTTGATTTAAAAAGCTTCTGACATTAATAATTTTCGAATGGTTGGAATATTTAATAGCATTATCGATTAAGTTAGATAGAACTTCGATTGTGGAAATTTTATCAATAGCAACTAAGGGTAAATTTGGATCAATTTTAAGATTAATAATGATACCTCTGACTAGAGCTCTAATTTGGAGTGATTTAATTGCTTCTGTTAAGGTTAAGCTCCAATCTTCGGGATGAATACTTAGTTTTAATTGATCATTATCAATTCGTGAAACATTTAAAACATTATTAACGAAAGCTGTTAATTGTTGAGCGGTAGCGTCCATTTTAACTAGAAAATCTTTTAATTCTAAGTTATCGTACGAAACTAATTCTTCTTTCATGACCTCAATGTAACCTCTTAATAATGTTAAAGGTGTTCTTAGCTCGTGAATACTAAGAGCGACATAACTGACGGCTTGATCGTCTTGTTGGTATTCCCTTGTGCGATCAATAATCATTAAAATCGATTCAATTTGATAATTATTTTGGTTATTAAAATAGACTGCTAAATCAAACTGTTTTTCGGGTAAATTATTTTGAATGTTCATTTTAACTCTTGAAAATATTTTGAAATCAGCAATTCTTTTTTGTCTAACTTTGTCTAGCCAGTTTTCTAAATTTTCTTGATCACTAAAAATCATATTAGTTAAGTCATTTAGTGATTGGTTTAAAATATCTGATAAATTTTTATTGATATATTTAGCAAATAATTGATTAGAAAAAATAATTTTGTTTTGATCGTTAATTATTAATGTCGGTAGAGGCAAATTATTAAAAATAAAATTTAGTTTGTCTTTAGTGTGGTTGTTTTGAATTGGTTTATCGATCAGTGTAATTAGTTGCTGGTTAAGATTAGTCATGAAAGACTTACCAGTTTTTAGTTTGTTAATATCAGGAGCTTCAAGATCATTTTGAGGACTAAAATGAACAATAGCCTGCCAAATAAATTTTAATGGTTCTAAGGTTGATTGGATCACACCACTGATTACAAAACTTAGAATTATTAAATTTAGAAGTATAATTAAAAGTAAATAAATTAATTCGTTAGTGTGTAATAAATTATGATTTATTAAGTAGCCATAAGTTAAAAAAGACAAGCTTTCAATAATAAAAATTACGATGACTAAGAAAACAATTTTTCTTCTTTTAATTGATTTAATTTCTTCCACGTTTATTATTTTTTTAATTCTTTAATTGTATCAGCAATTCTTCTGAGACAAGTTTCTTGACCTAAAATTTGCATTGTATCACTTAGTCCGGGACTGTGAGGAGATTGTGTAGTAGCAATTCTAATTAAACTAAATAAGATATTTGGTTTTTGATTAGTTTGGACCAACAATTGATTAAGTTTAGTCATTAAATTTTGATCAAATGGAGTATCTTTTAATTCATGTTCTGAGATCTGTAATAGATTTATTAACATATCTTTTGGTAAATTTTTTAATTGTTTATCTTGAAAAATTAAATCGAGATTAATTAATTGATCTTCAAAAAAATAATTACTTAATTCGTTAATTTCTTGACCATATCTAATTCTATCTTGAAAAATTTTGGCTACTTTTAATAAATAATCTGGTGGAAAATTATTAGCTGATTTTGGCCAGAATGGCTTAACTAGTTCTAGTAGTTGATCATCGGACAGTTTTTTAATGTATTGGGCGTTCATCCAGTCCAATCTTTTTTGATCGAATTTAGCGCCACTTTTTTGAATACGATGAATATCGAATTTTTCAGTAATTTCTTGGATTGAAAAAATTTCTTGAGTGCTACCATCGTTCCAGCCTAATGTAACTAAAAAATTCAACAGAGCATCTTTTAAATAGCCGGCATTAATATATTCTAAAACATCTTTGGCACCGTCTCTTTTAGATAATTTTTTCTTACCATCATCGTTCATGATTGGCGGCAAAGTAACTAACAATGGTTTTTCTATATTAAGTGCTTCATAAAGATTTAAAAATTTTGGGACTGAAGCGATGAATTCATTTGATCTAATAACATGAGAACATTTCATTAAATAATCATCAACAATATGGGCAAAATTGTAGGTTGGGTATCCATCGGATTTAATTAAAATAAAATCATCAACAGCTTCTGGTCCGGCTAATAAATCACCCATTACTTCATCATGCCAAACATATGGTTTAGGGTTTGATAAAAATCTTAGTGGCTGGCCAACTTTCCATTGATTTTTAATGGTTGGTCGATAGTTTCGAAATAAAAATGGTCGTTTGGTTTCTTTGGCTAAATTTCTAAATTGATTTAATTCTTCTTGAGTAGTTAGATCGGCATAGGCTCGGCCTTGATCTAATAATTTTATTGCCCATCGATGATATATGTCTAGCCTTTGACTTTGTCTATACGGACCATAAGGACCATCAATATCTGGACCTTCGTCATAGGTGATGCCAAGACTGTTAAGTGTTTTTATAATATGATCAACAGAGTCTTTAACTAATCTATTTTGATCGGTGTCTTCAATTCTTAATATAAATTTACCGTTAGATTGTTTGGCTATTAAATAAGCGAAAAGTGCTGTTCTAACTCCACCAACATGCATATAACCGGTCGGACTTGGCGCAAATCGTGTTCTAATCATCATTATATTATATATATTTTTAATAATTTAGACAGATTCAACAATAGATATTATTTGTTGAATAGATAGAGTTTTGTCATGGTTATTTAATTTGTACCAGATATTTTTATTAAGCCAAGTCGCATTGTTAGTTGAACTAAGATAAACAATAGTTTTGTTGATTTTAATTTTTTGATAGGTTCCATAATTATAAAGAACAAATTTTTTAATAACTTGATATGGATTTGAAGATGTGATTTTAGATTCATTGATTTGATAACTTTGATTATCGATGTTACTTTTAAAATAATCAGTAAAATTATTTTTTTTAAAATTTTGACTTATGTTTGAATAACCAGGTAATATGTAACTAGGTAAAGATGTATTAAAACCGACTTTTTGATTTTCTTTTAATAAGAAGTTTTTTTCGTTTTGTTGAAGATTAAGATAACCTAGCAAAGCTACCAACATAACAATAGCTATTAAACCAACTTGAATTTTATAGTTAAATTTTTTTGATTTTTTAGTAAGGTGATTAATTTGGTTTGATTTTAATTGCTTTTGTAAAGCTTTTTCATAGGCTAATTCAAAAATAGCTTGACTAGGTTCAATTGTTGGTTGGTTAGCTTCAATATTTTTAAAATTGTAACTTTGTGGTGGTAAATTGAATTTTTCTTGATTTTTGGAAGTTGAAAAATTAAGATTAAATTTTTGAATTTGACTTGATTTGGGAAACTTTTGACTTCTTTCAAGGCGATTTGGTAGATTGTTGTTGATACGAATAGGTTGTTTAATGACTTCAGATATTAAATTCGATGGTTTTTTTAAATTGTCGCGTCTTAAAGTAATTGAATGAACAGCTTGATGAGGAATAATATTATTAATTTTTTTAGAGTTTTTTTTGTTTTCTGTCATTGTTTTAATCCACTTATGCTAATTTTAACGCCTCTTGTCTTTAGTTGCAAGTAGTTAGATAATTATTATTATGTCAAAAATTAGTGAAAACGTATAAACAATGGATTATTTAAATACCGATAAAGCTCGTCGTCAAAAAATTTTATTATTAACTGGCTATGTTTTAATCGCAATTATGGTGGTTTTATCTACCTTAATCTTGGTTTATATTACCGAAGGTTACAGAATCTCTAAAAACGGTGTGATTCAAAATGGTTTAGTTTTTTTTGACTCTCAGCCTAATCCAGCCAATATTTATGTTAATAATAAACTAGAACCCTCGACTACTAATACTAGTTTTTTACTGCCTAGTGGCCTTTATAATATTAAGATTACTGCTAAAGGTTATATGAGTTGGCGTCGTCAAATTCAGGTGATTGGTGGAACTGTTCAAACTTATGATTATCCATTTTTATTTCCTAGAAAATTAATCACCCATAGTATTGATGTTTTTTCGGCTCAACCTCAATTTGTTTCTCAATCACCTAACCGTCAATATGTGATGGTTGAAAGTACTAATACCCCTACAAACTTTGATATTTTTAATCTTAATTCACCGGCTTCTGCACCTCGTATTATCTCTGTTCCAAGTAATATTTTATACCCTAATTTAACACCTGCAACTATTAGTAATCAAAGTTGGCAATTAGTCCAATGGTCTACTGACAATCAAAATGTTTTATTACAGTATAGTTTTAATCAAACATCGGAATTCATTCTAGTCAATATTAATAATCCGGCTAAGAGTGTTAATTTGTCTCAATTGTTTCAAACCTATAACTTTAATTCTATTAGTTTAGTTAATAATCAGTATAATTTATATGATTTGTATAATACAAACACTAAAGTTTTAGATCAAGTCAGCTTAAATAGTCCACTGGTGATTAATTCTGTTTTAACTCAAGTTTTAGCTTATAAGACTTATTCAACTAACACAACTTTATATGTCACAACTCTTAACGCGCCTAACGGTACAGCCTTAGTCGAAGAAGAGGTTGGTTCAACAAATTATTATATTCAAAAAGTAACTCTAGCTTCTTCGTATTTACTTGATTTAACAGATTATAATGATGTTCAATACGTTGTAGTTGGTCAAAAAAATAAGCCTGACATTAATATTTATCAAGATCCAGTTAATCAAATTATTAATGACCCCACTCAGAAGCCTTTTCCTATTCAAGTTTTGAGAATTAATAATCCAAATTATTTAAGTTTTTCTGACAATGCTCAATTTATCATGGTTGAAAATGGCAGTCACTTTGCAGTTTATAATGAACAGAGTGGTTTGGCTTATAATTATATTGTGCCTTATTCATTACAAGCTCCTCAGACTCATGCTACTTGGATGGATGGTGATAGAATTGTTTATATTACCAATAATCATCTTTTAGTTTTCGATTTTAATGATCAAAACCTTCATATTTTAGAACCAGCTGATAGTCAATATTTACCATTTTTTGATGTTAATTACCAATATATTTACACGATTGTTAATAAAAAAGGCTTAGGTTATTTAACTCAAACTGCCACTTTTGTCCCCTAGTCTCTAAACGAATAAAGCCATTTAATTCCGACTATAATAAAGATGGTTATAATTACTAAGCCAATAATTTTATTAGTTAAGGAGCTAAATACTTGTGAAAATAAACTTGGGCCGTTGTTCGGTAATTTAGTCGGTATTTGAAAATTGTTAATAGTTTTAGGGTTGGTATTACTACTTGGACTGGGATAAATTTGTTTACCGATGACTATTAATCTATAGAGCGATGTGCCGGGTGGATCACAAGTGATTAAAGTAGCGGTAGCTGTTTGGCCTGGTACTGGTCCTAGAACACCGACATCGTTTGGTGAAACATCAAAATGAGAGATAACTTTATAGGTGTAGATTTTATCATTATAAGTTAAATAAAATGTGTCTCCATCAACTAGAGTGTGAAGTAAAACAAACGCAAATTTGTATTTACCAGGGTTTAAAATATTATTAGCTGAATGACCAAAGTAAACTGCATTACCATTTTGACCAGGTAAAACAGTGGTTGGAAAATGAACAACGCCGCTCTCTAAATTATTTTCTATTATATATTCATTAGTTGTGTTAACGTTGTAGTGGATTGGAATTTGAACGTTAATTTTGGGAATAATAACTTCTGGTGTTGGTGATGGGGCTTGATCATTGGCAGTTAAAATTAGAGGTGTAGCTGAAGCAACAGAACTTGGCTGAATAAAAGGTGTAATGATGATTTGGTTAAAAAAACTAAATAAAAAAATAAAAATTGCTAAAAAACCTATACTTAAACCAAAAATTAAAGCTTTTAAATGAGCTTTAAAATGAAAATGTTTTTTTGGGTTATTATAATAGTTAGACGGGTAATGTATAGATTGATCAGATTGTTTAATTAAACGGTTTAAAAAGTTTTTTCTTTGATTAACTATGTTAGATTTATGTTCAGATAAATTTTTTTGATAATCAGCATTTTGTTTTTCGATGCGTTGATTAGTTGTTTCATAAAATTCTTGCCAAACAATTAATTTTTCTTGATCAGGTAATTGCAAGTAATAATTGTGCCATTCGGTTTGAATTTCGACGATATCTTTACCAGAATTCATCAGTGATTGGATGAAACGTTGATGTGGACTTTGATTGGGTTGAATTTCTTGAATTAATTCTTCGTCTAAAACATTAGGACTATCACTATAGATTTTATTAAGTCTTTGTTTTAAAAAATCTACAGCTTTTGAATTATTGAGGTCTTTGGAAGGTTTTGATGGTTGCATTATAACTTAGAAGATTACCTTTTTATTATATTATAGTAATCTGCTATAATCTAATTTGTTAGCCGCGGTGGTGGAATTGGTAGACACGCTGGACTCAAAATCCTGTGAGATTTATCTCGTGACGGTTCAAGTCCGTCTCGCGGCACCAAAATTGATAAAATCATAAATGGCACAAGTGATCGATTCAAAAATTTTATTATAATTATTGGCTAAGTAATAACTGCTAAGAATATTTAAATTAGTTTCCCAGTTTTCAATATTATTTTTTGCTTCCATTAAACTGACTTTATTGTCATAAAAAGCTATTAAATTTTGATTAAATTCTGTAATTAAAGCTAGTTTGAATTGTTGGCAAAAATCATTGATTATTTGAATCATTTTTGTTAATTCTATATTGGACGTAACAGCTTGATGGTAACGAAAATTTTTTAATAATTTTTGTAAATTTTTAAATTGAACAATTGCGATTGTTTGATTTGGTTGAAAGGTATCAATAATAGCATCATGGCTAATAACTTTTATTTTATTGATATTATTGATAATTTTTTCAATTAAAATGATAGTTTCACTATTGGTTGTAAAGCCACCAATCATTGATAGAATATCGCTATCAAGACTAAGATCTTCAACCAAACTAAATGTTTCTAAGTTAAATGCCCCGCTTTGATTAGATGGTGCAAAAATGAGATTTGATTGCTGTTCTTGAAAAATTTTTCTTAAACTATTCGGTAAAATTACATATAGTTGATGATACTTTTTTTGTTGCAATAAATTATACGCTAGTGATATCTGTTTAAAATCAGTACTACTACCACCAATTAAACAAAAATTATTGGCACCAATTTGACTAATTGGTTGATCCCAAAATAAATCAGGAAACAACGGTTGATTAATGTTTTGTTTTTGCCAATACATATCGATGATCTTGATAGTTTAATTGATAATTAACGTTTTTTCTTTCAACTACAATTTTCCAATGTTTAGATTGGGCTAGATTAAAAAGTGCGTGATTAGGGTTAAAAGCAATTGGATTTTCAACATAATCAAGAATATATTGATCTCCTAGGGTGTCACCAACGGCGTAACTATCTTTATTGTTTAGACTATGTTTTGTAATTAACTGTTTTAAGGTTTTTAGTTTTTGTTGACCAGTCATAACAATAATTTGAGATTTTTCATCATTGTCATTTAGATTACTGCCAGCAAAGTCATCAATTTTATAATATTGAGCTATTAGTTTGACAATATTGTTTGGTGAACCAGATATAAAAAAAATAGCATAATTTTTAGCCTGTAAATTTTTAATTAAATTTAAGGTATAACTATGTACTTGATCTTTATAAATATTAAAAACATTTTGACATATTTGATTAAAATTATCGGAGTTAATTTTATAAATAATACGTACGGTTTCATTGATTAAGTGTTTTTCATATCTTTCAAAACTTTCTTTTGTTCGTCGATTCTTCCAGTCTTGTTTATATTTATTGATAGTTTGAATCTGCTGACTAGTTAATAGGTTGAGATTAATTAATTCGTCAATAATGGCGTGGTATAGCTGCCATCTGATTAAGGTACCATCAAGATCAAAAGCCGCATATTTGGTTTTTAGTTTTTCTTTATCCATGTTGTAATCCTTTTCGATAGTTCAATCTCATGTCCATTAAAACTGTGGTCGGCTTGATTAATAATTTCATAATTTAAGAATTTCTTAGTAGTTGATGCAAGATTTTTTGTAATTAATTGAAAAATATTTTCCGGTCCATTGAAAGGTATGCTAAATTCATCTAATTGTCCAAAAATCATTAGAAAATTTCGGTCGAGATTGTTTAATTCTTGAAATATTTTTTTGTGCCCTAATCTTTTAAAACTAGCTTCATAATAAGGAAAAATATTATAGTTGCCATCAGGATTTAACATATCAAAACAAGATTGAGCTGACATTGGATAGCATCCAGAATATTTCGGCATTTTTTTAAATGGTTTATCTAGATCAATAGCTTGCTTGGCTAGTTTAAGATCAGTAAAAAACTTGTCTTGTAGATTAAGATAATTACAACCTACATCATCGCTAGCTCCCAATAAGATATAAGCTCTTATGGGATCTTTGGTTTGTTTTTTATAATGATATAGAACTGCTTTGTTAGCTCCAGTTGAATGACCAATTAAATAAATTGTTTGATATCCTTGTTGTTGGGCAAAATTAATTGCTCCGTCAATATCTTTTAGGCAGTCTATAATCAGTTCATTGGTCCAACCTCCTCTGAAATGTGTCTGTTGATTGTCCTGAAATTTTAAATATTTTTGATTATGAGCGCCACGGTTATTAAAAGCCAAAAAACTAATTTGATTTAAGTTTAATTGATTGGCTAATTGATTAATTAGCTTTGGTCTATAGAAGACGCCATTATCACCCATACCATGCAACCAAATAGCAATTTTTTTAGTTTTAAGTTGGTCATTTTCAAATAATAGTCCAGGTAAAATAAGTTGATCAGTAGCGATTATTTCAACTAATTTTGTCATTTTAATCTTTCAATTCAATTGAAATTGGACAATGGTCTGAGCCTAGGATATTAGGATGGATCTGAGCGGTAACAATCTTTTTAGATAGCCTTTGTGAAGAAAGAAAATAATCGATTCTCCAACCAATATTACGTTGTCTAGCTTGGGCAAAATGACTCCACCAGGTATATTGATTGATTTCGTTGGGATGTAATGATCGAAAGGTATCAATAAACCCTGATTTGATAAAATTATCTAAACCTTGTCTTTCTTGATCAGTGAAGCCTTTTTTACCTCGATTAGTTTTAGGATTAGCTAAATCAATTTCTTGATGTGCTACATTAAAATCTCCTCCAACTACAATTGGTTTTTTTTTGTCTAGTTGTTTTAAGTAATCTAAAAATAGAGGGTCCCATTCCTTATGTCTTAATTCTAGCCGGCTCAGATCATTCTTAGCGTTGGGAGTATAAACACTAACTAAATAAAAATTCTTGAATTCAGCTGTAATTACTCTTCCCTCTTGATTGGGGTTGCCGTATAAATCAGTTTGAAAATGATTTTTAGATATTAGTTCGTCTGGTAAATTGTAGTAGACTTTAATTGGTGGTTGTTTGGTTAAAATAGCCGTACCGCTATAACCAGCTTTTTCGGCTGGATTAAGAAAAACTTGGTAGTCGGTTAAAAAATTAACTTGATCTTTTTTGGCTTTAATTTCTTGCAAACAAATTATATCGGGCTGAGTTTGATCTATAAACTTTGACCAGGCGCCTTTATTGTAAACTGCTCTAATACCATTAACATTCCAGGAAAAAACCTTCATCTGTTTAATTATAAACTTTTCTGGTCACTATTTACAGATAATAAAAAAAACGGTAGTATTTTAATTTAGATGTCTCAATCAAATACCAAAAGAATTTTACTGAAAATTTCTGGTGAACAATTAGCTGGTGATTTTGAGGGTGGTATTGATCCTAAAACTGGTTTATGGTTAGCTCAACAACTAAAATTAGTTTTTGAACATAATATTGAAATAGTGATTGTCGTCGGCGGAGGTAATTTTGCTAGGGGTTCTAGGTTAGCTGGCCATGGTATAAAAAGAGTCACCGCTGATCACATTGGTATGCTAGGCACAATGATGAATGCTTTAGCTTTAACAGATATTTTTGAAAATAATAATTTGCCAACTAGATGTTTGTCGAGCATTTTTGCCGAACAGGTAGCTGAACCTTTCATTCATCGTTTAGCTAATAAACACTTAGAAAAAGGTCGTATTGTAATTATTGCTGGTGGTATTGGTCGACCATTTTTAACGACTGATACAGCAGCCGTTTCATTAGCTTTAGAATTAAATTGCCAAGTAGTTTTAAAGGCTACTAAAGTTAACGGAATTTTTGATAAAGATCCTGAAAAATATCCTGAGGCGGTTAAAATTAATAAAATGACTTTTGCTCAGGCTGTTGAAGACCGTAACATTAAAGTTATGGATAAAGCTGCCCTTGGTTTAGCTATGGAATATAAATTGCCAATTATTGTGCTTGATGCTATGAAAGACCGGTCACTTTATAAAACCATTGTTACGGAATCAATTGAGGGAACGATTGTTAGTTGATTTAGGACTTTTGAGTTCAAGATTATAATTGATTTGGCGGAGAGAGAGGGATTCGAACCCTCGAGAGTGTTAACTCAACACGCTTTCCAAGCGTGCGCCATAGGCCACTAGGCGACCTCTCCAATCAAATTATTATAGCTAATTCATGCCCAAAATTAAACTAAATATATCTCTTATAATAATACCAAAAATGCTTTAAGATTAAGGCTGCAATGATTAGTAGCCATAATATAAGAATGTCGAGATGATGTTTGGTAATGAAAACTTTAAGATGGTTAAAAAAATTATTATTTGGTAAATTAATATAACCAGTTTCAATATTATAAAGTGTTATGTACCAAAAAGTTGTAATTGTGGTGACCCAAACGATCATACAATATGGACAAAGAGCGTTAATATGATAGACACTTTCATAAAAAAGCCAGTGAACAAAAACTACACCAAACAAGGCACCGGCTTCTAGCCCCAGCCAAAACCATCTTTTAACAATAGTACCAACCTTCATGACAACACCAATAGTTAGCAGGATTGCAAAAGCTGCTAAACCAAGAATTGGATTAGAAAAACCAAATACTGCTGCTTCTTTAGTTTGCATTACATTACCACAACTAATAATAGGATCAATATTACAATTTAGTTGATAGTGTGGATTTTTTAATAAATGAATTTCATCCGTAATTAAAGTGAAGGCACAATAAAGTCCAATTAGACCACCAATAATTAAAATATAAGGTAGAATTCTAGCAAATTTAGTAGCTTTTTGTTTGATAACTTTTACCATTCTTAAGCATTATTATAGCTATTTTGATTAGCCAGCACAACCACCCGTACTGACTAGTTTTTGATTATTTTTATTTTGATTAAAATAGCTTATAACTTTATTGGCTGTTAAAGCGTAACCGATATGATAATAGGTAGTTGATTGAGCGAAAACAATTCCCATCACCTGACCCGTTTGATTGATTAATGGACCACCGGAATTACCGGGGATAACTTTAGCATGTATTTCGTAGATTGATCTAGTGGTCGTATTGTTGCCGTAAATATTTTGGCCCGTTGCCATTAGTTGGTTAAGGATTGAGGCGCCAACAACAGTCAGGTTGCCTCCTCCTGGATAACCTAAAACAGCACCTGGGGTTCCATCGGAAAAAATATTGGATGATAAAGTTAGGGTTTTTAAGCGGAGATTACTAACTCTTAAAAGTGCTAAATCGAAATTTGGATTAAAATAAACAGTTTTAGCTTCAAGTGTTTGACCAGATAAGGTAGTGATATATGGATGAAGAATACCAGCTACGACATGAGCGTTGGTCATAATTAAGTTTTTTTGAACTACAAAACCTGAACCTTCTACGATACCTCCACATCCCTGCCCAACAATTTTTACCACTGAAGGTTCATCAGCTAAAATAGCTGGTTTAAAATTTTTTAAATTTGGAATTGGTATGTTTTTAGTTAAGGTTGGTTCACCCTGTAAGAATACTTGAGGAATTCCGTTAGGGTCTATAATGTGACCTAGATCAGCTATGATTGCTGGTGCTGGAGGTAAATGATGATTTAAGTATGAAATAATTTTTGAATTGTTAAGATCGATTTGAAGTTGTGGAATGGAAAAGGAATTTAATAAAGCTACTCCTAACCATATTGCTAAAAGAACGGTAATTATACTCATTAAAGAGCCTAAAATTCCGTCTATAAAATTAATTTTAATGATTAATAATTTACGTTTAATTTTAATTGCATAATGTTCTAAAATTGTGACACCAATAAAAGCTAGACCTAAAGTTGTCAAAAGAGCAATAAATGATCTTTCAAGGGATGTGTGGGCGAATTCGATAGTAAATCTTTCTAAATAAGCACCCAATAATAAACCACCGACAAAACCAACGGTTGAAAAAAATTGACGCACAAAACCAATATTATAACCTCTAATTAAACTAATAATTAAAACAATAATGATAATAATATCTATTAACATAAGATTCCTTGTTTAGCTTTTCCTTTAGGGTATTGTTTTAAATTTTCTGGATGATTTTGCCAATAATCTATGATTGGTTGTAGAATTCGCCAGCTATCAATAATTTCATTAGAAGTAGCAAATAAATTATTGTCTCCTCTAAATGAATCTAGTAAAACTTTTTCGTATGGGTCTGGTTGATAATGATGAGAAAAAGAGTTTTTATAACTAAAATCCATAGTAGTAGTTTGGATTTTTTGATCTAAGCCCGGTTTCTTAACGGATAGACAAATATCTATTCCCTCATTGGGCTGTAATCTAAAGGTTAGTTGATTTGTGTGTTGTTCGTTAACGGCCGAAAAGTTGATAATTATTTCTGATTTTTTTTCATTTAAGGCCTTGCCGGTAGTCAATCTAATAGGTACACCTTTCCAGATGCTATTTTGAATTTCCAGTTGAATTGAAGCAAAGGTTTCGGTGGTTGAGTTGAGATTATTTACTTCTTCTTTATAACCTTCATATTGAGCTCTAAAGGTGTTGGCAGCTAATGTTTTCTGATTATTCATTGGTTGAATATTGGCTAAGAGGCTATGACGGGCTAAATGAATACTATCATTATTGTTCAGATCAGTCGGTAATGTCATGGTTGTGACGGTTAGTAATTGAAAAAGATGACTTTGAATTTGATCCCTCAAGGCACCGGTGTGTTCGTAAAAATCTACTCTACCCTCAATGTCGATAGATTCTAGAGTATTGATTTCGATACTGGCAATATGTTGATTATTCCAAGCTGTTTGAAATAAGGGATTATATCGTCGAAAAATCAAAATATTTTGAACTGTTTCTTTAGCTAGATAATGATCAATTCGAAAAATTTGCTGATCAACAAAATATTGATTGGTTAACTTGATTAGTTGCTGAGCGCTAGTTAAATCATGGCCAAACGGTTTTTCGACCAATAATCTAGTTTGAATAGAATCATTAAACTGGTTTAACTTATTTGAACCTAATTTAGTAATAATAGTTCCAAAAATTTCTGGTGGAATTGATAAATAAAATAATAAATTAAGTTTTAGTGATTGGTTATTAATGATAGTTTGGAGTTTTTGGTAAAGATTTTTATAGGCTTGATTATCACTAGAATCAAACTGTTGGATTTGGAAAATTTTTTTGAAATCATCATACTGTGATTGATTATGCTTCGGAACATCACTATTGGCAAAAATTTGATCAATTGTAATTTCTCTTCTTGATAAACCAATAATTTTAAAATTTTTTGGTAATAAATTATTACTATATAAGGCATAAAGAGCTGGTAAGACTTTTTTTTGAGATAAATTACCACTAATACCGAAGATAATTAAAATGGTCATTGAGTTGGAGTCATTCATTTTATTTATTTAAATCATGTCCACCAAATTTGTTTCTCATAGCCGCTAAAAGTTTGGTAGCAAAGTTAATTTGTCCGTGTTGAGATTCAATTCTAATGTCAAAAGATTTTTGAATTACTGGCATCGGTAAATCAATTTTATGAGCTGTTTCAAGTGCCCATTTAGCTTCACCACTTTCATGAACAAAACCGTCAATGCCAATAAGTTCGGGATTCTCTTTAAAAATTTCTAAACAAAGTGAATTGAGCCAAGATGTAATAACACTGTGATGTTGCCAAACTTCAGCCGCATCTTTTAAGTTAATTTCTTTAAAGGGTCCATTTTTAAGTAAATTATAGCCTTCCGCTAAACTTTCCATTATACCGTATTCGATAGCATTATGAGTCATTTTAACGAAGTGTCCAGTGCCATTTTGACCAAAATATTTATAGTCACCTTCAGGTTTAGTTAGGCTTTTAATAATTGGTTCAATTAATTCAAAATCTGTTCGTTGATTAGCTCCGATCATCATTGAAAAACCATTTTTATAACCATGAATACCGCCACTAGTTCCAATATCAACTAGACTATGACCTAGTGATTCAACCATTTGAGCTCTTTTAATTGTTTGACGGTAATCTGAATTTCCTCCATCGATAATTAGACTTTTTTTTGGTAAAAATTGATCCCATTGATTAATTTGCTCGTCAACGATTTCAGCCGGCAGCATAATCCATAAAATAACTGGTTCTTGATGTCCAAATAGTTCAATAGCTTCTTTTTTGTTTTGGGTAATACTAGCTCCAAGTTTTTGAGCTTTTTGAAGTGGTTCTAGACTTCGATTAATAGCAATGACTTGATGGTTATCTTCACATAATTTTTGGACGATTTGGTAACCCATTTTACCTAAACCTTGGACGATAATTTTCATGAAATAT
>JAKBVU010000009.1 GCA_021841155.1 bacterium
ATAGGACAGCGCGACTAGCTACCGGAACAAAAGGACGATTTGGTGTCGGTCAAAGAGGAGACGCTGCTATGGCAATAAGGTCATCAGCATTTGCTAGAGAAATGCAAGAAAAAGATCCAGAATTTCAGCAACTCAGTTTGAATGACAATGCTTTAGGTTTATTAGCTTTAAGCGGTGGAACTGAAGCTGGAGCTAGAGATGCTGCCAAAAAACTTGGCTTAAACGATCCTGAAACAGAAGCAGCTATTAATACTATCAAATCAACCGGTGGTTTCAATAACATAAAAACCCAAGCTGCTATTGGTATGTTTGCTAAACAAAAAGCTAGGTTAAAAGGCTTTCAAGATTACGATTCAACCCACGGAGAAGGAGCTGCTTATGGGTTAGTTCAAGCTTCAGCGAATGCAGTTTCAGAAAACAATGCAGGACGTACTACCGCCGTAATGAATGATTTTAGTTTTAACGCCAGACAAAGTGGAATTGCAGCGGTTTCAGCTCCGAATTATCAAGAAGGCTATCAAAAATTGGATCCCGTTCAAATTAGTTCACTTCAACCAAAATCAGTTCAAAGATATTTGAACAGTTTTAATCAAACTCTTAGTGACCCAAACAGTACTCCTGATGTAAAAATTCAAGCTGCTCGCAACATAAAAGAAATAACTAACTTGCACAGCGGGACAAGTGAAAGCGCTAGCTTTGTTACTCAATTTAAAAACTCAAAAGGTACAGCCAAAACATTACTTGGGCCTACTGGTAATCGGACAACAATATACGATATTGATGATTACTTAATTCATTCTGTTAAACAAGGTCAGCAAAACCTCGCCACTCAAGCCTTCGATAAAGATCGTCTGAACAATGGCTTAAGAAGCATGATGCCTGGACAACATTAAAGATTAAAATCTGATAAAATTAAATCATGGCGTCGTATAAAGTAATTCAAGATATCGAAGCAGAAGATCATATTCTAGGTCCTTTTTCTTTTCGTCAGTTCGCTTATTTATTAATAGCTATAACTTTTGCTTATTTTTCTTTTTTAAGCCTAACAAAAGGTGCTTCTTTCTTGCTAATTTTATTTTTACCACCAGTTTTATTTTTTGGTTTTATGGCTTTACCTTTAAATAAAAATCAACCTACCGAAATATGGACTTTAGCGGTTTTAAGATTTTTATTTAAGCCGAGAAAAAGAATCTGGGATCAATCAGGTTTAAAAGAATTAGTAGTTATTACTGCTCCAAAAAAAATCGAACAGCAATTAACTAAAAATTTTGATCACCAAGAAATAAAAAGTAGGCTAAAATTTTTATCACAAACCATGGATACAAGAGGATGGTCTTTAGCAAACTATAATCCATTACAAAATAACGGCGATTCAGACGACAGATTGATTAACGATATGGGTCATACTTTTAAAGATCAAAACATTGACGTTTATGCAAATCAACCAGATATTCTTGATGATCAAAACAGTCCAATTGCCAATCAAATATCGAATATCATTAATCAAAAAGAGAGGACAAACAAAGAAAGATTAATGAAAATAATTTCTACTAGCGAAGAAGAGCAAGTTCCTATGGAAACAAATCTTAATAAAAATGAAGAAGCAACCTTAAGTTCTGCAATCAAAAATCAACTACAACAAAAAAAATCATCAATATCTCATCTTCATGAAGTTCAAGACATCTTACCTCCAAGCAATCACAATCAAATAGCTACACCTCCAGCTGACGATCAAATAATCTCAAAAGAACAATCTAAACCACCAGTAATGACACCTCAACCAAACCCTGTTATAATGAATTTATCTCAAAGAGATGGGCTAAATTTAGAAACAATATCTAAAGAAGCTAAAAAATTAATTGATCAACAAGATGATGAAGTTGTAATTTCGTTACACTAAGGTGGGCCATGAATCCTCAAGAACAAATTAATCAATACACTCCAACTATTTCTCCTAATAATTCAGTCCAAAACTATAATATTGCAGCCCCAGCACCTCCAAACAACCAAGTAGTCAATCAATCAAACCCTAATAGCACTCAAAATAGTCTTGAAATTGCCGAAATTAGAGACGGTATCGTTATTATGAACGACGGCTCTTTCCGATCAGTCATTATGGTCAAAAGTATTAATTTTGATTTAATGAGCCAGGAAGAACAAGAAGCAGTTGAGTTTGCCTATCAAGGGTTTTTAAATTCTTTGTATTTTCCAATTCAAATTTTTATTCATTCACAAAAAATCGATCTCAAACCCTATATTGATAAACTTGATAAAATAAGACTAGAGCACGACAATATGTTACTAGCCAATTTAATGGGTAGTTATTTAGATTACGTAGAAGGCATAAGCAATCAGATTAATTTAATGGATAAATTATTTTATATTGTTGTACCGTATTTTCCGTTAGAAAACATCTCCGTTCAAAAAGCCTTTTCTCAAAGTGTTAATTTGTTTAGCGGTTTAATAAAATTATTCTCAAAAAACCCAGATAAAAAAATTACCATCAATGATCAAGAATTACAAAAAGCTAAAACCGAATTAAAAAATCGAGTTCAAGCAGTAGTTGGTGGATTAATGCAGTGCAACATTCAATCAATACCTCTAGACACTCAAGAATTAATTGAACTTTATTATGATATTTATAATCCTGACACCTCTACTAGACAACAATTAATCAGTTTTGATAATCTAACTACTGATATCGTTTCAAAGGGCAGCGGCAATACAGTTCAGCCCCATTTACAAAGAGAATTAGAGAATTAAAGGTTTAAAATGTTTAAAAAAAAGACCAGTCCAGTACTTTTAGCTCAACAACAACAAAGTCGTGAACAGCATGAAGTTGTAGCGGCTTTTCAAAAAGGCGTAACCGCTCTAAGAGATTTTATTGCCCCTAGTTCAATTGAATTTAATAGTAGTTACTTTCAATTAGGGACTAGATTTGCCCGAACATACTATGTTTATGGTTACCCTCGACAAATTTTTACTGGTTGGCTAAGTGGCATGATTAACCTTGACGAAATAATGGATATGTCAATTTATGTTTATCCAGTCGATAGTCAATTAGTCATGAATAATCTGAGAAAAAAAGTAACTCAGCTAGAGGCTGGTATTCAAATCGACAATGAAAAAGGCCGGGTTCGAGATCCAGCCAAACAGGCTGCTATTCTAGACGCCGAAGAGATGCGAGATAAACTACAGGTTGGCGAAGAAAAATTTTTTAGATTTGGTTTTTATTTTACAATCTATGGGTTTTCAAAAGAAGAACTTGATTTTGTTGGTAAAAAAGTTGAGACCTTACTTGGTGAAGAATTAATTTATTCTAAACCAGCTACCTCACAACAAGAACCTGGTTTTAATAGCACAATTCCACAAATGACGGATCAATTACAAATCCGCCGCAATTTATCTACTGGAGCACTTAGTACTACTTTTCCGTTTACTTCAGCTAACCTAACCCAAGAATCTGGCATTCTATACGGTATCAATATGCATAATTCTGGTTTAGTTATATTTGATCGATTTTCACTAGAAAATAGTAACTCAGTTATATTTGCTAAATCAGGTGCCGGCAAGTCATTTACGGTTAAATTAGAGGCTTTACGAAGTTTAATGCTTGGAACAGAAATTATTATCATTGATCCGGAAAATGAATATCAAAAAATGGCTGACGCTGTTGGTGGTTCATATGTTAGGTTAAGTTTAAGCTCGGCTACTAGAATTAATCCATTCGATTTACCAAAAGTTGTTGATTCAGAAGAAGCCGATAATGCTCTTAGGAGCAATATTATCACCTTACACGGTTTATTAAGATTAATGATGGGTGGAGCTCAAAGTCAATTGGTTGGCGGTGTAGCAACCTATACTCCGGCCTTAAATCCTGTTGAAGAATCTGATTTAGATATGGCTTTAATAGAAACTTACGGTAAAGCAGGTATAACCAATGATCCTTTTACTCACACTACAATTCCTCCAACCATTGCTGATCTTTATGATACCTTACTTCATATGGGCAACACTGGCCCACAACTAGCCCAAAGACTGAGAAAATACACTGCTGGAACTTTTGCAGGAATTTTTTCTCAACAATCTAATATTGAAATTAATAATTCGTTGGTAGTTTTTAATACTAGGGACTTAGAAGACGAGCTCAGGCCAGTAGCTATGTATATAATCTTAAATTATATTTGGAATAAAACTAAAACCGACAAAAAGAAACGACTCTTAATTGTTGACGAAGCTTGGCAGTTAATGAAATATGAAGATTCAGCAAACTTTCTTTTTTCATTAGCGAAAAGAGCACGAAAATATAACTTAGGCTTAACGACTATTTCACAAGATGTTGAAGATTTTATTGGTTCAACCATGGGAAGAGCAATTGTAGCTAACTCTAGTATGCAAATTTTACTGAAACAATCTCCGACAGCCGTAGATAATCTGGCTGAAGTTTTTAAATTAACGTCGGAAGAGAAGAAAAGACTTAGTCAGTTTCCAGTTGGTCAAGGCCTTTTCTTTGCTGGTCAAAACCATGTACATATTCAAATTATTGCTAGTGACATTGAGACTAGTTTAATTACCACTTCACAAACCAATACAATCAACACGACCAATATACCAGAAGCTTCATTTAATATTTCTCAGACCTAAAAAACCAAAATATGTTAATCTATCTATAGTAGAACACCGTAGACATGGAAAACACAGAAGAAAAAGAAGAAACACCATCACAAGGCCTATATCAAGCTAGTCCAACAAAATCACAACCAACAAATTTAGTGGCAAAAATCAAAAATTTGTCTGGCAGTAAAAAGATTTTAATTTTTGGGGGTGGTGGTATTGGTTTAGGATTTATAGCTCTAATAATCTTTGTATTAATTTTAGGTCAGTATATGTTGCCAAATTTTATGCAAATAGTTCAAGACTATGCTTTTTCTTCTATAACTTTAACTTCAAATGAAGCAACGCAGAACGTTATTGATCAAAATTTAGCTCTTGAAGCCGCACCACCAGTTGTTTCTGCTGAACAAGCTGCCGCTGGAGAGTCTAGTTATGCTAATTTAGAGAGTTCTTTTGCTCAAGATTCACCTAGTTTATGGGATACTATCAATAATATTAGGCCTTCAAATATTATTGATAATTTTAAAAGTTCTAACAATATATCTTTCAACTACAGTAAAAACCATTTTTTTAGCGAGCCACAATTACAATCAATTGACATCAATGGTCAAAGCTTCGCTTTCGATAATACAACAGGTTTTTTTACTCATGTTCCAATTATAAGTGATTTTATTAAGGCTAATGATTTTGCAAACTTTTGGGCTAATGCTAGCCCAGCTTTAAGTGGTGCTATTGATGCCCAAGAATTAGGTACTCTTCCTAGAAGCATTGTAACCAGAGAATTATTTATGGAAAGTGGGGGTAGCTTAACAGGATGGCTACTTTATAAATTTAAAACCAGGTCAGCTCAAGAAGATCCAAGTGTTACTGAAGCTCAACAAATAGCACAAGACACTGCGGCTGGTGATAATAATCCTCTTGAGCCCCCTATAGTTGATGGTAATAATAGTCAGGCTCAACAAGCCGAACAAAACCTTGCACAGACCGACGCAACCACTGCCGGAGTTGCTCAAGAATTACAAACAGGCAACCCGCCAAGCGCATTTTTAAAATATGTTAATGAATCAGCTACAAATGGAATTTTAGGAGATTTTCTCAAATATACTAACCCGATTTATGCTATCGGGCTACCAGTTTGTTTAATTTACGAAAGTTCAATTGTTAACTCTGGTCCTGGAATTAATAATACTATTAACGAACAAACCAATTTATACAACGGACTTCAATCACAAGCTAATCAAGAAATCAAGGGTTCAACTGCTTCTAATCCTTATCATGGAGCTTTAGCAGCAGCTGTATCAGGAACAAACAATAATCTTGGTAATTTATCTCAGTCTGACGCTGAAATTTTAGCTGGTGGTGGCACTATCAACACGGCTAATTCTATCCACCCTGAAGCGGCACCCAACGGATCTTATCAACAAAATATTATTACAGCTCTTCTTCCTCATGATAAATTTATACAAACAATAGCTAATGGTGTGTTTCAATTTTGTCCAATAATTACTAATGTCGGGGTAAGCATAGGAGTTGGAGCATTATCGGTTTTAACTCAAGTTGCTGCAACATTTAGTGGTATCGGAGTTGCTGCCGATGCTGCTGGTCCTGGTGCCGAAACAGTAGTTGATGATGCTGCAACTAATTTAGTAGACAAAGGTATATTTCAAACATTAAAAGATTATTTATTCAACGATGTAACAATTAACAGTGCCGGGAAGACCACTACAACTTCAAGATCTGGAATATTGTATGATGCTTTAATTAAAGGTCCCATCAAAGGCATATTTTCAAAAACAGGCATTGCAACACTGGGCACCACTGTTGCTTTAAGTTTATTGGCTAAAAATTATGTTGTATCTAACACTAGCTTAGTTAATAGTGGAGTAGCTACCGGCCCAGCCTTAACCAATGAAGCTCTATCAGGTGCATTACTGCAGGCCAGTGAAGTCAATCGGTCTAATAATTTTGGTCGACCACTGACAAAGTCTGAAATGGTTCAAACTCAAGTTAATGCTATTAGTTCTCTTGGTAACACTAAATCTAATTCTAGTTTAGCCTCAAGATATATTTCTTTATCTAATCCATATTCTTTATTATCTAGATTAGCTGTTTCGGTTGAAAGCATTAAAAATGTTTTAACCATAAAAGATTTTACAAACTATTTAGATGAAATTTTTAATCCTTTAAGAATTTTTAACAATATTGTGTCAATTTTTAACTATTCACCAGCTTTAGCTGCTTCTAACGCTAATCCAATTAATCAGAACTTTGGGATTGTTGATTTTGGTTGGTCTAATCAAGAACTTCAAAGAATGCATTCAAATTCTAGTTTTTATCCATTAGAAAATCAACAAATCTTAACTCAAAGTGGGCAAGAAAGTCAAATAGCTAAAACCTATGCCGTCTGCTTTGGTTATAGCTATAGTTCTAAAGGTCAAACTTTTAACCCAACCGCACCAAATTCTAAATTAACAATTAGTACTACTGCTCAAATTGGTAGTTTGTTAGCTAACGGCTCTATTCAAAGAGATTCAAACGGATATGTAGTTGCTAATCAAGGTCTCTGTAGCCCACAAAATTTAGGTTATAATAATCCCCAGTTTGGTCATAATGTTTTTAGGTTTAGACTAGCAATGCTTTATGATACAACGGCTAATAATTTGTGTAACGCTAGCTATGTTAGTAGTACGGATAACTCAAAAAAGTGTTATTAAATGAAAAATTTTACTAAATTTTTAAGTCTATTATTCTCAATATTAACGTTAATAATTTTATTAGTTAGTCAAACTGTTTTTGCTTACACGTCTAGTAGTTTTAATGCCATCTATAATGGCTATTCTTGGTATGATCCAAATATTACTTCGTGCGGTAATAGTGGTTTAGCTAATATAACTATCTCCTCTGGAAATACTGCTCAAGCTAGCGCCGAACAAGATGCCAACGCAAAAATAATTATTGGTATTGCTAAAACCGATAATCTAGGTAAAGCTGGTGCTACGATTGGTGTCATGACAGCTCTAGCTGAATCAAGTTTATTAGATCGAGCCAACACTGGAATACCGCTTTCTACTCAAAGTCAATACGCTCAAGGAGCTGGCAATAACTACGATTCGCTAGGTTTATTTCAACAAAGAATTTCAGCTGGATGGAGCACTCCAAAACTTAGTGGTCCTTCGCCACCTAACACAGCTTTAGACGATAATTTTGATAATCAACACCCCAGTGCTATTAATCAAATTATGAATCCAGCCTATCAAGCTGAACGATTTTTTCATCGTTATGAAGGAGTTGTCCAGACCTATAATTTTACGGGTTTATTAAGTAATCCTATAAACTACGGCCAAGTTATTCAAAAAGTTCAAGGTTCAGCTGTTAGTTCCGGTAGTCAATATCAAGCTCAACTTAATCAAGCTATTAATATTATTAATAGCTTGTATGCTTCCTCTAATCCAATTGCTTTACCGGTTAATTTAAGCAGCGTTTCTACTTCAGGCGTTGGAGTCAACACCTCGTATTTATCTAATCTCAACTGCAATAATATCAATAGTGGTAATGGCATTATCAGTAAAAACATTGTTCAAACGGCTATTAATTTATCTTGGCCTAACTCTAACCAAGGTACCAAACCAACTGCTAGTTATCAAACAGCTCTTAAACAATATAACCCTAGTGGTTATTCTTTAACCAATGGACTGGGTGATGATTGTGGTGTGTTTGTGGCTACAGTCATGCATGCGACTGGTATTGATCCAAATTATCCTTCTTCTGATACTGTAGCTCAAGCTCAATATGTTATTAGTCATCCAACTTTATATAAAGTCACTTACCCGATTACAAGTACTTCTCAATTACAGCCAGGTGATATTTTAATCATCAATAAGGGCACAACTGAAAAAAATGGCGTTATTATACCTGGTCAAGCCGGAACAGGAGCTGGAGGACACACCTTTATATATTTAGGATCACAAAATAATGGTAACAATATAGCTCAGGCTTCACTTGGAACTTTATCGGCTAGTCTTGGTGTTGCTCAATTAAACGATCCACTAGGTAGAGGTAATTATTTAGCCGCACAATATATAGGACCAAACTCATGAAAAAAATTTTATTATTAACAGTTAGTATTGTTTTAATTATTTTAATATTTTTTATTTTTAATAGTAGCGGTAAAAACGCTAGAATTAAATTATTAATCGTGCCGACTCAAGCAACCATACTAATCAATGGCAATTCATTTTCTAATGGTGTCATTAACCTTAAACCAGGTAAGTATACTCTTAAGGCTAGTTATAGTGGTTTTAAGTCCGAACAAGAATCTTTTGTTTTAAAACCAAAACAATCTTTAATCGTTGGTTTAGTTTTACTGCCCAATAGTCCTAAAACGAATAATTTTTACAAATTACATCCTAATCAAGAACAATTATCTGAAGCAGTTGCTGATAATCTAACTAATCAATTTTCTCAGCAGTCAACAAATAACGAACCGATTATTAAGTTCTTGCCTCACAATGGACCAAACTATAGCTACAGTATTAATTATGCTAATAATCCCAATAATCCAACCAAACCGTTTATTCAAATAACTGCCAACAATCAACTATCGATTGATGCAGCTATTGAGTGGATTAGAAGTCTCGGTTATCAAATAAGTAACTTAAATCTTCAATTTATTAATCAAGCACCAGTAATCAAGTTATAAGGGTCAATATGAATCAATCAAATAATTTAAAAAAATTTTTATTACTAATAGTTGTAGTGTTAGTTGTTGTTTTAGGTATATATTTTGTTAATAAGTTATTTTTCTCTCAAACCACAGTTAGTTTTCAACCAGGACAAAATAATTCTATTAGTATTTTTAATATTAAAACTAAATATACCTTCTCAACTAATCATAGCCTTAAAAAAAGCATTCCGATAGGTTTATATACTATTACTTATCAATCAAATAATCCAAACTACGCTCCAGTAAAAAAAATAATTAATATTTCTAATCCTCTCAAACTTAATACTCCGGAACTATCATATAGTTCAAGTTATTTAAATAAATTATTAATCCAAGAACAAACAAGCATTAAACAGGCTTTTTTATCTTCTTCAGACGGTCAATTAGTTACTAAAAATTCTTACAGTTTTTCAGTTGTAAGATTGGTTGGTAAAAGAGGTGACTGGTCTTTAATTAAATTAATCCCTAATAATATTTTAAATCAAAATACTTTAGAATTAATTATGAAAAAAACATCTACTAGTTGGGCTATTATAACTAAACCAAGTATTTTTCTTAGTAGTCAATCATATCCACAAATTCCTTTTCAATATATTAGCTTAATTAATCAAATACCGGTTGCCACTGGTTTAGTTGCTAGCTCCACTAAACAAGCTTTAATGAGTATTGCGAATCAATACCTTCAAGCTTACGAAACTAGAGATAACTCTTATCAAAATAGTGACTATTCGTGGGTTAATTCTTTAAGAGGTGTTTTAACAAATAGTTTTTATAATCAGCTGATTACTCAATATACAACTGTTAGTTCAACTGGTTTATATAGTTCGAATTATCAAACATCTCACCAAAATAATTTTAAAGTTATTCCGTCAATTAATAATTGTTTAATTCAACCAGACACATCTAATCAATTTACTGTTGGTTGTAATGTTTCTAATATTGTGGTTAATAATAAAACTAATCAGCTTATCAATAAAAATAATATTCCTTTTGGTTATACTTTAAACGGTCAACAGTCTAGTGTTTCGATCACTATTATCAATCAAAATAATCAATACCAAATTATTTCAGCTACCAATTAATTATTTAACAAAATTATATTAGTGTTTTTAGAAAAGTCTTTAATGATAATATCAGCGTCAGTTGTTGTTATGAATATTTGATAGTCTTGAAAGTATTCAATTAAATATTTTCTTCTTGAACCGTCCAATTCACTGAAAACATCATCAAATAACAAAATAGGTTTATAGGTTTGATTATTTTCTTCAATTAATTGAGCTTCAATAATTTTTAAAACTAAAATTAATGTTCTTATTTCACCTCTTGAAGCCAAAGATTTAGCTTCCCGCTGATCAAACTTAAAAACAATATCATCATGGTGTGGACCAAACAAACTATAAGAATATTTTTTTTCTAATAAAAAATTATCCTCTAAAGACTTTAAGAGATTATTGGCGTAATTTTTAATATTTTGATTTGTTTTATACTCAACTTCAATATTATAAATTTTATTTTTAGCAATTTTATTATAAACATGATTAATTTTCTGGTTAATGATGCTTATAAGCTCTAATCTTTTTTCAACTATCAAATTTGCTGTTTCAACTAATCTAATATTCCAGGGAAAAAAATCATGAATCTGTGACCTAGGATCTTTTAAAAGTTTATTTCTTTGAACAATAATTCTTTTGTATTGATTTAATATTCTAGAGTAACTTTTAAATAAGTTTTGATTTATTTGATCAAAATAATCACGTCTTTTCTCGGATGAACCATTAACCAAATTTAAATTCGATGGCTCAAAAATAATAATCGGTATTTTACGTTGTTGACTACGATTTTTAATTTTAAGGTGATTGAGGGTATATTTTTTACTAAGATGATTATCGCTTAAATGATAGCTTAATTCTCTTTGAAAGTTGAATTGATCAATAGCTTTAATATAAAAAAAATCTGATTGATGGTTGATTAAATCGCCACCCTTAAGTCGAAAACTTTTTAATGAACAGATTAAAGAAATCGCTTCAATTAAATTAGTTTTTCCACTAGCATTTGGTCCAACAATTAAATTAACCCCTGGATTAAATTCAAAAGATTCATTTTCGTAAGATCGAAAATTAACTAAGTTTAAATTAAATATCATAAGAGTTATTTTAACTCTTTAAAGGCATAATTATATGAAGATAATCTTTTTTATTACTAGGTGTAACTAATATTGGGTCTAACTTACCATTAAAACTAAAATCTATCTCATTACTGTCTATAACATTTAAAGCATCAAGTAAATATTTAGCGTTTAGTGTAATTTCTCCTTCACCTTCCGTTTCAGCTTCAGTTGACGAATTATTTTCACCGATTTGAGAAGCTATAGAGTTAATTTCAATTAAATTAGCTTTAACATTAATTTTAATACTACCGGCCGTTTCTCGAGCAAATAGATTAGCTATCTTAACAATACTAACCATTGATTGTTTATTAATTTTTGCTTTTATTTCAAATTTTTTAGGTATTAATGCTTGATAGTCAGGGTATTGACCGGATAATAATCTAGTCAATAATTGAATTTCATTAACATTAAATTTTATTTGATTATCATCATAATCAACATTAATAGTTGTATTCTCATCTGGTAAAATTCTTAATAAATCTTGGATTGAACTGGCTGGAATTAATAATTTAAACTCTTTTTTTAGAGAGGTTAATTTTTTTTCAGCTAAACGGTAGCTATCTGTGGCAGCGATCAGAAAACCATTCTGATTAGAATCAAATAAGACTCCAGTTAAAATCGGTCTTGTTTCATCATTACTGGCCACTAAAACAACTTCCGATAAGGCTTCTTTTAGACTATTACTTTGAATTGTAAATTTAGATGGCTTTTCTATTAAAGGCATTTCTGGATAATCGTCAGCTGAAATACCATTAATAGTTGAAGTATAATTTTTAGCTTTAATTTTTAGTTTATTATTCTCAACCTCTAATTCGATAATACCTCCAGGTAGTGAAGAGATATAATCTTGCATTAATCTAGCTGGAACAGTAATTGAACCATCTTGGCTAATTTTAGCACCGATAGAATGAGTGATCGCTAAACTAAGATTAGTAGCCGAAATACTAAGTAGATTATTCGAAGTTTTAATTAAAACATTAGCTAAAATTGGTAGAGTGCTACGACTAGAAGCAATCCTTGATACGCTGATTAAAGCTTTGTTAAGATTTTCTTGTGTAACTTGAAGTTTCATTTGTCCCCCTAATTTATAAATAATAAAGTATATTTAATTTGTTATTGTTATTAATACCTGTTGATAATGTGCATAAACGACTCATTGACTGATTAAAATAGCTAAAAAATAGTGTCGATAGTTGGTTGATAAATAGTTTAAAAAGCGAATAATTAAACACAGTTAAAAAAAAATAAAAACTAAGGGATGTCAAATTATAATTAATTAAACACAGCTTATAAAATGGTTTTAAACAACTTTTAAACATATAGTTTCTCGGTTATTTCGGTTATAGCTTTTTTAATTTCCATATTAATCTTGGATTCTTTTTCAATTTTATCGACTGAATGAATAGCAGTAGTATGGTCTTTACGGCCTAATTCTCGGGCAATTTTAGGAAAACTAAGATGAAGTTCGCTCCTTAAGATATACATAGCTACTTGTCTAGGTACAACAATATCTTTATCTCTCTTAGCTCCTAAAATATCATCTAATTGAATTTGAAAATAGCGAGCTGTTTTTTCTACAATTTGTCTAGAACTTAAATGTTTTGGCCTAGTTTTAATTGATGAGAATAAACTGGATGTTATAGCTAGGTTTGGTTCTAATTGTCTCATTTCACAGAAAGCCAAGAGTTGGTTTAAAGCACCTTCCAATTCTCGGATGTTTGTTTGGATATTGTTGGCTAGAAATTCAATGACATCGTTAGTTAAATCAATACCTTGTTCTGAAGTTTTAATTTTAATGATGGCACACCTAGTTTCAAAGTCTGGGTTCTGCATATCAATACTCATTCCCCAGGCAAACCGACTTTTTAATCTATCTTCTAGAGTCGGTATATCTTTTGGAGGTTTATCAGAACTAATAATAATTTGTTTATTAGCCTGATGTAAGGCATTAAAAGTATGAAAGAATTCTTCTTGAATTTTTTCTTTACCAGCTATAAATTGAACATCATCAACAATTAAAACATCAGCTGTTCGATAGTGACTAACAAAATCAGCTGTTTTTCTAAATCTTAGAGCATCAACAAATTCTTGGACAAATTGCTCGGTTGATATATAAAGAACTTTAGAAAAGTTATTATTTTTAACTAGATAATTACCAACCGCTTGAATTAAGTGAGTTTTACCAATACCAACGCCACCGTATATAAATAAAGGATTGTATCTAGTACCAGGTTGGGAAACGATAGCTTGGCAAGCAGCAAAGGCAAGTTCATTACCATCACCCACAATAAAATTATCAAAAGTGTATTTTTCGTTTAATCCTTGACGATAAGTATGAGACAAAGAGTTGGTTAGTGGTTGGTAGGTTTTGTTGATTTTATCAATCTGATTATTTTCAACCGATTCTTCGATAATATTGTCGGGTATAGTATCGGTGTCTTCACGAGCTATATTTTGTATTTTAAAAGAGACAGTTTTAACTTGAACACCATTTTTTTCTAAAATATCTTTAATATTATCAATAAATTTTTTTTCAAGTTGTTGTTTAACGAAAATGTTATTAACACCAATAATGATTTCTCCATCAAAGTCACTAATCAACTGAGTGTTTTTGAACCACGTAATAAAATTACCGTGAGAGATAGACAGTTCGATTTCACCAAGAACAGCTTGCCAGATATTATTACTCTTCATAAACTCCTCTTTGTAAGTAACTTATTTAATAATAGCTGAATTAAGCAGACTTTTCCACACATATTTAAAATTAACAACAGACTTCAGGTAAAATTAAGCTTACAGATATAGTTTTATCCACAATTTTTCAAAACACCGTATAATGAGTGGAAAAAGTTTGATAAATTGTGGGTAAGTTGCTATACTTAATAGGTTAAACATTGTTAAAATTACTAAATAAAGAATAAAAGGTTTGTTCAAATGCCTAAACGTACGTATCAACCTAAAAAAGCCCGAAGATCTAAAGTTCACGGCTTTATGAAAAGAATGTCAAGCAAAGCTGGACAAAGAGTTTTAAAGCGACGACGCTTAAAGGGCCGTAAATCTATTTCGGCTTAATTTAAAGTGTTAGCTCAAAAGAATCGTATCCATGGTCGAAGAACTTTTGTTGTTACTCTTAAAAAAGGCCGAGTAGTTAGAGGTCAATATTTCAATATTAATTATTCAGACAATAACGCTGGTAGATTAAAAGCGGCAGTTGTTGTTAGTAAAAAAATCTCCAAAAGCGCTGTCGTTCGTAATAGACTTAGAAGAAGACTTTATGAGATTTTGAGAAAAAATTTTTTAACAAAACTAGGTAACAAAAACTTAATTATTATAGTTTTTAACCCAGATATTGTAAATTTAAAATCAGCTGAACTTGAAAATTTAATTTCAAATTTAATTTCAAAAATTAAAGATAATGATTTTAGCTCTTAAGAGCTAAATATGTTATAGTTAAGAGAAGTTAAATTTAAATTTTTATGTTTACAACGTTTATTGTTAAACCCATTTTCAATTTGCTAGTTTTTATTTATGCCATTATACCTGGCCATAATTTTGGTTTGGCATTAATTATCTTTACTGTCTTGATACGTTTTTTAATGTGGCCTCTGGTTAAAAAACAACTCAAACAAACTAAATTAATGCGAAAGATTCAGCCTGAAATTAAAAAGATAAAAGCTCAAACTAAAGGCAATAAACAACAAGAAAGTCAACTATTAATGAGCCTTTATAAAGAGCAGGGAATTAATCCCTTAAGTACTTTTCCGATTTTAATTATTCAGTTAGTTATTTTATTAGGACTCTACAGTGGTTTAAACGGAGTTATTCATAACCCACACAACCTAGTTACGTTTACTTATCCGTTTATTAAAAATTTATCTTGGATTAAAACATTATCCGGCAATATCCATCTTTTTGACGATACCTTACTAGGCATAGTTAATTTAGGTAAAAGTGCTTTAGGCTCAAAATCTGGTATCTACTGGCCAGCTATGATTATAGTTTTTGGTAGTGCGGTGGCTCAATATTACCAGAGTAAGCAACTTATACCATCGGCAAAAAATCAAAAAAGCATTAAAACAATTTTAAAAGAAGCTAGTAGTGGCAAACAAGCCGATCAAAGCGAGGTTAACGCCGCTGTTTCAAAAACTACTAGGTATCTTTTGCCAGTCATGATATTTATTTTTACTGTTGATTTAGCTTCAGCTCTAAGCCTTTATTGGCTAGTTAGTGGTTTGGTTGCCTATGGTCAACAAGCCTATATTTTAAGAGAAGATGAAGAAGAAATGGAAGAGATTGGCGATGAGTCTAATAAAAAAACGAAGAAGACAAAAGATTTATCTAAAATACCAGAAGCTCAGCTAGTCGAAGTTAGTCCTAAGTCAACAATTAAAAAAACTACAACTACGAAAAAGTCAATCGACACTAAACTTAAAAACAAAAATAACTGGCAAAAAAACTCTAAAAAGAAAAGGAAAAGATCATGAATGAATCAATTAACGATGCTGCTGTTTATGCTGTTAAATTTCTTGAAGATATTTTATCTTTTTTTGGCTTAAATTTAAGCGTTGACTCAACTATAGATGAAGAGGTAATTCAACTTAATGTTCAAAGTAGTCAAATGAACGGTTTTTTAATCGGTCAAAAAGCCGAAAATATGCGAGCTTTTCAGTTTTTAGTATCAATGGCTTTAAGAAATAATAATTTTAAATATAGCCGAGTTTATATCGATATAGCTGATTATAAAAAACATCAAGCGGATAAGATTAAACAAAAATATGAAAAAATCATGATTGATATTAGAGATAACAATAAAACTATTGATTTAGAACCAATGAATTCTGCTGATCGAAGAGTTGTTCATCAGATGGCTGTTGAGTACGGTTTAAGTAGTGAATCGGTTGGCGAAGGAAAAGACCGACATATTGTTTTAAAAAAAGCTGACTAATTACTTAAAGCTTCTAAGTAAATCGTTAAGGTTTTTTCGGCCATTTTTTTCCAAGAAAAACTTTTTAGCCTGATGTAACCATTTTTAATTAAATCTTCTCTAACACTACTGTCATTAATAACATAATTAATCTTATTGGCTATATCAATGACGTCTAATGGATTAAAATAAATCGCTGCATTTTGATAAATTTCTGGTAAACAGGTAGCGTTTGAACTAATTAGTGGTAAACCAAAACTCATAGCTTCTAAACCGGGTAAACCAAAACCTTCACTTAAAGAAGGGAAAGCGTAAACTAAAGCATTTTTATATAACCAATTTAAACCTTGATCTGAAATATAATCAGTAAAGATTATTTGATCCTTCAAATCTGGGCTTAAACTGTTTTTAATAGCTAGATAGTTTTGATCTAATTGACCAGCCAGAACTAATAATAATTTTGGTTGACTTCGTTTGATTATTTCAAAAGCTTTAATTAAGTTTTGAAGATTTTTATGAGGGTTTGGTCGACCAACATATAAAATAAAATCTTTACCAATTAAGTTTTTAATTGGTTCAGTTGTTTTATCACCAAATTCAGCTGATTCATAAGTTACTCGAACTTTTTTTTCAGCAATTTTTGAATAATTAACTAGATCTTGTTTGACAAAGTTAGAAGGCGTAATAATTAGTTTCGATTTTTTAGAAACAACTTTAATAACCGCTCGATAAATTAATTGTTTAAATTTAAAAATTAAAAAATTTTTAGCTGGATTATCAAACCTAACTGTTGTTAAATCATGAATAGTTGTAACGACCGGTAGATTTAGAAAAATAGGTTGTTGGGTCATCGTAAAGTGAACTAAGTCTGGTTTTAGTTTTTTTATTTCAAACAATAGTTTTGTTTGTTCCTGAATAGAGAAGTCCTGACAATCAGTTGAGAGTAGTTTAAAATTATTATTAAATAATTTAACCTTATTTTCATCTTTTTTATTTACTATAATAGTGTAATTGTTTTGTTGATCAATCAATTGCAACTGATTGATAAGATTTTTTACATATGTCCCAGTTGATGAAGAATATTCTCTTCCAACTATCACAATATGTTTACCGGGGCTCATTCTATTAATGATATAATAAAACAACTTTATTAATCAAATAAGACAAAAGGAGAATTAGTGTCTAAAAAAGCTTTAATTACGGGTATTACCGGTCAAGACGGTTATTATTTAGCAAAAACTTTATTTCAAAAAAAATATGAAGTTTTTGGATTAATAAGAGGGCAAAATAATCCTAAAAAAGTTATTGTTGAACAGGAATTACCATTCGTAAAATTAATTGAAGCCGATTTAACGGACCAATCTTCCTTAGTTAGGGCAATTAATTATTGCCAGCCCGATGAGATTTATAATTTAGCAGCCATTAGTTTTGTAGCCTATTCTTTTTATGCTCCTCA
>JAKBVU010000010.1 GCA_021841155.1 bacterium
AGCTGTGAATTCAAATCATCAATTTGATGAGATATTTCTTCCATTGAAACTATTTTTTTCGCCTTTTTGCAACGGTCTTTCTTTTTCTCTCTAGTTTACGATTATTTTTTTGCTGATTTTTTTGAACTTTTTTTTGTTTAACTTCAATTTTCTTAGTATTAAAACTATTATCTAAAAACTCTGACTGACTATCATTAATCATATCTGTATTACTGTTTGATTGACTTAAAGCTCTGGTTAAATCAGTGGCTGTTAATTCGTCGAGTTGATCTTGAGTAATTGGTTGAGAATTGAATAAAGCTTTAATAATTTGATATCTTAAATTATTTTCCATAACCTCAAAAATAATTTGTCCTTGACGTCTATATTCCACTAGCGGATCTTGTTGTCCGACACTCATCCAATGAATTCCTTCTTTTAAATGATCCATATCTTCTAAGTGTTGCATCCATAATCGATCTAAAAACTGAATAAAAATATCCCTTTCCATTTTGTGTAAAACTTCTGGGGTAAAGGCCGCTTCTCTCGAAGCGTATAATTCCTTGGCTTCATTTAGTAAATTTTTTTCAAAAGTATCAACATCACTATCAAGTAACCTGTCAAATGTCTCAACGTCAAAAGGAAAAATGTCTCTAATGGCATCCTCTAATTTATCAGTTTCCTTCATTAAAGATTGCACCATTTGATGTACGGTTTCTTCAATAAAAATTTTAATTCGTTTAGATATATTTTCAGAAAATAAAATTTCACGACGCATAGAATAAACTGCTTTACGATGTCGATTCATAACATCGTCATATTGAACAACACTTTTACGTTGATCAAAATTAAAACCTTCAACTTTTTTCTGAGCACTCTCTAAACTTCTCGATATAATTCTATTTTCAATCGGCATATCTTCGTTCACACTAAGTCGATTCATTAAAGCTGCAATTCTTTCACCACCAAAAATTCTCATTAAATCATCTTCAGTACTCACAAAGAACTGAGTTGTTCCAGGATCACCCTGACGACCAGAACGCCCTCTTAACTGATTATCTATTCGTCTTGACTCATGCCTTTCGCTACCCAAAACGAATAAACCACCTAATGATTTCGATTCATCGTCTAAAACAATATCAGTACCTCTACCAGCAATATTAGTAGCCAAAGTCACGGCACCCTTTTGACCAGCTTTAGCAATAATTAAAGCTTCTTTTTCGTTATTTTTAGCATTTAAAACACTAAAAGGTATCTTGGCTTTAGTTAATAAATTAGCTAGCTTTTCGTTCTTTTCTACTGATACAGTTCCAATTAAAACCGGTTGTCCTTTGGTGTGCAAGACCTTAACTTCTTCTACTATAGCTTTAAATTTAGCGTTTTCAGATTTATAAATTCGGTCTGACTTATCAATACGAATAATTTTTTTATTAGTAGGAATTTCAATCACATTCAATTTATAGATTTGATGAAACTCTTCACTTTCAGTTAAAGCCGTACCTGTCATCCCGGATAACTTATTATATAAACGAAAATAATTCTGAAAAGAAATTGAAGCCAAAGTAATACTCTCAGTATTAACCGTGACATTTTCTTTAGCTTCTAATGCCTGATGAAGACCTTCGTTGTATCTTCTACCAGCCAACAATCGACCAGTAAATTCATCAACAATCACAATCTCACCATCTTTAGTGACTACATAATTTTTATCTCGATGAAATAACGACTGTGCTCTTAAAGCTTGTTGTAAGTGATAAATAATTTTAATATTACTGGCATCATAAAGATTTTCAATTGATAAAATTTTTTCAACTTTTTCAATACCAGCTTCTGTTAAAGTCACTGATTTTCTTTTTTCATCGGTTTCATAATGAGTATCTTTTTTAAGTTGTTTAACAATTTTAGCGTATTGTTCATACATACTTGCCGAAGTGATACTAGGAGCAGAAATAATCAAAGGAGTTCTAGCTTCATCAATCAAAATTGAATCGACTTCATCGACTATAGCAAAATTTAAATCTCGCTGAACCAAATCTTCTTTATCTTGTACACCATTATCTCTTAAATAATCAAAACCAAATTCACTATTAACACCGTAAGTAATATCAGCAGCATAGGCTTCTTTACGACTAATTGGTCTTAAATGTCGAAATCTTTCGTCTTGATGAGTATTGTTGGTAAAATTTTCATCATAAATATAGCTATTTTCAGCAATAATGACACTGGTTGATAAACCTAAGAAAGCATAAATTTGCCCCATCCAACCAGCATCTCTTTGAGCTAAATATTCATTAACCGTGACAACATGAACACCCTTTTTAGTTAATGCATTCAAAAAAACTGGTGCAGTAGCTACTAAAGTTTTACCTTCACCGGTTTTCATTTCAGCAATCGCTCCCTCGTGTAGACACATACCAGCAATGAGTTGAACGTCAAAATGACGTTGATTAAGAATTCGATTAGAGACTTCCCTAACTAAAGCAAAAGCATCTGGCAAAATAGCATCTAAAGATTCTTTAACTAGCCTTTTTTTTAAAATATCTGGCTGTTTTTTTAAAATAGACTCTGACATTTTAGAATATTTTTTCTCCAAAGAATTAACTATTTCAACTCGTTTCTTCATACGTTTAATAGTTTTAATCTGAGGATCACCCAACAGTCTTTTCAACACACTATTCATTCAAATAACCAACCTTTTTATACATTTATATAACCTAAATATTATAACCCGAAAAATCTAAATTTGTATTGATTAATTCTAATTATTAATAGAATTAATATTTTTTTTTCTAAATTTATTAATTAAGTGGCGGTAAAATTTAGCTGAATGATGTTTTTGATGATATTTAATCAACTGGTGTTTTAATTTTTCTTCCACAATATCGACGGCAGCATACATATTTAAGGTACTCTCTTCAGCGGTTATTTTCTCATTAGGAAAAATTAAATTCACTTCAAAACGACAATTATTTTTATCTTTACTTTTAAGTTCTTTTAAATAAATTTCAGCGGTTAATTTATCTTTTAAATCTGACCCTAAATATTTATCTAAACGGCCGATTTTTTTATTGATATATTTTTTTAAATTATCATCTAAATCAACATGAATAGGATTAATTATAATATTTTTTATCATCTAATTTGGCTCCTTTTTTTGAATTAATGGACTAACTGACCTTATTATTATAACCTTTCAACCAAGTCATTAAATAATTTCTTGATTTATTAATGGTTGTAAAATTTTTGGTATTATAATTCGTCCTTCAGCTGTTTGATAATTTTCTATAATAGCAATTAAAATCCGACTTAGAGCAAAAGCTGTGGCATCATTAGTATGGACGAATTGAATTCGATTAGCATCATCTTTAAATCTAATTTTTAAATCACGGCTTTGATAATCGGTCATATAATCTGCTGAATGAGTCTCTCTGTATTTAGCCTGACCGGGCAAATAAGTTTCAATATCGACACCTTGAGCATTAGGTTTACCAATATCAGCTGTACATTTCTGTAAAACCTGATAAGGTAAGCCCAAACTACTAACTAAATATTCCTGAATAGCTACCAACAATAAATGTTCGTTTAAACCATCTTCTGGTGTTGAAAAAACTTCCATTTCCAATTTATCGAACTGGTGTAAGCGAAAAATACCCTCCATGTCTTTACCATAAGTACCAGCTTCGCGACGAAAACTAGTAGAATAACCAATATAACGAATCGGTAAATCTTTTAAATCCAAAACTTCATCCCAATACATAGTACAAAGCGTATGTTCAGCACTAGCATTTAACCATAAATCATCTTGAGCGATCTTATAAGTGACATTTTCTTCATCTAATCTTGAACTAGCTAAGTATGGTTGAGTCTTCAATAAAGCCGGTGGCAAGATAGGCGTAAAGGGCTTATTGACTGTTTGTAAATGATTATCTTTAATAATCTTATCGATGATTTGTTGATCACTCAAGGCACTAAAGACAAAATTAATTAAAGCAAATTGAAGCTTAACTAAATCAGCCTTAAGATAAACAAATCGACTGCCACTGATTTTGGCGGCTCTTTTGTTATCGATTAAACCCAAAGAATCAGCTAAAAGATGGTGTGGTTTAGGTTCAAATGAAAATTTAGGCAAATCTCCAACTTGTCTAACGATTACATTGTCATCTTCGCTTTGACCAATAGGTACGTCGTCTAAAGCCATATTGGGAATCTGTCTTAAATATTCATCAAAATCTTGATTAATATGACTCAATTGTTCGATTTTAACATTTAAATCATTTTTAATAGTTTTAACCGAATCAATTGTTGTCTGCTCTAGATCATGAGCTAATTTTATTTTCGACAGATCATTTCTTTTCTGTCTTAAGTGATCAATTTCAACGATCAATTCTCGTCTTTGATGATCAAGTTCTAAAATTTTATTAACTTCAACCTTATAACCTTTTTGCTCTGATTTTAATTTAACTAAATCAGGGTTATCTCTTAAAAATTTAATATCTATCATTCACCAATTATACTAGACGATCCGGTCGACTCAAAATCATAAGACTTTCTATATGAGAAGTCCTTGGAAAAAAATTATATAATTTAAATTCATCAATTTGATAATCGTCAATTAATTTATCAATATCTCTAAATTGAGTAATCGGATTACAACTTAAGTAAAAAATTTTCTGAGGCTTGGTTAATTTTAAATAATTCAAAAATTTATTATCTAAACCACTCCGCGGTGGATCAACAATCACTGAACTTTTGGCCGTGATTAAATCAAGACTTTGATTAGAATTAGCTAAAATTGTTTTAGCTGGAGATTTAAAATTCTTAGCATTAAGTTTCGCAAACTCAATATTAAACTTATCGTTATCAATTAGATACTTAGTTTGACGAGACAAGCTTAGTCCGATTGATCCAACTCCACAAAAATAATCAACTAATTGATCACTCTTAACAAAAACTGACATATCTTTTAGTGCCTGGCGATAAAGATTTAAATTAACTTGAAAAAAAGATAAAACTGAATAAACAAATTTTTCAGACCCTAACAATTGATCTTGTAAAATATCTTGACCAACCTGAAAAAGATCAGCTGTAATAACTGAAGCTGGACTTCTATAATCTGATAAATAAATTTTAATAGACTTAATACCATCAATGAGCTGGAGACTTAAATCTAATCTTTTCTTAACAAACAAGGCTACACTAACTTGATTACTTTGATCGACTCTAACAATTAGACTTTTTAAATCGGCAGCCCTAACTTGGTAAGACTCTAATTGATCGACAATTTGTTGAGCTGACTTCATAATAATATGATTGGCAATTGAAACTTGTTGAATAATTTCTTTAGCGTGAGAACCTCTTTTATGTAAAGCTAAGTGCAAACCCAATTCATCACCGTAAAAAGAAAACTCCATTTTATTACGGTAGTAATAAGGTTTTTTATCACTAGTAATCGATTGAATTAATGGTAAAAACTTATACTTACTAGACATCTCTTGAATAATTTCAACTTTCATTTGATTCTCGTATTCGTAATTTAAAATTTGCCATGGACTAGTTGATAAATAATTTGAATCCAAAGCTTGAATTCGAAAAGAAGAAGGTTTAATGATTTCGATCAGTTCAGCCAAACAATAATCAGCTGATCGTTTTAAAATTTTAATTTTAACTTCTTCTTTTGGTAAAACACCATAAACAAAAACTTTTTGACCAGAAGACAAACTAGCAAGGCCTTGTCCACCATAAACTAATTTATCAATTACGACTATTTCAGTTTCAATCATTAATTACTTTGCCAAGTGAAAATAGCTTTTTTTAACTGTTCAACATTTTCTGCTAACATCCAGGGTTGATGTTCAACCAATAAATCTTTTGACATATATCCCCAGGTAACCGCAATTGACTTAATTTTTGCTTTATTAGAAGCATCAATATCTCGCACTTCGTCACCAATATATAGTACATTTTTTTGTTGAAGATGTTTTTGTTTCATAATAATTCTTAAAACCTTGGATTTACCAAGCAACCCAATACCGCCATAAATACTTTCAAAATATTGACTTAAATTATTTTTATCTAAAATTTTATTAATATTTTTTTTAGAATTAGAACTAACAACATATAACTTAAAGCCTGAATTAGCTAAATCCTGAATTAAACCAATCAAACCTGGAAAGATTTGAATTTCTAATAATCGATCGGTCATAATTTTTTTACCCTTAAATAGTAAAATTGGCCAACTACGCGGTGGTATATTGAGTTCATGAGCTGCCTTAAATAAACTCATGGTTCTGAGCTGATTAACCTTAATAGGATCAGTTAAACTATCGTTCTTAGTTAATTGATAAGCGATATCTAAAGCCAAATTAAAACTATCGACAATTGTACCGTCAAAATCAAAAATAATAGTTTTATTATTCATTACTTATTTTATTCTATCAAATTTATGTTTCTAATTTATAAATTGAGGGATGATCCAAACCATAATAATGAGCTAATTCATGCCATAGTGTGTGTTTAATCATTTCTTTTAAATCATCTAAATTATTAGCTTTCAATTCCATTGGCCCTTTAAAAATCGTAATCTTACTAGGCAATAAAACTACTTGCCCTTGCCTTTTGGGTAAAGGTACGCCCTCGTAAAGTCCCAACAAGGTTTCATTATTTTTAAGTTTTAAATCAATCCTTTGTTCATAAGACGGAAAATTTTCATAAATAATCGCCAAATTTTCAACTTTATCAATTTTTTTTTGATTTTTTAATTCATCAAATGATTGATCAATTAAATCTTGAAAAATCTCATCATCTACTTTAAACATTTTTTTGACCAAATAAATCTGGATAAATTGATTTTGTAACGCCGTCAATTTCAAATTTTAAATGAGGAAAAGGTACTCCTTCCCTAGCCGAAACGCCTTCAAGAGCCCAAAAAAATCTCTCTGACATCCCCCACCCACAAGCTGGTGGCATACCATATTCAAGCATCTCTACAAAATCTATATCTAGCATTTGAGCTTCCTGATCACCTTGATCCCTCATTAATTGTTGAGTTTTAAATCGTTCCAGCTGTTCGATTGGATCGTTTAATTCTGAATAACCATTACCCATTTCTGTACCACCAATAACAGGATGAAATCTTTCTGAAACTAAAGGATTTTCTGGGTCTTTCTTAGCTAAAGGTGAAATAGCAACTGGTTCACCGATTAACCAAAATGGTCCAGCCGATTCAGCTCGAATAATTTTCCAAACATGATCCAAAGCTCTAATCTCATTGATTTGACCATCTAATTTAACCTTGTGTTTTAATAAAATTTCTTTTAATTGTTTTAAGTTAGGTTGAAAAACATCAACCTGAAAACGATCCATCATAATGTCTTGATATTTAATAATCGGCCAAACCTGGTCTAAATTAACTTGATGACCATAAATATTAAAGCTGTAAGTCTGCCAGGTTTTAAAAGCAATATATTTTAAAAACTTTTCATAGAATTTAATACCGTCTTGATAATCTTCAAAAGCAGCATAACTTTCCATAGCAATATGTTCTGGTAAATGTTCGTCAGAATAATTTTCATTTCTAAAACGAGGTCCAATATCATAAACTTTTTCAAAACCGCCACCTAACAATCTTTTCAAAGGCAATTCTTGAGAAATTCTTAAATAAAAATCTTGATCCAAAGCATCCATGTGGGTTACAAAAGGATTGGCGTCAGCTCCTCCAGTGGTATGTTCCAAAATTGGTGTATTGACTTCAATGAAATGATGTTGATCTAAAAATTCTCGAACAGCCGACCAAAAATGACTACGTCTTATAAACCTATCTCGAACTTCTTGATTAACATTTAAGTCGACATAACGTCGTCTCAATCTTTCTTCCTTGGAAGTAAAGCCTTGTGATTTGGTTGGTAAAGATCGTAAAGTTTTAGTGATTAATTTTAATCTTTTGACCTCAATTGACTTTTCATTTGTCTTAGTTAAAATAACTTGACCATAAGCTTCAACATAATCCCCGGCATCAAGTAACGGAATTTGATCATAGCCTAAAATATTTTTTTTTGAATCTAGTAATTCAAGATTTTGTCGATTTAAAAATAATTGAATATTACCACTTAAATCATAGATCTTAATAAAACTAATCTGTCCAAATTTACGAATTGTTTCAATTCGACCCACCACATAAACTTGTTTATCTAATAATTGATTAAAATCTTTAACCAGATCACCTAAGCGAAAATCTCGTTTAACTGTTGGTGGATAGGGGTCTAAACCTAAAGACTTAATAGCCTCTAATTTTCGTAATCTTTCATTTCTTAATTCAATTAAATTAGCCATAATAACATTATGCCACAGAGAGGGTTAAACAAAAAAAATCAACTTAAGAAATATCAGTTATTTTAAAACTAACAGTATCTTTTGGAGTTTTAATAACAATGGTGTCACCTTTTTTCTTACCAATTAATTCTTGACCAATTGGTGATTCATCAGATATTTTACCTTCTGCTGGATCAGCCTCAACTGTACCAACTAATTGAAATTCTTTAGTTAATTGATCGTTTTTTAAAACAACCTTCGATCCTAAAACTACCCGATCGGATGTTTTAAATTCTTTAATAATCTCAGCTGTAGCTAAAATAGCTTCTATTTCTGCAATTCTAGCTTCGTTTCTTTGTTGATCTTCTTTTCTGGAACTATATTCTTCGTTTTCACTTAAATCTCCAAAATCTCGAGCCACTTTAATGGCTTCAGCGATTTTAGGTCGATCATTAATTAATTTCTGTAATTCATCTTGTAATTCCTGATAACCTGATTGAGTTAATCTATAAACTTTTTTATTAACCATATATTATTCTCCTTTTTTCTTTAAATACTGTAATAATTCTTGATAATTAAAATAAACTAATTCTTTCTTTGTTCTTAGTTTGATTTCATATTGATCATCATCAATAGTTTTTTGATTAATGACGATTCTAATCGGTATGCCTAAAAGATCACAATCAGCGAATTTTTCAGCTGGCCGACTAAAACGGTCATCATATATTACTCCAATATGTAAAGATGTCAAGTCTTGATATAATTTTTCAGTTTTTTTAATTTGTTGATCATTATCGGCTATAAAAGTTAGATAACATAAAAAAGGTGCCAGTTGATCAGGCCAAACTAAACCTTTTTCATCAGAAAAATGTTCAGTTATAACACCCATTAAACGACTAATACCTATGCCGTAACTACCCATAATAACTGATTTTTTCTGACCAGTTTGATCATGATAATACATACCTAGAGCATCGGAGTATTTACTATCCAAATGAAAAGTATTACCAACTTCTACAGCTCTCTTCTCAACTAAATTATTTTTATGAAGGCCCATTTTCTTCAAATTATCATCATTAAAGACTTCTTTATTAACCCCAACTTTTAATTTTTCATCAATAAAAATCGTATCTTCACCTATTGGACTAATAAATTGAAATTCATCAGAAAATTTATTAGTAAAAATACCACCTGAAGCATAAGTCCTAAAAGTCAAATCACCAAGACCTAATCGTTGGTAAATTTTTAAATAAGCGGCTACAATTTCTTCATATTGGATATCGTGTTGAGCTTGATCAATTGAAAAACTATACATATCTTTCATAATAAATTCACGACCTCTTAATAAACCTGATTTAGCTCTTAATTCATTGCGATACTTTTGTTGAATCTGATAAACTTTTTTAGGTAAATCTTTATATGATGTTATATAGTCCTTTAAAGCGTTAACAACCGGTTCTTCATGAGTTAATCCAACACCTAGTTCAGTGCCATTATTAAGTTTAGTCTTAAACCAATTGTCAACTTTCTTATCATCCCAACGGTCAGTGATTTCCCATAATTCGCGAGGCTGTAAGGTACTCATCAGTAATTCTTGACCACCAATAGCATTCATTTCTTGTCTAACGATTGTTTTAATCTTTTCAATCACCATTAAGCCCAGTGGCAAATAAGCATAAACTCCCGCCATTTCTTTATGCAAATAACCGGCTTTAATTAAAAGCTGAGCATTGGAGGCTAATTCATCACCAGGTATTGTTTTAGATGTTTTAGTCACTAAAGATGAAATTTTCATAATTATTTTCCTTATTATAATTTAACTAAATAAATGGCTATAAAAGCTATTAGATTATTAATGGCATGGAGAAAAATAGAAGCATAGATGCCTTTAGTCTTTAATCGTAGAATAATTAAAAATATCGATAAAATAAAAGTATCGATAGCTGCTATCCACAATAAACCACTTTTTCCTCCTTCAAACAAATGAGGTAAGGCAAACAAAACTGAGGTTAAAATAATAGCTGGAATAAGAGGTAAAATTTTTCTTAAATTGCCCAGTAAAAATCCTCTAAACATGATCTCCTCTGCAATTGGAGGTAATATGACTAAACTAATGAAAGTAAAAATTAAATACTCTGGACCATGAACAATATTACTATTAAATCCTATGTGTTGTTTTTGACTAACATTTAAGCCACTGTTTAAATATACTGCCAAATCAACTATCAAAATATAGCTAGCATAAAAAAACGGCACTGCTAATAAAGCATAAAAAATATCAGTTAATTGAAATTTTCTTAAACCAAGAAATTTTAAAGGTATCCGTCGTCTTTTTAAATATAGAAAGATTGACCCAACCACAATTATTTCAGTCAAGAGAATGTAGAAAAATTGACCAATAATTGATTGATTTAACCAACTAGTGGTATGAGATGAACTAAAACCTCGAATCTCTGGATAAATTAAAATAACAAAACCAGCTATAATCTCTGAAGCAAAGAATAAAACAAAAACAAACAAAATAGCTAAAAAAGCTCTATTAATGGAAATAGAATAATCATCTTGTTGAATTTCTAAAAAATTTTTTTTGATAAAATCCTTCATCATAGTCCTATTTTATCAAATAATGTTGAATATCGACGTTAGTTACTAAGATCACCAAAACTATTAAAATCAAAAATCCAATAGCATTGATTGTTTCTTCCGTTTTAGGTTTAAGAGGTTTTTTAAATAATCTGAAAATTAAAATCAACCAAAAACGTCCACCATCTAAAGCTGGTATTGGTAAAACGTTCATAATAGCCAGAGTCAAAGATATCAGAGCAATTATCATCAACATAAATCGATACCCCAAAAAACTACTTTGTTTTAAAATAAAATAAATACCGACTGGCCCACTGACCTGAGATGAAGCTTGACATTCACCGTTTTGTCTGGCAACCGAATTATTTGTTACGAAACCACTGATAGTTGATCCTAAACCGTAAAGAGCATTACCAATACCTTGAAAGGTCAAAGCTGTTGTTTGAGCACTTAAACCAATAGCTTCAATAGGAGCCGCCCAAGTATAACGATTTGAATTATAGGAAACCGGTTCAATACCCAAAAAAGCTTTAGGTGGTTTAACAATCTGACAAGCTTTTGCTTGGTTGTAGGCTTTAATATAAGCTAAATCAGATTGTCTAACGACTGAAGTCGTTAATAGTGTAGTTTCAGCCCGATGTAAATGATTATTAACAGTCCTATAAACTAATTGAACCTTTTGACCAGCCAAAGACTGGGTTAAATGTGCTAATTGAGTCGGATTCTTAATCACAGTTAAATGATTAATTGGTCCAATTGCAATAATTTGATCATCAACTTTTAAACCAGCTTTTTGAGCTGGAGATTTTTTTTCAACATAGTTAATAATAGTTTCACCGTTAATAGTTTGGGCATTGCTTTTAACATTAAACTGATTAGGGATTAATTGAGGTAAACCAATTAAAGATAAAATAATTAACAATACTAAAGCAGTCAATAAATTCATCACAACACCAGCTAACAAAATCTTAACTTTCACCCAAGTTGAAGCTGCTCCAAAACTACCCGGTTGATTGTCGGCATCATGTTCACCTTTTAATTTAACAAAACCACCCAGTGGTATTAAATTAATTGAAAATATCATGCCACTCTTAGTTTTATGGCGATACAGATGTGGTGGAAAAAAAATCCCAAATTCTTCAATCTCAACTCCATTTCTTTTAGCCATAATATAATGACCAAACTCATGGATAATGACTAAACAAATAAATAAAAATATCCCCACTACTAATAAGATTATTGGCATAAAACAATTATATCGTAGTAACTTGTTTTCAAAAAACTACTTCTTTCATATTTTAAATTATATAATTAATAATTGAGCTGAATTATAACTTACATTAATCAATAATGATAAAAGCTTTTACATTTCACAATTTTATTAGTATAATTAAAGGTATAAAATATTAAACAATCAGACTTTATCAACCTCTTTAAAAATTTTTAAAGCTAGTCTGATAACGAGAAAGGTTAATTTGTATATGTCTTATGATATCGATATCAAAGAATTATTAAAATCAGGGGCTCATTTTGGCCACAAAACTAGCCGTTGGCAGCCCAAAATGGCTCAATACATTTATACTAAAAATAACGGCTCACATATTATTGATTTAACAAAAACAGTAGACTGCTTAGATCAAGCTCTAGCTTTTTTAGAAAATACTGTCAGCAATAATAAACAAGTTCTAATTGTAGGCACAAAAAAACAAGCTCAACCAATCGTAGCTCAATTAGCTGAAACCACAAAAATGCCTTACGTTAATGAACGTTGGTTAGGCGGAATGTTGACTAATTTTTCAACAATTTCAAAACAAATCTTAAGATTAAAAAATTTAGAACGACAAATTGAATCTAGTGAATTAAATCAAAAATACTCCAAACTTGAGATTCAAAGATTTAGTGAAGAAGTTGAAAATTTAAATAAAATTTATGGTGGCATCAAAGAAATGAACGATCATCCTGGTGCTTTATTAATCTTTGATACGGTTCACGATCGTAATGCTGTTTTAGAAGCTAAAAAATTAGGTATTAAAATCGTAGGTATTTGTGACACTAATTCTGATCCAACTTTAATCGACTTCCCTATTCCAGCAAATGACGATTCAATTAAAACTATTCAATTAATTAGTGATTACGCTCAAAAAGCTATGATGAATGGGAAAAATAAAACCTTAAAGAATCAAGAGAAAGTAGATAAATAAAGATGGCTGTTGATATAAACTCAATTAAACGATTAAAAAACTTAACCGGAGTTGGTCTAACTGATGCTAAATTAGCTTTAGAACAATCTAAAGGGGACTTCGATTTAGCTTTAAAAGAAATGAGAAAAAAAGGTTTAACTAAAGCTGAAAAAAGATCTGAAAGAGAAGCTCGACAAGGATTAATAGGTAATTATAACCACGACAATCGAATTGGTGTAATTGTTGAGGTTAATTGCGAAACTGATTTTGTAGCTAGAAATGAAATTTTTATTAATTTAGTTAAAGATATAGCTATGCATATTGCCGCTATTAACCCCAGTTTTTTAAGCCCAAAAGATGTTGATCAACAAACTTTAACTAATTTAAAAGATGAGTATAAAGCTAAAGCTATCGCCGACAATAAGCCAGCCAATATGATTGATAATATAGTTGAAGGTCAATTAAAAAAATATTTTGAAGAAAAATGTTTATTAAACCAATCTTTTGTTAAAAATCCGGACCAAACTATAGAACAATTAGTTAAAGAACATATTGCTAAACTAGGCGAAAATATTATTATTAAGCGATTTTATCGTTTAGCTCTTGGAGAAATCAATTAATTATGATTGATTCAGATATAGCAAATCTAGGTCAACAATTAGCTAAATTAAGCTTAAATCTAAATAATGATTTAAAAACTTTTAAAACAGGTCGAGCTAACATTAATATTCTTGATCATATTAAAGTCAGTGTTTATGAAACCGCTTTGCCGCTCAATCAAGTAGCTTCTATTAATGTCGTCGACTCACATTTAATTCAAGTTACACCTTATGACGCCAATAATCTAGCCGAAATCGCCACCGCAATTCGTAATGACAATAATCTTAATTTAAATCCGGTTGATGATGGTCATAATATTAGACTTAATATACCTCCCTTAACCGAAGAAAGAAGAAAAGAATTAAGTAAAGTTATTCATCAAAAAGGTGAAGATTATCTAATTAAAGTCAGACAACTTCGACATGATTTTTTAAATAAACTTAGCATAGCCAAAAATGATAAAAGTCTATCAGAAGATGAAATCAAATCAATGACTAAAAAAATCGAAGACTTGATCAATCAACAAAAAAACATCATCGAAAATAGTGTCGCTGAAAAAGAAAAAGAAATTATGACAATTTGACTAAATCACAGTAAATAATTATAATTAAGTAAATGAAAAAAGATATTCACGCCAATAACTATCGCTATGTAATTTTTCAAGATTTAAACAATAGCGCCAACTATTTCATTAAATCAACTATAGAAACTAAAGAAACTATTAAAATAGATAATCAAACATATCCATTAGTTAAAGTTCATATTTCTAGTAGTTCTCATCCCTTTTATACTGGCGAAGAAAGAGTTCTAGATATAGAAGGAAGAGTCGATAAATTCAAAGCTAAAAAAGAAGCTGCCAATAAGTCACAACAAGCACGTTTAAATTCGATCGCTAAAAAAGAAAAAAGACAACAAGATAAAGCTCTAAAAACTCAAGATAAATAAACTGACTGTTCCGTCAAAATTATCATGGAAAAAAAAATTAAGGCTCTCAATCAAGAGCTATCAGAAATTAATCAAACACTCCAACAAGCTAATATCTATAGCAACCCACAGTTTCCAATCTTATCTAAAAGACAGGCTGAAATAAACGACACACTTAAAATATATAATCAATATTTAAAAATTAATCAAGAAATAGATTCAACCAAAAAATTAACGACAACTAATGATCAAGAATTAAAAGACTTAGCTTATAGTGAATTAGACCAATTAAATTCTCAACGTGACGAGTTGCACAATAAATTAGTTCAATTATTAATCCCCAGAGATAAAAATGATTCAAAAGACATAATTATGGAAATTCGAGCAGCAGCTGGTGGTGATGAAGCAAGTTTATTTAGTCAAGATTTGTTTAAACTTTATACTAAATGGGCAGAAAATCATCATTATAAATATGAAATCATTTCACAAAGCCTTAACGAGCTGGGTGGTTTTAAAGAAGTTATTTTTACTATTAAAGGAACTAATGTTTTTCAAAAACTTAAATTTGAAGGTGGTGTACACCGTGTTCAACGCATTCCAATCACTGAAAGCCAAGGTCGAATCCATACCAGCACTGTAACTATTGCTGTATTGCCTGAAGCCGAAGAAACAGATATTGTGATTGATCCTAACGAAATTAAAGTGGATGTCTTTAGGAGTGGTGGTCATGGTGGTCAAAGCGTTAATACGACCGATTCAGCCGTTCGAATAACCCATTTGCCCACTGGTATAATTGTAACTAATCAAGATGAAAAATCTCAAATAAAAAATAAAGCTAAGGCTTTAAGCGTTTTACGATCAAGACTGCTAGCCATTAAAATCACTACTGAACAAAATAATTTATCTGAATCTCGTAAAAAATTGATTGGAAGTGGTGATCGATCTGAGAAAATTAGAACCTATAATTTTCCGCAAGATAGAATTACTGATCATCGCATTAACTACTCCAGATCTAATATTCCAGCAGCCCTTAATGGAGATATCGACGATATTATTAATAAACTCCAAGAAATATATTATAGCGAAGAACTCATAATTTAAGTTTCATAATGACAGCCTCTGATTGGTTTAAATCCAGTACTCAACAACTACAAGCTAGTGGCATAAAGTCTGCTCAACTAGATTCATTAATAATTTTAGAACATGTACTCAAAATATCTAGAACCAATTTATTAGTTCACTTTGATCAAGCAATAAAAAATTCTCAAAAAAAAATACTCAACCATTGTCTAGAATTAAGACTTCAACATAGGCCAATTGCCTATATCACTAATTCTATCGAATTTTATGGTTTCAACTTTTACGTCGATGACCGAGTTCTAATCCCAAGACCTGAAAGTGAAGAATTGGTTACTAAAGCCAATTTAATGATCTATTTGTTTTATATAATTAGACTCTTGGTTAAATTCGAGCTAGGCCCCAATTTTGAATTATTTCAAAGATTAAAATTTAATGTGGCTGATCTAGGTACTGGATCAGGTAACATTGGCATAAGTTTAAGCTTAATTAATCCATACAGCCGAGTAGATTTAATCGAAAAATCATCCAAAGCTATAGAAGTTTGTCGGTTAAATGTTGTAAAAAATAACCAAAAAAATCAAATTTTTTTATCTGAATTTTCTAAAATTGACCTATCAAACTATGATTTTATCGTCGCTAATTTACCCTATTTACCCAGTAAACTTAAGCTTAATCGAGCCACCAGCTATGAACCTAACACTGCCCTTTTTAGTGGCCAAGATGGGCTTAAAGATTATACAAAATTATTTCAAGTTATCTCAAAATCATCAAAGAAACCGTTGTTAATAATACTCGAAAAATTAGATTTTTTAGATAATCAATTATTAAACTTAGCTGAATTAAATAACTATCACTCAATAATCAAAACTAAATTTATGTTTTGTTTTCTACTTAATTATTAGGCTCGGCGCCTAATTGTACATTAATATGAGAATAAACTGAATTTCTTAAAACTGTTAACTGGATTTGACTACCTGGTGAATATTGATACAATAACCCAGTCAATGAGTTGTTTTGATTAATCTTAGTACCGTTGACAGCTGTAATAATATCCCCTACTTTTAGACCAGCTTTAGCGGCTGGACTGTTAGGTAAAACAGAAGGTAAAGAGCTATTAGAACTAGGAGCTATAAAAGCTCCATTAATAACTTTTAATTTATACTCGTATGCTACGTCAGCTGTTAAAGGAATATACCTGATACCTAAATATGGTACCGAGAATTTACCTGTCTTTAAAACTTGATTAATCAATCCAGTCACATCATTAATCGGTATAACAAAACCAATATTTTGAGCTCCACCGGCAATAGCCGTATTGATGCCAATAACTTGCCCATTCATATTAACAAGTGGTCCACCAGAATTACCTTCATTGATAGCCGCATCAGTTTGAATTAAATCAGTTAAATTTTCTGTACTACAAAGTGATGAGCTGGAATTAACCGTTGATCCACTACCACAGATAGAACTAGAAGCTTGGACGTTACGTCCAAAACCAGAAATAATACCACTGGTGACAGTGTTATGGAATTGACCTAAAGCATTACCTATCGCTACAACAGTTTGACCAATTTGTACATTAGACGAATTACCTATAATAGCTGGTTTTAATTTTTGACCTTTTAGATTTTCAATCTTTAAAAAAGCTACGTCTAAACTACTGGATTGAGGAGTTCTTCCAATTACTTTAACATTATTAAGCTGAACACCATTACTTAGAGTGACTGAGACTTTAGTTGTTCCAACTGGAACAACATGTCTATTGGTTAAGATTAAAC
>JAKBVU010000011.1 GCA_021841155.1 bacterium
GTGTTCTATAGGACAACTTTAATGTTATAGGGGAGATTAGTTAGATGTTTTTAAACTTAATTAATATTTTTGTGTTCGCTGGCTAGTAATATGGCTGCTGCAAGCCTCATTGTTGTGTTGAATATTTGGCCAGTATCAGAACTAAAATCTATGTCCATGTTAAACAATGTATTAATTGTAAATTTTTCACTATAAATGCAAACTGGCTGATTATTCATGTAGGCAATAAATTTTTGAGGTATTTCTATTCTTGTCGTTGTATCGATAGGAGATCCGGCTAAATTATTTTCGAGCATATTATTTATATCATTAGCTATTATATTTCCGGCTTTGTTTTCCATGGCCGTTACGACATCTTGTTCAATATATCCAATCGGATTATTGTTGCTGTCTAGTATGTCCCAGTGCTCTTTTGTCATAGATTGCATGACTTTTAACTGAAAGGCACCTATTTTTTGACCGTTAGATAATATAACGTCATAGGTTTTTGATATTGCCATAATTTTTTCTTGTTGAATTGTAAATATTATTTGTTTAGCAGTTTCGTCTTGATAGATATCAATATGTTTTTTTAGAGATAATACTCTTACTTTTGCAAAACATACTAGTTGTTGTCCATCTGTAACTGGGAAAGATCTGCTACTGTATTTAATTTCTTGTTTTATGTATAAATGATTAGATTGATCTTGTCTTTGTGGTGGTTGATTATATGTTGGTTGTTGTAGTGGTGTGGTTAATTGTTCGTTTTGCTGAGGTTGAATAACACTAGGTTGAAAAGTTGGTTGATTGTTGAATTGTTGATTTGTTGATAAAGATTCATTATTTGATGACTGAGTGTTGTTTGGTTGATTTTGATTGTCCATTTTTTTATTTGATTAGTTAAAATTATAGTAGCATAAATTTTAAATAATAAAAAACAGGGTATTAAAGATTTGTATTTGTTTGGCCCAATAAATCCGAGTTTTGTTATGAGTAAGTGAGAATTAGCAAAAATTAAATTTGGTACAACGTCTTAGACGAAGTTCGGACATTTTTTTTATCTCGATCATTGATCAATTTCTAAATAAAGTCTATATAATATCATAGCCACTAAATATTAATAATGTCTATAAGCAAAAATCACTACAAAATGTCAATAATGTACGAATTATAAAATTTAGGTTAGCTGTGCTAGTGTTTTGGTTAGTATTAAATTTTGAGATATTTTTGCCAATAACTCATCATTTGTTATAAACAGTTCAGCCTTGGTTATTAAAGCAGTAGCCAAATGCATGGCATCAGGTAGTTTTAATTTGTGGCCATATTTTAGTCTAAGCTCCCCAGCTTTTAAGCAAATATTATCATCAGCCATAACAGTTGCTAGATTATCTATATGTGAAAAAAAGTCCACAAGGTCTAAGGGTTGATCAGACAGGTGGATGCTATAAATTTCACCATAAACTATTGAAGAAGCTGTAGCTTGATTTTTTCTACTAGATATATCACGTAACAATTTTTGAGCATTTAAGCTATGCTTTTCCTTTGAAGATAGAGCTGCAATAAATATATTGCTATCTAGAGCAACTAACATTGTCTATTTATTCTTCCCACTCTTTGTCTCTCATTTGTCTGAGCTTACCAGTAGCATTATTGGGAAAAGCGTTACTATATTTTCCAAGATAATCATCAAGAGATTTGTCTTTCCGAAAGACAATTTCAGTATCGGAAACTCGCTCAACTTTAAAGCGCTGACCATTAGGTTTATTAAGACCTAGTTTTTGTCGAGCCATTTTAGGTATTACCACCTGATATTTGCTAGAGAGTGTTACTACATCCGTATTCATATGTTTAACTATATCAAAGTGTATAACGAAAGTCAAGCTGTTAAACGAACACTAATTGGTACACCTGGCAGGATTCGAACCTGCGACCTTCTGGTTCGAAGCCAGACACTCTAATCCACTGAGCTACAGGTGCATAGAAAATATCATATCAGATTTTATTGTTTTTAAATAGCTTAGCTTGTTATAATTTAGACATGAAATTAGCGGTAGATATTGGTGGTACTAAAGTCTTGGTAGCAATTTTTGAGAACGATACAGTAATTAATCAGTATAAATTTGAAACACCAAAAAATTATCTTGATTTTTTAGAAGAATTTGAAAAATCATTAGTTAATTTAAAAAATTATCAGATTGAAATAGCAGCAGTAGCTATTCCAGAATTAATTAATAGAGAAACTTTTGAATTGCTTGGTGGTGGTAATTTGAAATGGCAGAATATTAATATTGTTAATGATTTATCGAGCATATTAAATTGCAATGTTCTTTTAGAGAATGATGCTAATTTAGCTGGTTTATCAGAAGCTAGTTATCTCAAAGATCGTTTTAATCGTGTGCTTTATTTAACAATTTCAACCGGCATAGGTGGAGGTTTAGTAATTAATCAAAAATTATCTAGTGATAATTTAAATTTTGAGCCTGGACTAATTAAATTAAAACATAATAATCAATTGATTGAATGGGAAAAGTTTGCTTCTGGAAGAGCTATTGTTGAACAGTATCATCAATATGCTAAAGATATTAATGATCCAATAATTTGGCAAGAGATTGCTAATAATATTTTAGATGGATTAATGGTCATAATCCCTTTAATTCAACCTCAAGCAATAGTTTTTGGAGGCAGTGTCGGAACTTATTTTAATAAATATAAAGAATTTCTTCAGCGTGGTTTAGAGCAAACTATCGAACCATTTTTATTAAAACCAGTAATTTTACAAGCTATTCATCCTGAAGAAGCAGTTGTTTATGGCTGTTTAGAGTTAATTAATCAAGTTTAATTTGGTAAGTTTTGTTTTATAATTGCACTGAATAGAAAAATATTATCAGCTAAAGCGTGACCTTCGTCTTTAAGTATCATAGTTTTGATTCTTGTAGGAAATTTAGTTGCCACTCTTTTTGTGATTTCTGAAATATGATTGTGTTGACAAATTAAACTCTTTTGACCCCAGATAATATTGGCTGTCATTTCTGATTGAGTATTCAAACTAGATATTAATAGGTTTTCAAAATTTCCTTCTGCTAAGATTTTTGCCATAACAAGATTACTAAGTCTTAAAATACCAAGAACATAACCCGTATTTCCAAAACCTTCTTTTGAAGCTTGATTAAATTTTTCTAAATACTTTTTTGATTCAGCTTGTTCGATATATTTTTTTAGCTCTTTTCCAGATCGAATGAAATCTTGAGCTAAGTTTACTAAATTTCTTTTTAAAACACTAACAGGTTCTACTATCATTGAATGGTTAATTTTAAGATCATAGTTTTGGGCAAAATAACTTAAAACTAAGGATTTTTCTGTTCCTAATGAATACCCAATTTGGTTGATTTCATTTATTTTTTGTTGTTTTAAGTATTCTATTTGGGGTTTAATTAGTGGAGTTTTATCTCCATTTAAAATTTTTTTTAGGGCGGATACTTTGTAATTACCATTAGATTGTTTTGGTTCAGCTGGATTAGAAAAAACTATAATTCTTTGATCTGTTAAAGTGTGTTTTAAAACATCAATCCAGAATAACATGTTAGAGTTGAAACCGTTCCCCATGGGTAAATTAAAAATTGTAGTTTCTGAATAATCTCTTGGTTTATAATCAATAATTTGGATAGGTTTTTTATTAACTTCAGTCGGAAAATTAATAATTTCAGAATGATTAGATCTATAATTGTTATGATTAATTATTTCATAAATTGAATTAACGAAATCAATTGTATGTCGATCGAATACTTGAAATTCTTGAAGGGTTTTTTGCACTTATTCCTGATTATTTTCTGGGTGTTTAGACCAGGTATAAGCAAGTATTAGAGCCATTAATAAAGCACCAACGGCTACTAAAGTAAACGATCTAAGTAAGTGAGAATGAACATTGCCAAAAAAGATTAAAAGACCAGCCACGACAAAATTTACCCAACCCCATAAAACGTTAATGATAGCTGAGGATGGTCGACCAAAAGGTGTTTGATGTTTTTGACCAGTAATACCTTTTATAAAATGCGGAATTCCGTTTGCTCCAAATAAACCAGCAATAAAGCTGAAAACATATATGTGTACCATCTTAGCTCCTTAATATTTTATATATATTATAAGTATTAATCTATTCTAAAAAAAATACAATATTATTGTTGTGGTGGATCTAGTTTTTTTGGACCAGAATTATATTTTATTTTTAAGAGGGCATTTTCTAGAGTTTTCTGAAGAATATCAGCTTGCTCTAAAGTCATACCAACTTTTGTAATTGGAATGAGTTGATTGTTAATTTGTTGATTAAAATTTATCACTAGACCTGAACTGCCTAAAATTATATCAATATGATCACTATAAAGAGGTCGTAATTCTACTGGTGTTAATAAGATTAAATTACTTACCAGGTTTTCATCGATTACTTTGTTAAAAAAATTATTATTAGAATTTTCATAATTGGCTAATTGCCAAAAGGTGGTTGCTTCATTGTCAGAAAGTTGAAAATGATTAATTAAATACATTAAAATCTCTTCACTAGGTTTAGTGATACCAGATTCAATTTTAACTAATTCTTGATTATCTATTTCAACAGCACTGGAAACTTCTTCGATTGTTTCGTGATTATTTTTTCTTAAAGATTTAAGCTTATCACCTAAAACCTTATATGGTTGATTGGTTGATTTATCCATATCTTAATTTTAACTTTTATGTATTAATATAACAAGGGTGAATATTAATTTAATCAATTCAATCGTATAATAATAAAGTGATTAATTATTCTTCAAACGTTTCTTTAAAAGATTTTACAACTATGAAGCTTGGTGGTCGTGCTAAGTTTATGATTAATTTAAAATCACTTTCACAATTAGATCAAATTTTTGAATGGGTTAAACAAGAATCAATTGATTTTTTGATGATAGGCGGGGGGTCGAATATTATTTGGTTAGATGAGGGTTTTAATGGTTTATTAATAGTTAATCAATTATCTGGTTTTGAAGTTGAGAATCATCAGAATGACTGGATCATTAAAGTTGGAGCCGGTGAAATTTGGGATAAAATTGTAGCAAAAACCGTTTTATTAGGTTTAAGTGGTATTGAAGCTTTGAGTTTAATACCCGGCAAGACTGGTGGTACGATTATGCAGAATGTTGGTGCTTACGGGCAAGAAATTCAAGATAGTTTAATCGATGTAGAGGTTTTTGATACTGTCACTAAAAAATATCAAACATTAAATCGAGATCAATGTTTACTTGATTATCGATCGAGTTTATTTAAAAATTATCAGCCCAGAAGATATTTGATTTTATCCCTTCGTCTTCGTTTGTCTAAGAATCATTTTAAGTATCATCCGTATGAGGCGCTTAATCATTATTTTAATGATCATAAAATTGTACCTGAAGATTCGAATACAATTCGACAAGCTGTGATGGATATTAGACAAACAAAATTACCAGATCCGAATAAAATAGCTAATTGTGGTTCGTTTTTTGCTAACCCAATAGTTAGTCAAGAACAATTTAATAATTTAAATCTGGATATTAAAAATAAAGTCCCTCATTGGATTTTTGATCATAAAATTAAATTATCAGCTGCGTGGTTAATAGAATATAGTGGTTTAAAAGATTTTCATGACCAACAAACAGGTTTTGCAACCTGGTTTAAACAACCCTTGATTGTTATTAATGAGCACGGCAAAACAACTAAAGATTTAATTAAGTTTAAAGATTTAATAGTTAATCAAGTTTTTCAAAAAACTAAAATTCGTTTATCGATGGAGCCTGAATTTTTACCAAATTAATCGCTCGGTAGAGGGAATTGCAAAGAAAAATCAATAACTTCTTGCTTGATTTGAGCTAATTTAGCGTTGTTTTGATGATTAATGATTGCTTCTTTCATCCAATTAGCTATTTGGATCATATTAGTTTCTTTTAAGCCTCGAGTAGTGATCGCTGGAGTACCTAATCTAATACCGCTTGGCGTAAAAGGAGGTAACGAATCATCTGGTATAACGTTTTTATTAACGGTTAAATTAATTTTATCTAAAGTTGTTTCTACTAAAAGGCCGTTTAGTTTAAATGATTTAAAAACATCAATTAACATTAAATGGTTATCGGTTCCATTGGTTATTAACTTAAAATCACGATTTTGTAACTCTTGAGCTAAGGTTTGAGCATTTTTTAATACTTGTTTAATATAATCTTTAAATTCTGGTTGTAATGCTTCAAATAAAGCTATAGCTTTAGCGGCGATAATGTTATCGTGTGGTCCACCTTGAGTGCCAGGGAAGACAGCTCGATCTATTAAGGTTGGTATGTTTTCAATGGTTTTTGTTGGTTTGTGAAGAGGGTTAGATACAATTCCTTTTGATAAAATTAAACCACCTCTAGGTCCACGAAGAGTTTTATGACTGGTACAAGTTATGACATGAAAACCGTAGTCAAAAGGATTTTTAGCCATTCCTCCTGCTATTAAACCAGCGATGTGAGCCATGTCGGCCATTAATAAAGCTTGATAACCTTGACCAATTTCAGCAATTTTCTGATAATCTATTTCTCTTGGATAGGAACTATAACCGACGATAATCATTTTAGGTCGATATTGTTCAGCCAATTGATTGATTTGTTCATAATCAATTTCCCCAGTTTCAACATTTTTCATTTTATATCGAATAAAATTATAGAGTTGAGCTGATCTGGTGACTGGTGCACCATGAGTTAAATGTCCTCCATGAGATAAATCCATAGCTAGAACGTTATCACCGGGCTTAAGCCAAGCATGATAAACTGCCTCGTTGGCCGATGCGCCAGAATGAGCTTGAACATTAGCATGATCAGCTTGAAATAATTCTTTAGCCCGATCAATTGCAATTTGTTCAATTTGATCGATATAGACTTGACCACCGTAATATCTTTTACCAGGGTAACCTTCTGAGTATTTATTGGTTAATATACTACCTATGGCTTCTAAAACTTGCTTGGAAACATAGTTTTCGGAAGGAATTAGTTCTAAACCTTGTCTTTGACGGTTTTTTTCTTGATTAATTAAATCTTTGATTTGTTGATCATTCATGTCGTTATTATACATCAGTCTTATTTTTTTGACATCTTACTTTATGTGATATAAAATTTTAGAAATGCAACAAACAAATCTTAAAATTGGTCAACTTATTTCTCAAATAAGACAAGAAAGAGGCTTAACTCAAACTGAATTTGCTAAAAGATTGGGTACATCTCAATCAGCTGTAAATCGAATTGAGCACGGTAATCAGAATTTAAGTATTGAGACTTTAGGTCGGATTAGTGATGTTTTAAACAAACAGCTGCTTTTTTTAAGTTCTTCTGAATTAAATTTAAATATAGAAGGACCAACACATCTTAAGGGCTCTATTAAATTAAAAACTAGTAAAAATGCAGCTGTTGCTTTATTGTGTGCAAGCTTATTAAACTACGGTGTTACCAGATTTCAATCATTTCCTAAAATAGAAGAAGTTTTAAGAATTATTGAGGTTTTGGAAAGTATTGGCGTGTCTGTTAAATGGTTAGAGAATAATGATTTAGAAATTCGTCGGCCTGACAAACTGAATCTTCATAAAATTAATATCGAATCTGCTAAAAAAACTCGTTCTGTTTTGATGTTAATGGGAGTACTGATGCATGAATATAACAGTTTTGAAATACCATACGCTGGGGGTTGTAAATTGGGTACTAGAACGGTTGCACCACATTTATTTGCTTTACAAGAATTTGGTGTTAATATTAAAGCTTCCAAAGGGCAGTACCGTATTTCGGTTAAAAAGAAAAATCCTGAAAGTATAGTTTTATATGAAGCAGGTAATACGGTTTCCAACAATGTTTTATTAGCTGCTGCTGGTTCAACTAGTTCTGTCTATGTTCATGGAGCTAGTGGTGATTATATGGTTCAAGATTTAGCTTATTTTTTAGAAAAATTAGGAGTTCAGATTGAAGGTATAGGTACTCCTTTCTTGCAAATTAAAGGTGTTGATAAGGTAAAGAAAAACATTGTTTATGGATCAACCGAAGATCCAATTGAAGCCATGTTTTTTTTAACAGCCGCAATCGTCACGAATTCTAAATTAACGATTGAAAGAGTGCCGTATGATTGGTTGGGTCTTGAACTTTTAAAGTTAACTAAAATGGGTTTAAAATTAGTTAAAGGACCACATTATTTGTCTAATAACGGACGTATCAAACTGTGCGATTTAACCATTTATCCGCATAATAATAATTTAGTTGCTTTGGAAGATAAAATTCATCCCAATTTATATCCTGGTATTAATCCTGATAATATACCTTATTTTGTTTTGATAGCAGCTGTTTGTAAGGGTCGAACCTTAATTCATGATTGGATGTTTGATAATCGAGCGATTTATTATACAGAATTGACTAAAATTGGTGCTAATGTTGAACTAGTTGATCCTCATCGAGCTTATGTGATTGGTCCAACTAAATTTAGTAACGCAGAAGTTGTTTGCCCACCAGCATTAAGGCCAGCTAGTTTATTGTTAATTGGTATGTTAGCCGCAAACGGTATTTCGATTCTTCGGAATGTTTACACTATTAATCGTGGTTATGAAGATTTAGCTGAACGTTTGAATAGTTTGGGTGCACACATTTCAATTTTACGAGAAATATAATTTTTTAGTATAATAGATTATTGAGCGGGTGTTGTATAACGGCTATTATACCAGTTTTCCAAACTGGTGACGCGGGTTCGATTCCCGCCACCCGCACCAGATTTTAGAATTTTTAATTATTGAACAGTTTGATTAATTTGATTAGATAATTTTAATAATTGATTAAAATTGCTGTTAGAAGAATGGTCGAAAGATTGAATAATAGGCTGATTTAATAATTCGGCTTTTAAATGATTGTTAATTGAATAGTTATTGGAATTAAATTGATTAGCGATTAAATAACTAATGATAATAATGCCAAAAGACAATACAATAATTGGAATTAAGTGTTGGTAATTTTTGGTTTGATGTTTTAGTAGTTTTTCCATTGCCAATTTTTTATAATATTATTTATCGTTATACCATCATTAACTGGATTTTGTCCATAAAAAATCAGAAAAAGATTATCTGTATTATTGGGGTGATAAACGAATTCCATTAGTGCAGTCGAAGAACCCTCGTTGAAGATAATGTAGTTAGCTAGATTATTATCAAAAACTGTCGCTTGAAGTTTAATAATGTGGATTGGTAGATTAATTTTTTTGATATTTTGTAATAAAGCGTTTTTAGTAAAAGTTATAAAATTTTGGCTGGTAACGGTTTGATTGTTAGCTGCATAAATTTTGATGATTTGATTAGAGGTATTAATGGTTCGACCATTAAAAGCTTCAATGGAGCAAGTATTTTTGGGACTTGTAAAATTAAAGATTGTTTTTAATTGAAAAGAATAACAATTGGTATTAATATTGGAACTTAATTGATTAGCACTGGCAGTATTAATTTGATTAACGGTAGGTTTCTTAGAATTAAAAACCAATAAACCGATAAAAGCTAAAATAACTAAACAACTTAAGCTTAAGCTTAAAATTTTTACTTTTGGGTGGTGGTGATAGGAAATAAAAGTAGCTGCAATTAATGCAATAAAAGCAAATAATAGCATATAAATTGGAGCTAATATTAAACCAGTAGCAATCGCAATCATTAAACTAGTGATCCAAATATAGATAGGTTTATTAAGACTAGTTTTTGTTTTTAATCTAGCGTAATTTGGTAAGTCTAATGGTGTAATTAGATTTTTTTTCAATGGATGACCACAATTGCCACAGTAATTTTCGCTTGGATCAATTTCATAAAAACAATTAGAGCATTTCATAAATTAAGCGTGATACCCACATCTTGTACAATATAAAAGATGATATTTATTTTTTTGACCACAGTGTCGACAAAAATTGTTAATCCCAACTTCAGCTAAACCATAAATTTGATCTAAATCTCTAGCTCGAAAATACATTAAGAATAAATTAATAGCTAGTCCAACACTAATTACAATTGATAATAAATTCATTAACTGATTATTAACAGTTAAACCAGTATCGTAAATAGTATGTAAAACAATCACTCCAATTAATGCAAAAATAACCGTTTTAAATGATCTTTGATGATTAATTTTTTTCTTAATTAAGTAAAAACCAACAATAGCTACAGTCGATGCGTGAAAAAATGGTGTTAAAAATAATCTAGCAAAAGTATCTGAAGCACCAAAACCCAAAACGTAACCAAAATTTTCAATCAGACCAAAAGATAACCCAACTAAACTAAAATAAATGATGCCATCAGTAAATTGATTAAAGTACCTCTTGTGGTAAATAAATATAGCCAGTGGTAAAAATTTAATAATTTCTTCAATAAAACCAACTTTTAAAAAATTAACTATTAGTTGTAAAATCGGTGTACCTACTTGGGTACTTTTTAGACTGACAAAAAAATTTTCAATTATAATCGCGGCTACCGCACAGACTATACCAAACATAAAAGCTTCCCAAAGGGCACTGGTTGGTTCTTTTTTACCTTTGTCTTTGGTGATAAAATACCAAGCCAAACCTATAGTTAAGACGATAAAAATAAGTAGCAGGCTAAAAGTTTTCATGTTTTTATTTTTTACTCTAATCTTATTTTAAACTTTGGATGATATTTAGGCAAGTTAAGCTTGTGATATAATAATTAGGCTATTTCGATGCGCCCCGATAGCTCAGCTGGATAGAGCAGAGGACTTCTAAGCCTAAGGTCGCAGGTTCGAATCCTGCTCGGGGCACCATTATAAAACAGTAACTTATTTTGTAAAATAAATGCTAATTATCTTGATTTAAATTGGAATCTTCAATTAAATAAAGTGGTCGATTTTTTGTTTCGTGAAAAATTTTTCCGATATATTCACCTATAATTCCTAGAGATAAAAGTTGAACACCACCTAAAAATAAGATTACAGCCATTAATGATGGATAACCACTAACCGTATTGCCAATAAATAATTTATGAAAAACAATTACAATAATATATATAAAAGTAAAAATTGAGATTATTGAACCTAAAATAGTAGCCCATCTTAAAGGAGTAGTAGTAAAAGATGTTAAACCATCGATAGCTAGATTGATTAGCTTAAAATAATTATATTTAGTTTGACCACTAAATCGAGCTTGTCGGTGAAAAGTAATTTCTTTTTTGCGATAGCCAATCCAATCAAAAATTCCTTTATTATATCTTTGATTTTCTCGGAATTGTCTAATAGCTAAAATACATTTTTGATCAAGTAAACGAAAATCGCCTGCATTTTTTTGAATTGGAATTTTGGTTGATGATTGAAGAACTTTATAGAATAATTTAGAGGTTATTTTTTTTGTAAAAGTTTCTTTGTCTCGACTTAATCTAGTGGCGTAAATATCATCATAACCTTCTTGCCAATATTTAATCATTTCTTCAACTAATTCTGGCGGATCCTGTAAATCGGCGTCCATAATTAATACTGCTGAACCGTTAACATGATCAATTCCAGCGGTCAGAGCTAATTCTTTACCGAAATTCCTAGATAAGTTAACATATTTTACTCGCTTGTCATTATCGGCCCATTGTCGAATTAAATTCATAGTTTGGTCATTGCTACCATCATTAACTAAAAAAAATTCAAATTCAAAATCAGTTAACTTATGACTTATTTTGTTTAATCTCTGTCTTAGTTGATCAATGTTGTCGGCTTCGTTATAGGCTGGAATTAGAAAACTGATTAATTTTTTATTCATAAAATAATAATAGTCTATTTTAGAATGAATTGAAAAATAATAGAATAAGTGATAATGGTTTTAATTCAAAAAATTAATCTGAAATTTATAATATTTGTTTTAGTCGGTATTTTTAATACATTATTAGATTTGGTTTTATATTTAATATTTTACGAAAAAACCAGATCAATTATAGTTTCTAATCTTATTGCTACGTCTGTCGCTATGGTTAGTAGTTATTTTCTTAATGCACGTTTAACTTTTAAAAAAGATAAGTTATCTTTGAAAAAATTCATCTTATTTATTTTAATAACTGCTTTTGGTTTATGGATTTTACAAACTGGTTTTATTCTTTTAATTACCCCAATTATTAATAATATTCCATCTTCTTTTTTTCATTTATTTGGATCACATGTTGATTTAATAAGAGCCGGTTTGTCAAAAGTATTGGCAATAGCTGTTAGTTTTTTGTGGAATTTTATCTGGTACGATAAAGTTATATTCAAAAACAATGACAATGTGAATAAGATTACCCAATCTTTAGAATAATTTATTTTTTTAAACAGCCATTATTAGATATAATAACTTTAATATGAATGAATCAAAATTTAGTGAACACCGAGTTTTAATTATTGGAGTTTTAATTATTGTAATTATTTTTGGCTATTTAATTTTAAAAGGTGGTAACACTGTTTCGACCACCAAATCATCAAATACTACTTCTTCAACTGGCGAAAAACCAGCTCCAGCTAATTTAATTAGTGCGATTGCAGCAGTTCCACAGACGGTTTTAAATCAAATTGGTGTTGGTTCTGCTAATGTTTTGCCAAAACATATTTCTGCTCCAAGTTTAGTTAGTCAAGGAAAACCAGAAGTTTTTTATCAAGGAGCCGAGTTTTGTCCGTATTGTGCCACCGAAAGATGGGCTATGGTTCAAGCTTTGTCAAGATTTGGGACTTTTTCTAAATTAGGTGAAACTCATTCATCAACAACCGATGTTTATCCCGACACTAAAACCCTAGATTTTTATCAGTCGGTTTACACTAGTCCATATATAACTTTTGTACCACTTGAAATGTATACTAATATTGCTAGTGCTAGTGGTGGTTATACTGTTTTGCAAACACCTACAAGTGCTGAAAATGCTTTAATTAATAAATTTAATAATCCACCATATTTGCCTTCTAATGAAGCTGGTTCGATTCCGTTTATAGATTTTGGAAATCAATTTTTAATTGATGGTGCTACGTATAGTCCAACAGTTTTACAAGGTTTAAGTCGACATCAAATAGTGGCTGATTTAACTAATCCAAATAGTAAAGTGGCCAAAGGTGTTGACGGTGCAGCTAATACTATTACCGCAGCTATTTGTAAACTAACCAATAATCAACCAACTACAGTTTGTAATTCATTGATTCAAGCTATTGAAAAAGAAGAATAAAGAGTTATTTAATATTCTGATAAAAATAATCAATATAATAGGATAAATTAGTTTCAAAAAGTTGATTATTGTCGATGCAAACCAAGTGATTTAGATCTATGTTTGGCTCACCCCCGATTAAAGGTATGTTGATGTTAACGCTAGTTTGATTATTTGAATTTAAATAAAAATTTAAATTATTTTTATTAATAGTTATATTTTCGCCGTTAGTTAAAGTAATTTTATTTTGATCATTAGTGACAAAACGTTGGATAGAATTTACTTTTTTGATGGTTTGATCGTAAAGACTTTTAACATCCTTTGAGTTTATATTAATGCCATCTGTGTTTTCAGGGCTATTCTGATTGCCTTGACATTGTTCAAAACTAGTTAGTTTAGTCTTTCGTGAGGCTATGACTAGATTGCAACTACTTAAAATGAGTGTAAAACCCATGAAAAGAGGTAATATTTTCCTGTCATTTCGATTTATCAAGTATTCCACCTGAAATATATTACAGTAAAATTTAAAAAAGTCTAGGGTGTTTTAAATATATTAAATTTAACATTAAACTCTGAACCCGAATTTTAAAAATTATTCCCAGTAATATCAACTTAAAAGAGATTTGATGGCAAGTTTTATGCCAAGATTATAATTTTCTGTTAAATCAAAGTAAGGTAAGTTATATTTTTGAGCCTCAGTTTTAATGATTAAACTTTTATTTATTGTTTGTTCGGCTAAATCATTAATTTCAGTCGCCAAACCATTCTCTAATTTCCATTTGGGCCAATTAAAATAACCTCCATGAGTCAGTATAGTATCTAAGTTTGTAACCGGTAATCCAATAAAACAAGACTTAATATTATATTTAGTTGCTAATTCGGGAATAAATTGAGGAAGGATAACCTCACCATCTATAACGCAATTTTCGCTACGTCGACTTACATTAATTAACAGTTCCTGTAGTGTAGGATAGAATAAAGTACCCTTTGTAATTAGATCTGCTTCAGCAAAATTATTGATGTTTTTAACTTGTGTAAGATCATACAAAAAGTCGCACGATAATGACGACATCGGATGAGTGGCTACGATTTTTTGCGCTAATAAGCTTTTGCCTGTACGGGGTGCACCACCAATAAGATAAATCATAATTAATTTTAGCAACAAAAACTAACTATTGCACTTACTTCATATGTCTGGACACTCCCGATCGCGTAATAGTTATCTCGTGTATTATAAAACTCTTGTGGTTGGTAATCTAAGGTTTATTATTGTTTACCTTCCCACTCTTCATAAAACTCATCAAGATATTGCTCCATGAACTCGTGTCTGTGAACGGCGATATCTCTGGCTATTTTAGTATGCAGTTTATTTTTTAATAAAAGTAGTTTTTCATAGAAATGATTTATGGTGTGTGATTTGCTGTTTTTATAATCTTCAAATGATTGATGCTGGACTGGTCTTATATCTGGGTTGTATATTAGTGTATTATGAGCACCTCCGTAGGCAAATGTTCTAGCAATGCCAATAGCACCTATTGCATCTAGTTTATCGGCATCGCTTACTATCTTACCTTCAATCGATTTCATGTCCTGCTTTACGTTTGCACCTTTAAAGGAAACGTTACGAACAATATCCTCTATTTTGAGGATTATATTTTCCTGGACATTAAGACTTTCAAGCCAGGCACGGGCAGCTTTCGGTCCAGCTTCCATATCTCCATCATGGAACTTCCAATCGGCTATATCATGCAACAATGCTCCAAGCTCGACAATAAACATGTCTGAATTTTTCTCACTCACCGCAATGCGTTTAGCCAGTTTCCAAACACGATACATGTGCCACCAATCATGACCAGTGCCTTCATGATTAAACTTTTGCTCAACATAGTCTTTAGTCTTTTGGATAACTTGTTCGTTGCTCATTTGAATATTATAACAAAAAAGGTCGGTCAATGACCCTTGCTGATAACCTTTCATAGAGTCTAAGAAATTATTGTAAATGTATATCAAACTGAAAGGGTTAGGTTGCTGATTTGTAGCACACCCTCTGTCCTGACTTACTTCTAATGCTTAAGAAATTAAAAAAATACGGGTTGTCTATTGAAGTAACAGAGTTTTTTTCCTAACTAAATCAGTTAATTGTTGTGTAAGTTCATCTTAAGTTGACTTTTATCCTGAAAGGGCATATAAGTATAAGCATGAATACAGTAATAATTAGTACAAAAGAGATTCGTAACGATTTAGAGGGTTTTCTGAAAAAGCTTAAACATGGTCAGAGGATTCAAGTAATGTATCGCTCCAAACCCCTCGTGACTTTAATGGCACAAGAAGAGCATGATGCTTATTTGGCTGTAAATGCGGGGACGCATAGTGCGGCTATTCACAGCGTTGATTTTGTTAAAAGTATTCCGCATCGCCAACCGGTTTTTGATGCTCATAAAAGCTTTAAAGAGCTATATAACGATACACAAACGCTATGATACTGCTAGATGCAAATATTTTACTCGAAATGTTAATTGCAGGGCGGTCTAAGAGAACAGATGTCTTCGAATGGATGGAGCAAAACACAGAGGAATTTTGTATCAGTATGCTAACTGTTCATTTGGTCTTATATTTTGGTCTTAAGGATAATCTTAATATTTCAGAGTTAAAATCTTTTTTAGCAGACTATCCAAAAATTGCTTTGCTCCCTGAAGATTATGTCGCTGCAATTGGATTACTAAAAAATAAGAACCATGAAGATGCGTTGCAGATAGCAATAGCAGAACGTATAGGGTGTACTAGTATAGTTACGCTAGATAAGAGATTTTCAGAAATATATAACGACAGGATCAACTTTATTATATTGTAACGATAGGTAACTGAATTTGAGAGCCAGATTGTTTATTTGTGGAACATCATTTATCCGATTTGTTCTTGATATATGAAAAGTTTAAGTAGCTAGAATTTATCTATATAGACAGTAGGAGTAGGGAAGTAGTATTTAAGTTATTCTAACGTGCAATGCTTTTATCCGACTACTATGCTCCAGTACAGTAACAGTAGTGAGACACATTCACTGTAATATCGACATTACGGTGAATGTACTATATGCTTATGTTATGAATATACCAAGATATCTATCAATTACAGACGACCTCAAGAAAGG
>JAKBVU010000035.1 GCA_021841155.1 bacterium
TTGGCAGGGGAGACAGGGATCGAACCTGCGACAACCGGTTTTGGAGACCGGTGCTCTACCAGCTGAGCTACTCCCCTATAAGAATGATTTTACTATTTAATTAATTGAACAACAAACATAAATAAAGTTTTTTAATAAAAAAATATGTTATATAATAAACTTTAATATGAACAAAATCAGACCGCAGAAGCCTTTTTTAATGTATATGTATGGATTTCCAGGGGCTGGTAAAACTTATTTAGCTCGACAATTATCTGAAGATATTCAAGTGGCACACATTCAAGCCGATCGAATTCGTAATGAATTATTTACTGAACCAAAATATGATCGAACCGAAGAGGACATCATTAATCAATTAATGAATTATATGGCGGAAGAATTTCTTAAAGCAGGCGTCTCAGTTATTTATGATTTTAATGCGATTCGTAATTCACAGAGACGATTTTTAAGAGAATTAGCTCGTAATTCTAAAGCTGAAAGTTTACTAGTCTGGTTACAGCTAGACATGGAGACAGCATATCTGAGAAATTATAAAAGAGATAAACGAAAAAATGATGACAAATATTCACATTCACTAAATCAAACTGAATTTAAAGACTTTATTTCTAAAATGCAAAATCCATCTACCCTAGATAATTACATGGTAGTAAGTGGTAAACATTCTTATCAAACTCAAAAAAACTCGATTATTAATAAGCTAAAAAGTTTTGGTATTATTTCTAGTGAAGATATAAATAATCATGTTACGATGCCTGGAATGGTTAACTTAGTTCCAAATAGTTATTCCAATCATAGTGATTTATCAAAAAGGAATATTGTTATTAGATAATTCTAATGTCACAAACCTCAAAAACTGTTTTATTAAATAAAAAATTTTTAATTAAAATTTTTAAGAAAAAAGGTGTTAAATCAATTCGATTAACCCTATCACAAAATGGGGATATTAGATTAACAACTCCAAAATGGGTGAGCAATCGTTTAGCCTTAGAATTTTTAGAAAACCAGCTTGATTTCATTAAAGACAATTATCATGAAAAATTACCTTTTGAAGACAATCAATTAATTGGTCGCTATCATCGCATATTAGTTGAACCAATCGATAGTTCCAGTCCTTTAAAACTAAAGGTAACCTCTAATAATTTAATTGTAAGCTTACCACCGGATTATTTGATTAATGATCCTGAAGTTCAAACTAAAATTAATCTAAAAGCTTTAAAGATACTAAAAGATGAAGCTGAAAATTATTTACCTCAAAGATTAAGTCAACTAGCCACTTTAATTGATTATGAATATCAGTCGGTCAAGATCAAACAGTTAAAAAGACGTTGGGGCAGTTGTGATAATAAAAAAAATATAACCTTCAATTTCTTTTTAATGAATCTGCCAAATGAATTAGTCGACTACGTTATTTATCATGAGCTATGCCACACCAAAGTTCTAAATCATTCAGTTAATTTTTGGCAATTGTTAGAATCAATTTATCCCGGTAGTCAAAAATATCGAAAAATGATTAAAAAATTCCAACCGCAAATTTAATAAATTGAGCAAAGTTTAATATAATCTAAATATGACTAAGTCGACTGATGAAATTTTAACCAAAGATGGTGTCCGTAATTTAATTAATAGTATTGATGACGCTATTATTTTAATTGATAATGATTTTAAAATTGAGTTATATAACTCTTCGGCTCTTAATATTTTAGATCGTAACATTATACAACCAACAGATAACTTATTAAATATTTTTCAACCAATTGATTCTACAGGACAACCTATCAACTTAAGTCAGCTTATTAAGTCAGCTCAACACCAGATAACTACTAAAGATTTTAGCTTAAAATACGATGATGATAGTCAGATTAATCTCTATTTATCAATTTCACCTATTGAACATACTTATTTGTCTTCAGATCCACTAAGCGGCTTTGTAATTATAATCCGTGATATCACTAGGGAAAAAACTATTGAAGAAGAAAAAGATGAATTTATTTCGGTTGTCTCACATGAATTACGTACACCGATTGCAATTAGTGAGGGTAATTTGTCTAATGCTTTGTTGCTAGTTGATAAAACTGATGATAAAGCTATGATTAAAGAAACAATTGATCAAGCCCACAAACAAATTCTTTTTTTAGCTGATTTAGTTAATGATTTATCAATCTTATCTCGATCAGAACGAAATGTTTTAGAAATCAGTAAAGACCAAATTGATGTTGATAATTTATTACATGACATGATTGTTAACTACGAACCAGAAGCCAGACAAAAAGCTTTAAGAATTGTAGTTGATGATAATTCTGAATCGAAACTTAGTTTAATCTCAACTGATTTATATGTTAGAGAAATATTACAAAATTTCATCACTAATGCTATTAAGTATAGTGAAAAAGGAACTATTACAATATCGGCTAAAAAAAGTTCAACAGGTGTTATTCTATCAGTTAAAGATCAAGGTATTGGTATTTCTAAAGCTGATCAAGAGCGTGTTTTTGAAAAATTTTTTCGATCAGAAGATTATAAAACTAGACAAGCTAGTGGCACTGGATTAGGTCTTTATGTTACTTTGAAACTAGCTAAACTATTAAAAGCTAGTATTAAATTAAAAAGTCAGCTCAACAAAGGTAGTACCTTTTTAATTGATTTTCCAAATCTATAATTCTAAATAGGA
>JAKBVU010000012.1 GCA_021841155.1 bacterium
TATGCTCCAGTACAGTAACAGTAGTGAGACACATTCACTGTAATATCGACATTACGGTGAATGTACTATATGCTTATGTTATGAATATACCAAGATATCTATCAATTACAGACGACCTCAAGAAAGGTAAAACCTTGATCATTTTTGGGCCACACCGGGTGGGTAAAACAACACTCTTAAATAACTTTATTATTACTACAAAAGAAAGGATGGTCGTGTATCGGGGTGACGAGCTCAGTGCGCAACACGCTTTTGAGGTGGCGCAGACAGTACACTTCTGAAATCACATATAGGATCAGCGTTGGTTCTGGTAATTGACGAGGCTCAAGCAATTCCTGGAACTTGGACAAAGTCTTAAAATTATTAACGATACTATGCCGAATGTTTCAGTTGTTGTTACTGGTTCTTCATCTTTTGAACTTGCGGGACAAGTTGGTGAACTACTTACCGGACGCAAAACAACACGTTATTTGTTTCCTGTTGCACTCATAGAGCACTTAGATCAGGATTCAGTCTCAACGAGATCATTTCAACAAAAGCTTCCATATGGTATGTATCCTGATGTTATTACGGCTGAAGACGATCAGGCGCACGGGTTGATTTTTTACGCGAGTTAGTGATTCCTATCTATTACGAGATATTCTGACTTACCAAGAAGTTAAAGGGTCTCGCATATTGTTTCAACTGCTTGTTCTCCTTGCCTATCAGATTGGTAATGAAGTATCTCATCAAGAGCTTGGTTCTTCACTTAATATTGATAAAAATACTGTTGCCCGTTATTTGGATTTACTATAAAAGTCCTATATTATCTTTCGACTGAGAGGATTCAGTCGAAACTTATGTAGTAAGGTAACTAAAACAGCTAAATATTACTTCTATGACGTCGGAGTACGAAATGCTGCTATTAATAATTTTAATTCACTTGAGATACGTGATGACACTAACAAGCTATGGGAGAACTTTATGATCGTAGAGCGTTTTAAAATGCGTACTTATACTAAATTGTATGCTAACCAGTATTTTTGGCGAACATGGAAACAAAATGAAGTAGATCTTGTCGAAGAGCATAGCGGAAAGTTATTTGGTTACGAGTTAAAATGGAAAGATAAAATGACTACCGCTCCGAAAGAGTGGTTTGAAACATATGGCAATGAGGCTGAATGGAAGGTTATTCATCCAAATAATGCTTTGCAGTTCTTAGGCATTGCATAGCTTTTGGCTTTGCTGGATGCAAATTGATTTGATAAAAATGATAATATTTTGAAATCTTAGCTTATCAATGGTTAACTTGTGGTATATTTTCTATTAAGATATAATCCCAACCTACAATAAACTCAATGAGTTAGACCTCATCTATATAGATTGGAATATAATCCAACATATTATTCAAAATAAGATTGACTAATTTAATGGAGGACCAGGAGGGACTTGAACCCTCGACACCCTGCTTAAGAGGCAGGTGCTCTAACCAACTGAGCTACTGGTCCAGTGTTTTAACTTTAACAAATCTATAATATCTTAGTAAAGCTTTATTTGTTAAAATATTAAAATGAAATTATTAGATGGTCGAGAGTTAGCCGGTTTTATAAAAGAAAGACAATTAAAGCAATTTAGTACTTTATGGACTGAATATCGTGTTAGAGCTAAGCTAGCAATTATTATAACTGTTAATGATCCAGTAATAAATTTATATGTCAAATTAAAGGAAAAATATTGTCAAGATTTAAATATTGACATAATTATTTTTAGAGTTGATATGGTTTCTTTAGCGTCAACAATTGAAAAAATTAATCAAGACAATTCTTTTCAAGGATTAATTTTGCAATTTCCCTTAAAAGAGATGTCTGATGCTGATAGATATATTAACTTGATAGATACCAAAAAAGATATTGATGGTTTGTCTGAAAGAGCAATTTATGATCCTGCAACAGCTAAAGCAATTTTATGGCTTTTAGCTGGTTATAATGTCAACTTGGAAATTAAACATATTCTTGTTATAGGTTTCGGTCGTTTGGTTGGTAGACCTTTAGTTAAACTTATGCAACAGTCTGGTTTAAAACCAACTGTGGCCGATAATTTGACTAATAATTTATCAGAAATGATTAGTCAAGCCGATTTAATCATAACTGCTACTGGGCAGCCCGGTTTAATCAAAGCTAATATGATAAAACCTAATACGATTATAGTTGATGCTGGTACTACATCTGAAAATGGTCAAATAGTTGGCGATTTAGATTTAGATGTATATAATCGATCAGATTTAATTTTGACTCCAACCAAAGGTGGTGTAGGACCTTTAACAATTACAGCTTTATTTGATAATTTGTATCAAACAATTTTAGATCATTTTATTCCAAAAATATGAAAATTGCCATTTTTGATTCTGGAATAGGTGGTTTATCTGTTTTTAATGCTGTAAAAAAAAGTTTTCCACAACTTGAAATTGTATTTAGAAATGATCAAAAAAACATGCCTTATGGTGATAAAACTAAAAATGAATTGTTGTTATTAGTTAAACCATTTTTTGATCAATTTCAAGCCGAGAATTTTGATATAGTAATTATTGCTTGTAATACGGTTTCAACAACTATCTTATCTGAATTAAGAGAGCAATATAAATTTACTATTATTCCTGTTATACCGATGATTCGAGAAGCTAGTTTAATAACTAAAAATAAAACAATTGCTATTTGTGCTACTCCAACTACCTTAAAAAGTTCAAAATATTCAGTTTTAAAATTTAAATATGGCCAAAATTTAAATATTTTAGAACCAGATTGTCGGGAATGGGCTACAATGATTCAAAAAAAACAAATTAATGAAATGAAAATTAAGCAAACAATTGAAGATATTTTAAATAAAAAATGTGACGTAGTTGTTTTAGCTTGTACTCATTATCATTGGATAGAGAATGATATTAAGAAAATTTGTTTCAATAAGGCCAGTGTTATTCAACCAGAAGAAAAAATTATTGCAAAGCTAAAACAGCTGCTTTAAATTGTTCCCCTCTATCAATATAGTTTTTAAACATATCAAAACTAGCACATGCAGTTGATAGTAGTATGTTATCACCAGGCTCCGCTAATTTATAAGCTTGTTGGACTATATTAACCATATTATTATCTCCAAAAATATAGTTTTGATAGCCAACTAAATCTAAGGCTTGTTGAATTCTTTTAGCTTCTTGACCAATTAAGATTATTTTTTTTAGATTAAATTTTTTAATAGTTTGAGCTAAATCATTAAAGTTAGAATTTTTAGATGAACCACCTAAAATCATAATAGTCTGATTAGGAAATGTTTTGATTGCAACCACAGCGGTTTCTGGAGTAGTACCAAAACTATCATTGATAAAGTTTATTTTTTTAATAGTTCTAACTAATTCTAGTCGATGAGGTAATCCTTGAAATGATTGAAGAACTTGACGAATTGAGTTTAAATCTTGTTTGATTTGCCAAACAGTTGTAATTGCAGCACAAATATTTTCAAGATTATGCTGACCTTTTAGCTTAACATCATTAATGTCACAGATTATATTGTTTTCAATTATGATTTTATGATTATCAATATAAGCTCCAGGTTTTTGATAATAGGCTATTTTTTGAGCTAAAGAATTGCTGACAATGTAACTAGAGTGGTTATTTTGTTTAAAATATATTGCTATGTCTTCTTTGGTTTGTAAATCAAATAATCTTTTTTTAGCTTTGAAATATTCTTCTTGATCTTTATGCCAGTCAAGATGTTCGGGTACTACCATTAAGCAAACTGCTATATGTGTTGATAGTTGAAGATCCATAGTTTGAAAGTTTGCTAATTCTAAAACAACCCAATCGTTTTTTGTAATGGAATTGTTGGTTAATAGGTCAAGAGGCGGTGTACCAATATTTCCACCTAAATAAGTTGTTAGACCAGCCTGTTTAAGCATTTCATATATTAAAGACGAAGTAGTACCTTTACCTTTAGTGCCAGTAATTCCAATAGTATTTTTAGTCGGAGCAAGTTTTAAAAATTCACTGGTATTGCTAGTAATTTTTGAAATAATAGAAGGTGAGTTATTACTGGTTATTTGTTGGGGATGAATAATAGGACTTCTAAAAATTAAATCAAATCGGGATAGATTTTTTAAATAATTTTTTCCAAGTTGTTGGTGAGCATCTTTAGGAATTTGAAGATTGATATTTTGGTCACAAACGGTAATCTCATTATGTTGGTGATAATAGTTATAAATTGATTGGCCCTGTAAGCCATAGCCAACTATTGCGATCTTCATTGTTTAATTTAAATTTAATTGTTTCTTAACAAGTTCCATAACTTGTCTGGGTGTCATGTCGGCTTTTAAGATGACGTCAGCTACATTAAGTTGTTTAACTTTTTCAGGAATTTCTTGTTCACCCATATTTGTCAGGATAATTACTTTTAAATCTTTACCCCAAACTTTTTGGCGTAATTTTTCTAACATTTCTTCGCCGTTCATGATCGGCATCATGAGATCAAGTAATACAATGTCTGGTTTAATATTCTCAATCATTTTTAAACCAATCTGCCCGTTTTCAGCCACTTCAACATCAAATCCTTCTGATTGGAATTTGATTTTATACATTTGGGCGATTGTTTGGTCGTCTTCAATGATTGCAACTTTGACCATATTGATAATATACAATATATTTATTTTTTTATGTAGTATATTTTTAAATTATTAAAATTATTTGAAATATATCGAAAAAGTTATATAATAATATATTATATAATAAAGTCAGATTATTTTTAAGTGTTGAAATGAAAGAAAATACTACTTCTCGTAAGGAGTCTAAATTAACTACAGGAATTATTGGAGCTACTTTTTTGTCTGCAGGTATCGCTTTAGGTTTAGGTTATAGTCATGTTGACAAAGTACAATATAATGACCAGCCTGTTTTTAATCAAAATCTTCAAAATAATGTTAATTCTATAGACCGTGAATTATCTGAAGTTGGTGAATTTTTATTGTTTGGGGGTATTGGTTTATTAGGTATTAGTAAAGTTTTATCGCTAAAGAATTCAAAATTTCATGCTATAGAATCATGGTCTTCAAGTGATTTAGATAAAATAAAACAAAATAATTTTTTTCACAATTCTTTAAGTAAAACTTTTGCAGGTCGAGTTCCTATAGTTTTAGCTTCTGGAGTTTTTTTAGCCTCTATGTCGTCTTCAATCGCTAGCTCAATTATTAATGGACCCGATATAGCTGTAAAAAATTTAACCAATAGTTTAGGTAAGACTTTTGTAACGGAATATTCTCGAGATTTTACTATGACTGATGGATTTATTTCTAAAAAAACAGAAAAAAAAATAATAAGTAAAGCTGACCAAAATAAAATTTTTGCTCAACCGTATATCTTTAATTTAGGTAATTTAGTATATAAAAATGTTAATAAAACAGATTTAGTCGTAGGTGTCAATAATACATTGCTAGATCATTATTGGTCTAACAGTAAAAATTGTAATAATATTCCGATTATTATCGGAAATAATTCAGATATTCCTAATGATTCAAAGCTTACTATAAATGGATATAAAGCCCATGTAGTTAATAAACAAAAAAACCTTTCATCCATGAATCGTATTGGAATCATAGCACCACTTAGTGCAGTTCAAGCTTGTTTAGAACAAGGTTCTCAAACAGTTACGGGTGTGGCTTTAAATGCTTCAGTTGAAAAAACTAAAGGAATATTAAAAAATTTTAACAAAGATGCACATATTTCTATAGTCTCTGAACGAACTATTGAAAATAATAGTAATCAATTTTGGGGCTCTAATGTTTTACCATTAGTGAGTATATTAGAGATTTCATCTATTGCATTAGTATTGGTTTTTTCTACCGAAGATATTAAAAATCAAATCATAAATTCTCGACGAGAATGGGCAATAAAAGAAGCTTCAGGTGTTGGTAGAAATGTTATTGCTTCAACCGAGACAATAAGAGCATTAAAAAATGGCGTAATCTCGAGTTTTGTAGGAAACACAGCAATGGCAGCAACAACACCGTTTATGGTTAATACGTTGGTTTCTGGCCTTAGGTATTCTGTTAGCTGGGATAATATGTTAGTTGGATTTTCGGTTGGAATCGGTGGATCGTTGATTGGATCGTTGATTAATATCCCTAGAATGAAAAAATTGATTAATGTAGAAGAAAATACAAGAATTTAAAATGTCAGTATATTTAGAATTAAATCAAGTTAATAAAACCATTAACGGTGAAAGTATAGTTAAAAATGTATCTATTGGGGTAGATAGCGGACAATATGCTATTTTAACTGGCCCAAGTGGATCTGGAAAGTCAAGTGTTCTTAGAATGGCTTCAGGAATAGATAAGCCAGATAATGGAGATGTTTTAATTGATAATATTAATTTATCAAATATTCATATTAAAGATAAAAAAAGAATTATAGCCAAGTATGTAGGTTTAGTATTACAACATCCTGGTTTAGATAGAGGTTTAGATGTTTGGAGTAATATTATTTTACCTGCAGAATCTAAGGGTGAAAAAATCAATAAAGACAAAGTCGATTATTTGGTTGACTTATTAGAAATTAAAGATAAAATTTATTTAAATTCTGGTAAACTTTCTGGAGGTGAACAAATAAGAGTTTCGATTGTTCGGGCTTTAGCGGTTAATACAATTAGATTATTCTTAGCAGACGAACCCACTAATCACCTTGATACTGAAAGAAAAAAAATTATTTTTAATTATATTGCTAAAATTACAAAAGAATTTAATATTGCAGCTTTAATAGTAACTCACGATAGTGTATTCGCTAGAGAAAATGCTAATATAGAATATACAATGATAGATGGTGAGATTACTAAAAAAAATTTATTTTTCCAAAACTAGTTGAATTATATTTTAAAAAGTTATATAATAAGATTATTAAAAATTAATAGCAGAAGAGTTATTGTGAAATATTTCACAATAACTCTTCTATTTTTATGGACACTTTATGGACACTTTAAGAGTAGATAAATTTGATTATTCGCCACGTATTAATGAAGATTTTATTATATCACCAGTAGTTAGCTCAGAAACTTTAATTGATAATTATGGTTTTAGTTTAGTTAAAAGATTAAAATTTGATGACCCTTATTTACGTTTATACTCACAAGAAGAACTTAATCAATTGAGATTAATAGAGACAAAATTAAGTTTTCAATCAGAAATTAGAAGAAGTCGGGGAGAATGGTCGAGAAAACCACATACAGTTTATGTTGACGGTGACGGCAATTATGTGAGTAAAAGTGAAAAACATGATTGGGGTGATCCAATTTTATCAGACATATTTTTTAATAACATATTGCAAGAAAGTGTTTCTGCAAGATCTTGGAAAAAAATGATTCCTTCAGCCAGTGCATTAAGTTATTTTTCAGATCCAACACAATCCAATATTGTTTCAGATAAAAGATCTATAATGGTTGACGCCTTAACTAAAAAATGGTGGGCGGAATGTACCGACGGTGAAGCAATCAGAAACCGTAATGCGACTTTAAATTATTTAGTTGAAGACTATATTATTAATCATGGAATTAAAGATCAACCGTTAAAATGGATGAGTTTAGGTTGTGGTACGGCCTTGCCTGTTATAAAAAGTGCAGTTAATTTGGGTATTGAACCAAGTTTAATTTTGGTTGATAAAGATATCGATGCTTTAGAACAAACAGAAATATTAGCTAACCGACTAGCTTTTAATGGTGATATAGTAAAATTTAGTGATATAAATATATTTAACGAGAATGATATGAATCGTTTATCGGAAAAACTTGATGCTAAGCCTAAAATTATTGATTTAATGGGTATTTTTGAATACACAGGAGATAATATAAGGGTTAATCCAGCTAAATTTTTAAGGAATAGCTACAATTTATTAGATACTGATGGTATTATGATTTTTGGTCAAATGCTCGATACTAGACCTAATTTAGATTTTGCGTTAGGTGTTGTAGGATGGCCTTTTATCCATGTAAGATCTATTAACGATTTAAAGAAAATTATATTAGATGCAGGAATTGACTTATCTAAAGTAGAACTATTTTTACCTAGCGATAATGTTTATTCGGTAATAAAAATTAGAAAGTAAATTTTTTAATAAATGATAGAATAATATTGTGCAATGAATGCAGTATTATTTTTTCTAGTCATTAATTCTTTTCTGTTATTCTTTCTTTCTTTAATTGTTTTTGTAGGTAATTTTAAAAAACTTGAAAATATTTTTTTTTCATTAATGGGTTTTTTTGTTGCAATTTGGAGCTTTGCAATATTTGAATTTCTTTTTAATAAAAATTTAACTATAAAACAGGAATATTTAATAATTTTTTATTTAAGTCCTATTGTAATTTCTTTATCTGCAATGTTTTTTTCACAATATTTTTTAAATATTACTCGTTTAAGCAAAAAAATTAACACATCTTTATTGTTAATTGGTATTTTTATTATTGCTTCTTTTTTATATAATCGTTCAATTTTTATAAAATCTTTTCAATATTATGGTGGTTTAAAATACGTGGTTTCATTTTATGCTATTAGCTATATATTGTATGGTTTATATTTGATTATAAATTTTTCAATACTAATACTATTGATTTTTAAAAAGTTTAAAAACACTAATAGTTTGATATCTAAACAACAAATTAAATTATTTCTTTTTTCTGCATGTTTAGCAATAATTGGTGGTTTGTTGTTTAATTATTTTTTACCATTGTTTAATGATTATAACTTTATTTATCTAGGACCTTTATTTGGTCTAATTTATTTTTTTATAAATGCCTATTCTATTATTTATCATAGACAATTTGATATAAGATTTTATTTATTTAGGACTTTTGGATACGTGCTGGCTTTATTATTTAGTCTTGTTATCTTATCAATTCCAGTTGTATTTTTTATTAAACAATTTTTAGGTTTAAGGCTTGATTTTCTTCAACTTTTATTTGTATTAACTTTAATAGTCTTGGTGACTATTGTAAGTCCTATATTGATTAAAGTAGTTAGTAGAATTACTAATAAATATTTTTATAGATATTATTATGACCCTCAAACTTTAATTAATAATATTAACTCGAAAATTGTCAACACTAGAAGTATTAGTAGTTTAATAGATAGCTTAAGTGCAATATTTGTCAATGATTTGAAAATTGATTTTATTGAATTTTATTTATTGAATTTTATTAATAACAATAATAGAATCTTAGATAAAAAAGATATAGCCGTAATTTTTAAAAATCTTAAAAAACAAAAAACAAATTTAATAAATTTAGAAACCGATAATGAGTTTAGTTCAGAGATTTCTGACTTAAAGTTTTTTAAAAAAGTCAGCATTATTTTAATTATTAAGGACCATACAAATAAAACCAATATTCTAGGTTTTATTATTCTGGGGAACAAATTAAATGGTGGTAATTATTCGGTAAATGACATTAAGGTTCTGGAATCATTTGTTAGTATATATACTGTGTCTATTCAAAATCTTTTGTATTTTAATGAAATTCAATTTTTAAATCAAAATCTTGAAAAGAGAATATTAGATGCAACATTAAAATTGAGACAATCGAATGATAAATTGAAACAATTAGATGCTTCTAAGGATGATTTTATTTCTATGGCTTCTCATCAGTTAAGAACACCCTTAACTAGCGTAAAAGGATATTTGAGCATGTTGTTAGAAGGTGATGCTGGACCAATTAATGAGTCGCAAAAAACAATGTTAAATCAAGCTTTTTTTAGTGCTCAAAAAATGGTTTATTTAATTGCCGATCTTTTGAATGTTTCTAGGATAAAAACTGGTAAATTTTTGATTGAAAACAAACCGTCTAATCTAGCTAATGTTGTTGAAGAAGAGGTCAATCAATTAGTTCAATCAGCTGAAAATAATCATTTAAGTTTAAGTTTTAATAAACCGGATAATTTTCCTAATTTAATGCTTGATGAAACTAAAATAAGACAAGTTATCATGAATTTTATTGATAATGCAATTTATTATACGCCTAGTGGAGGTAAGATAAATGTTAGTTTAGTTGAAAAAAATCAAACAGTTGAGTTTAAAGTTAAAGACAATGGTATTGGTGTTTCCAAAAAAGATCAACACCGTTTATTTAGTAAATTCTATCGAGCCGATAATGCTCGAGCAGTTCGACCCGATGGAACTGGTTTAGGTCTTTATATGGCTAAAAAAGTGATTATTGGAGAGAATGGTTCTTTAATATTTGAGAGTAATGAAGGCAAGGGTAGTACGTTTGGGTTTATTCTTAGTAAAGATAAATTGATTATCAAATAATACAATTGACAAGAAAACTAAAATAATGTATAATCATAAATATGGTTAATGGAGAAGTATTAGTTGCGGGCGGTGTAGTTATTGGAGGTTTAGCAGGAGCTGCAGCTGACCATTATGCTAATAGAAAAGCTAAAGAAGAATTAATAAACAAAGCAGTTAATCCTAATTGGTCTCAAGAAACCGATTCAAAAGTTTCTTTTAAGGTTAGAAGTTTTATTAGTTCTATTGCTTTGGCTGGAGCATCACTTGGATTGTTTGGTGGGTTAATAGCTGGTACTTTTAATCATTATACTCATAAAGTTCAAACTAAGGCTGCCGTTGTGGTTGATAAATCTGGTCAAGATGCTTTTGTCGGCCAAAATGGTCACACCTTCAACAGTCAAGAAAATTTAATAGTTCATTCATTAAGTCCTAATATTATTTATGATATTTCTTCGCAAAATTTAAATACAATTTCAAATCAAACTGAGGTTATTCATACTTTGCCACTTGGTCAATCAAATGTTTATCAAGGAATTAGCAATGTTGAGTCGATGAATGTTCAAAGTATTGATGTTTTTTTTGATAGTAATAATCCAATTGATCAATCTTTAGTGCCAGGAATGATAGCAACTGCTAAAAAAAATGATCAAAAAATTAATTTCTTTGTTGGATCTAATTTAACAAAATCAGAAATTACTTCAGTTGACCAGATTGCTTCTTCAACTGGTGGTAAAGTTAGAAAATTAAATAGTCAAACAGAAAAAGCTGATCAAAAATTAATAGATAATCAATTAAATGGACATATTTATCAAAATAAAGCTGAAAATCAAGCTGAAGCGGCTTTAAGGCTACCTTATTTATTAGGAATGATTATTACTGCTTGTTCATCGATTAAATTGTATAAAAATCGTAAAGATCAACCGTTATATAGAAAGGATTAAAGGAATTTTATTATGGAATTATTAAATGATAGTATTTATAGACAGGAAGCTAGTCAAATTTATGTTGATTCGTTAGCTGAATTTGAGAGCTCTAATCAATTAATTGGTTTAAAGTTAGAGTATTACCTTAGTTTAGGCGCTGTATTAAATCGTGAAAATCTTATATTAATTGGCCCGCTTGGTTCTGGTAAAACAGATATAGCTAATTTAGTTCTACAAAAGGTAGGTAGTAATCCAGACAATACTGCTGATTTAAATCTTGGTTTTGGAGCTTCTAGAACTAGTTTAACTGGTTCTCAAATTATTGCCAGTGAACATGGACAAGAATATATTAAAAAAATTTTTGGCTCAGTAACTAAAAAAACAAAGTATTTAAAAATCGACGAACTTAATAGGCAAAATCCTGATACTTTGAATGGATTATTGGAGGCTCTTGGTCATACAAATAAAGTTAATGAAAATAATCAAGCTAGTTTTCTAATTCCCGGTAGTTCAGATCGTTTAACACTTGAAGATTTTAGATCAGTTATTGCTACAACTAATTTAACTGATCGATCGGACGGTACTATTAAATTAGGAGAACCATTTCTTTCAAGATTTGATACTGGAATTCATTTTAAATCTAAAACTAATGAAATGATAAATAATTTAGGTCGATTGATGTTACCTAGTTACCCGTTAAAACCATTTGATCAAGCTGAAAAATTAGTTATAGAACAAGCTTATTTACATATGAAACATTTTCAATTAAACGAACAACAATATACTAGTTTATCTTCAGAACTTAAAAAACTTAATGATTTTTGGCAAAAATTAATTGGTCTAGAACTTTCTGGTAGAACTATTGTAAAGATTGCTCAAAAAGCTCAACAGTTAACTTACTTAAATGGTAATAATGAAAAAGAAAATATTAATTTTCCACAATATACCAATCAACAATTAGCTATTATAACTAGAGTTGGTGCTTTGCTAACTGATCCTCAGACGGATAAATTAAAAGAAGAATTAAACTTTTAAGTAGATGTTTTAAAATGTTAGATGAAACTGCTTATCAATTTAGTCGATTAAAAGGTAATGCGAATTTATCTGGTAATCACCTAACTTTTCATCAAGGTAGTCGAACTGGTTTGTTTACAAGTATTCGACAATTCGATTCAGATAGAGATGATAGTAGTGCTATAGATTGGGCCAATTCATCAATTCAAGACGATCAATTAATGGTTAGACAAAATTTTGAAACAACTAGTTTAAATATCAATATTTTAAATTTATGGATTAAAAAATTGACCGAACCAACTTCTTGGGCAACTAAAGAAAATATAAATTTTTCAGAACAAATACAACGAGAAAAACATCAAACAGCTAATAAATTAGTTGATAGTATTGAAGGACTTCATACCGGCATGAATGATCATAAATATATATATGGCTTTGATGAAATTGATGAAATAATATTAGGTCGACCAACTTTAGTGATAGGTGAGTTGGTTCTTGAATCAATTCACAAAATTTTAGAAAAAGATTTTCAAGATCAACCTTTTATAGTAGCTAGGGTTTTACATCCATTAGATAAAGGTATCCCAGAAGATTTTTATCTGCCTGTTCATACTGGACGAAATGACATACCAACTGTTTATGATGAAAAAACTAGACAAGATTTTAATGATTTATTACAAGAAGAAGATAAGCAAAGAATCTGCGTTTTTAAAGAAGTTTTTCCGATGTCTGAAGTAATAGATTGTTTAACCGACGACCAAGATTTTAAAATTTTAGATGGTGATTTAGCTAGAAGTGTAAAAGTTATATTTGACAAATAAACAAAACTATGATAGTATAGAAAAATAAACTTGTGGGAGTTTACTTTTAAAGTAATGGAGTTATTATGGAAGGTTTTTCGAAAATTGAAACAACACCAATTAAACGACGAATAGCTATTGGATTAGCTTTAATGGTTGGTAGTTTATCGTTGGCTGCTTGTGGTTCAAAAGCTTCAGAAGCTATTTCAAAGCCATCAACAGTTGTTTCTGTGAGTAAAGCCGAACAAAATTGTAGTACTTTTGAGAATGTTGATCAATCAAGTCATTATTTGTCAAATTCTGCAATGCCTACATCAGAAAAAAGTATTGGGAAAGCTCTTAATCAAAATACAGCCGCAGAATATGTTAGATCATTATTTGGTGCTGAAGGTCCTTTAGCGGCTAAAGGAGATATTCATACTCTTGCTTTCATAATGTCAGCAGTAACAATTCCGGCACATGAAGGTAATTTAGCCGCAAATGGTCAAATGACAAATTATAATTATTTTAATCAGTATTCTCAACAATTAGATTATTTTCAATCTAATCCTAATTCAATTGCCGGTGCTTGTGAACAAAGTTTGAAAACTATGATTGAAGACGGTCAATATACTAATGATTTTGCTCAAAAAGGACAAGCAGTAACCTTATTTCAACCTGAAAGAAATCAAAAAGGAGAGGTAATTAATTATAAACCTGTAAAAGTTATTGTTGGTGAAGTTTTGAATGGCGTAGAGTTTAAGGCGAGATTGTTAAATCAACCTGGTTATACACCTGTTTTAATAACAGAAAATGGAGAGGTTTATGTTAAGGGTGTAGTTTTAGAAAATATTCCAAAGCCAGAAAATCAAAATAAACCAACTGTGACGACAGTTCCTCAACCTCAATCAGAACAAATACCTTCGCAAACACCTTCACAACAAGAAAACATACCACAAAACATACCACAACCTCAACCATCTCAAAAAGTTTCAAAAACCACCACAACACAACCTAGTTCTGGTACGACTGGTACTGGCACTACAGGTTCTGGCACAGGAACTTCTGGCACCGGTAAAGGTACTGGCACTACAGGTTCTGGCACAGGAACTTCTGGCACCGGTAAAGGTACTGGAACAACAGGTTCTGGCACAGGAACTTCTGGCACCGGTAAAGGTACTGGAACTACAGGTTCTGGCACAGGGAAGACATCTACTCCAACAACTCCAACAACACCAACAAGTCCAACAAGTCCAACAAGTCCTATAGCTCCTACCAAAGGACCGGACTATTGTGGTGGTAACGCGATAAATGGTTGCTCTACTCCTTCAAATGTTCCACCTATAGAATCTTCTACAGCTAATAGTCAATTAAATAGTTTTAATCAGAGTAGTAATGTTTATGTAAATTTATTAACCCAGAGCGTTAATGGTATCGAGGAGATATAATCATGAGAAAGATATTTTTTAATAAAGGTTTGCTTAAAAGTTTAGTAATTGTTTTAGTAGTTAGTATTTTTTCGGTTGGTTTTTTCAATTCAAATGCTAGTGCGGAATGTTACCAGTATTCTTCAACTGGAACTATGATAACTTCGGCTACCCCAGTTTTTAATAATTTTTGTAATGTTCCTTATAACATTAATAATGAATCTAATTTTGTTAGAATTCGTCAAAATGTTTCTGGGAATGATATGAATAATGTAACTAATCCGCCATATATATCTAACTCATTAAGTTCTACTTGTGCTGTTGGTTCAACTTATGATATTTGGAATTATTTACATAATAATGCTTCACCTAATTTTAATCCTGATCATAATCCTTCTGATCCTTCTGCTGTGGCACATAATGTTCAAGAAAATCTTTCAGCCACTTTCGGCAAGGGTACGCATTTTACTTTTTCTGATATTGTTTCCGCTAGTAATGCTAATACCGTTCAAGCTTCAGCAACTTTAAATTGTGGTAATAATAATGTCGAAGTTAATTTAGTTCCTGCAAGTGTTCATATTTATTCCTTGCCTTATGGTTGGTTAAATTTACCAGATTCTACTATTAATGGTGGTCAAACAAAAGTTGGTTCACCTATTGCTGGTAGTGGCGATATGTGGGGCTGTTGGAACTATAGAATGGTGATTGTTTATCAGATAGTTGTTACTGCAATTCCACCAACACCAACTGTAACCCCAGTATGTAAATTAATAACACTAGAATCTCAAGGACAAGTTGCAAAATTGGAAGGTTTAGACTATTCACTTGGAAGTGCAACTTTAAATTCTGTGACTGTTGATTTCGGTAACGGTTCTAGTTCTATTGTTAATCTTAGTCCGTCACAGGTAACCAATCTACAGGCTAGTCCGTATGTTTATACATATAAACAAGCAGGTAATTATCAGGTTAAAGCAACCATCAACACTTCAATGGGTGATTATACCTCTACCCAATGTTTAGCATCTGTTAATATTTCTACTCCTCCTACAACACCTACCACGCCTACCACGCCTACCACGCCTACAACACCAACACCACCTTCAAAATTAGTTAATACTGGACCTGGTGATGTTATAGGTATTTTTATGGCCTTTGTCTTAGCTGGAATCTTTGTAGGTTATCGATTATTTAATCGAAAAACATCTGTTAAATAAAATATTTGTGGATAAATGCTAGATTTTTTGTTCGAATTGTGATATGTTGAGTGATAAGAAGCTAAACTGACCGCTTAAATAAATAGGTACCTAAATCTTAGGTACCTATTTAAGTTTTAAGATTTAAAATTTTATGAGATAATTAACTTTATTGGTCCCATCGTCTAGCGGTTAGGACACCAGGTTTTCA
>JAKBVU010000013.1 GCA_021841155.1 bacterium
CTATATCAAATAATCTTTTAATAATTCGACCCCAACCAATTAAAGGTGTTTGATGGACGGCGACAATTGGCATAGAGTGAAATAAGTCAACAGTGATATTGCCGATAAACAATTCATTGTTGCCAGGAATAAAACGATATGAAACATGATTTTCTTGACAGAAAGTTAATATTTCATCGTTTTTTTGATTATCAAGAAATAGTTCAGTTTGAATGATGGTAGACACCTCATTTTTTAAGTCACTTTTAATAAATGAACTAAAACTAGAAAAATATGGATAATATTTTTTATTATTTAAGCCGATCATGGCGATAATTTTATAGCCAGTTTTAGAAGTATTACTAACATAGTGAGCTATTTCGTTGGCTGCTTGGTTATTACCGACTATAACAATATTGGTAATACCAACATTATATTTAAATAGTTGTTGTCTAACTATTCGAGCTAATGTTCTGAACAAAAAAACAAAAAATAAGGCTAGAAGTAGACCATATAAAACAACTATTTTTGCTGGAAAAATAGCTACATCAAATAAATATGAAAAAGAAATTACAAATAAAATACCAATCAATGAGGCTAAAATTAATCTCATCATCTCATTGAATCTTTTTTCTAAAATTCTTTCGGAGTATAGATTGAACAAAGCAAAAATTAATATCCAAAAAGGCATTAAGGATAAAAATATTATGAGATAAGTTTTAGCGTGAATGACGACAGAAAAAGCTCGATGATCAAGAGTGACTCGAAATATGTAAGCCATTGAAAAAGCAAAAACCAACGCTAAAAAATCCCCCAAGATTAATATCATATTATATATAAGCTGATTATTGCTCTTCATAGATTATCCTTCATTATAAACCCTATTGTAGTTTTCAAGAATTAGATTATTAGTTACAATATGTCCATGGTAGATAAAAAAGACATATCCTTTAAAATTTTAAAATATGGTTTAATCTTTTTATTGATCACCATGCCTTTTTACGCTTTTATTAGTGTTTTTACTACTAGTTTCATAGGGCACTATACGTTTGTTAGGCTATATAAAGAGTTCATTTTATTATTTTTGACCGTAGTTGGCGTTTATTTAATTATAAGCGATAAGAAACTTAGAAAGCAGTTTTTTTCTAATACTGTCATTAAATTAATCGTAGTATTTGCCATTATTGTTCTGGTATCGGGTTTTGTTGCTAAATACTTTAATCAAGTTACAACTAAATCTTTGGAGTTTGGTTTAATTGTCGATTTAAGATTTTTCTTAGTTTTTTCTGTTAGTTATTTGACTGGTTTAAAAATTAAATTATCAGATAATCAGTTGATTAAATATATCTTTTGGCCAGCTATGATTGTGATAGTTTTTGCTATTGTTCAATTCTTTTTTTTACCACATAATTTTTTAAGTCATTTTGGTTATAACTCTCACACAATACAACCATTTCAAACGATTAATAGTAATAGTAATTTCGTTCGAGTTATATCTTTTTTGAGAGGCTCTAATCCTTTGGGAGCTTATTTGATTTTGCCAATCACATTGTTGGCAGTTCTATTTTATGATTCTAAAAAAAAGCCACTCATTGTAATTAGTGCCTTATTAGCAATTATGGCTTTAATATTTAGTTTTTCCAGGAGTGCTTGGCTTGGAACTGCGTTAGCCGTTTTTTTAGTTTTTTATTTAAAACTACCAACCAACCGATTAAGAAAAATAGTTATTATGGTTTTAATCGGACTAGTAGTTTTATTTGGCCTAAGCCTGGTTGTTTTTGGAAACAATACTACTTATCAGAATTTAGTTTTTCATTATTCTAGTCATTCGGCTGCCACTACGAGTTCTGACGGTAATCATTTAAAAGCTTTAGAGATTGGATTAATTCATGTTTTACAAAATCCACTTGGTAGTGGTACCGGAACAGCAGGACCAGCTTCAATCTATAATCTTAAACCAGCCGTAATTTCTGAAAATTATTATTTACAAATCGGTATTGAACAGGGGTGGTTTGGTTTATTTATATTTTTATTAATTCTTATTTATGTTTTATGCGGTTTATGGCAAAATAAAAAATCTCAGCTATCTTTAATATTGTTTTGTGCTTTACTGGGTATTTGTTTAGTGAATTTATTTTTACCAGAATTTACTGATGATACTATTAGCTACGTTTTATGGATACCCATTGGTCTGTCACTAGCATATCAGCCATTGAAAAAATAAAACTATATATCGATCAGCTGATAAAAATTATAATCAACATATAAATCAATTAAAGTAGTTATATAGTTGAAAATTCCTAAATAAAATGCTTCTTGTAATTTTTGTTGGCCGTTAGTTTTTGAATAACCGATTTTTTCAACTAGTTCCATCAATCTTTGATTATACCCAGACGAGTATCTTTTAAAGTCAACATAGTTTTGTTCATCTTCTTCTTGAATTTTAGGATAATTAACCACTGATAACTGCAAGGTTTGATCATTGTCATTATTAAAAAAATCTAAGATTGGATTTAGTCTGTTTTTAAGTTTTTTTTGCCTAGAATTGTTTATATTGGATATTAAATAATGAATAGTTTTCACCCCAAAAGTTACTGCCATTTCTTCGGTCAATATTTTTGTTTTATGGTCGGCTTTCGTTGGTTCAAAATCAACTGATTCGTCAACGATTAAGTCAATTAATGATTGTAAATTTAGTCCAAACGAATAATTTTCAATTTTATTTTTTAGTTTAACACTATCACTAAAGATAAAATCATAGATCTCTAGGTTATTTAAAATTGGTAGGCCGTAAAAATTCTCCATTTGCTCAAGCATAATAGTATATTATATAATTATTTTATGAATGAGCCAATTAACACTGGTGGGGTGATTAAGAGGTTACCAACTAAACAACAAAATAAAATTTTAATTTTTATTAAAGAATTTATTGATCAAAATGGTTACAGTCCAACTTATCGCGAAATTAAAACAGCTTTAAATTATTCTTCAGTTTCGATTGTAGCTAAACATATTGATAGTTTAATTCAAAGAGGTCAATTAGTTAAAAGATCTAGGACAGCTCGTTCTCTTGAACTAACAAATTCAGTTTCAGAATTTCGTATTCGTTCAAATCAATTCAACATTAAGGATGAAAAGTGGTTAATTGAAAAAGTTAACGATATTTTTTCCCAGATAGAAGAAAAAAAATTAATCGATAATCAAGATTTGAACAACATGAAGGTTTCAATCGATTTTTTAAGATTATTAAAACTTGATCAACCAATCATTAATTTTATTGGTCGTTATCATGATTTAGTTAAAAAAGTAAGTCGTTAACTAATATGTATCGCTTCAATAAACGTATTTATAAACATAAAACCAGATATATATCTTTGATAATAATCTGTGTAATAATTATCGGTCTGATTGTTTATTTTATTATTTTTTTGTCACACCCAAAGGTTATTATTCATCAAAGCCAAGCCGTAGTTAAATATTATTCTGCTCCTAGCTCACCGAATCAAACTATCAATGAACCTGATTTTACTTTTTCTTTACCAAAAACTTGGCGAACTGTCACCATTCATTCTAGTCTTTATAAGATGTTTCAATTTCAATCAGATAACTCTAGTGATGTTTTAGATATTTACCAAACTGTTATACCTGTTAATATGGCTGTTAACCGTGAATTATCAGTTCAGGCCGCTGGTTCATCGATATTACTTAATGGAACCGTATCCACGAACTGTATTAATTTTACAAAAACAAATCCAAACACTCTTGCAACCGTTACTTCGGCCAGATGGCAAGGGGTTAATTTTTTGTGTGACAGTGGTAATTATGAACGGGATGTTGTTGGTACTGGTTCTACGGCTGGCGTCAATACAGTAGTTCTACAGTCACCGTCACTAGGTACTCAGCAGTTTTTTTTCACTTTTACTAGTTATAGTGTTCAGCCTAATTTTAATGTTTTTTATCAAGTACTTAATTCTTTTAGATTAAAATAAGCTAGCTTTGTTAAAATATTACTATGAAAGCAGATAGAATCGGTTATTATTTTGGTTCTTTTGATCCAATTAATCAAGCAAATTTAGAACAAGTTATTAAATTTCGTGATCATTTTCAATTAAAAACCGCTTTTTTAATTCCAGAAAGACTATCATTGAGCGATCAGTATACCCATATTGTTCATCGAACGAAACTAATTAATCAGGCTATAAAAATTCATCATTCTCTTAAAACTTATGAGATGACTTCGAAAATATTAAATATTCAAAAAATTATTACCAGCATTAATCATAATAATTCTTTAAGTATAGTTATGATTGATGAATCATTGGTTTTTGAACATTTAGAGCAGGTAAGTTTTTTAAAATATTTATCTAAAAACGATTTTGTGATTAACGTCTCTAGTCAGAAGCAGGCAAATCAACTAAGAACGATGCTTCAAGATTTAAAAATCAAAAACCCAATGATCTGGTTAAATAAAAACTTAAATCAAGAATTTAGTTTAAAACAAATCTTAAGAGATGAGTCCATGAAAGATGGACTACTGAGTAGTTCTAAACAATATATTGTTGATAATTGGTTATATTTAAAATGGCATGATTTTGTTTAAGCTTATGTAGTGGTATAATTTAAATATTAAATAATAAATACAAAATGACAATAAAAATTAAACAAAAAAAGGTTGAGACTTACTATATACCGGTATACAAACAAAATACTGATTGGAAAAAATTTATTTTAATTTAGTTTTTAGGCTAGACTAGATTAAATTAAATTTTAATTCTATAATCAAAGCAGTTATGCTTTCATTGATTTTTGCTATTATTTTACTTGTTATTGTTTTGTGTTTGATTAGCACAATAAAATTGATTAATTATTTACCCGAGAGAGAGATTAAAAGACGCACCGATTCTTTATCGATTAAAATAAAACAATTAATTATTTTTAAAAATCAAACTGAAACTTCTCTTTATATAATTATAGCAATCCTTTCAGCCCTGGATATATTTATATTAGTAAAATCATTGTCAACTCTAGATGGCTTAGTTATAGTTATTATCTTGTTTTTAATATTTGTTGGCTTAGTTCGGTCTCAAGTTGGTAAAATAATTCGTTTCTTAGGAAAAATATTTTTATCATTAATTATTAAAATTATTTATAAGTTAAATAAGAAAAAACTTATAAATAAAAGTGTTTCTGAAAAAAAATCACATACAGGTATTTATGATTTAAATGATGTTGACGAATTAATTGAGAGACAACTAACTCAAGACGACAATCGAATTTTAAAAGAAGATTTAAAAAGAATTAAAAATTTAATCAATCTAGAAAAATATTCTGTCTCTAGTTTTATAATCGATAAAGATTATTATCCAGTAATAGAACCAAAAGATTTAATTACTCCGATTATAATTGATGATGTTAAAAAAACTGACAGACCATTTTTACCAGTTACTCTCGATGGTGAGATAGTGGGTATTGTTCCGGAAGAAATTTTTGTCTTAAAAAATAATGGTCACATAGAAGATTTTATGGACAGTAATATTAAGTTTATTTCAAATCGATTTTCTTTATTAGAAACATTAAGTTATTTTATTAATTCTAAAAAAGATTATTTAGTTGTTCAGGATGATTATAATTCTTATTTAGGTCTAGTTTATCTTAGGGATATTGTTAATTGGATTTTTGTTTTAGAAGTTTAAAGTATGATAAAATTAACAGGTGAAAAATAATAAATCTGAAAAGAATAGAGTTTTATCTGATCAATTAAATGAATTTGTCGATCAAACAATCTTAGTAGCTGGCTTTATTCATAAAAAAAGAATTCTTGGTGGTATTACATTTATTAATCTTAGAGACCGTCACGGATTAATTCAAATTGTTGTTGAAGAAAAAAAAGAAGTTGAAAAATTACGTGGTCTTCAAATTGGTACTGTTCTAGAAGTACAGGGTAATGTTTTTAAAGAAGATAGAGCTCCCGGTGGTTATGAGATTCATCAACCTCAGATTAACGTAATTGTTGCTGTTGAAAACGAACCACCAATTGAAATAGATAAACCTCTTTCACATAAATCAGATAACTTAGACACTCTATTTGATTATCGAGCTATAGGTCTCAGAAATATTAACGAAGCTAATATTTTTAGGGTTAGAGCTGCTCTATTGCGAGAGATCCGTCATTATTTAACGGTCCATGATTTTATAGAAATCAATACACCAAAATTAGTTGGTGGAGCAGCTGAAGGTGGAGCAGAAGTTTTTAAATTAGATTATTTTGGTAAAGAAGCAACCTTAGCTCAAAGCCCACAACTTTATAAACAGATAATGGTTGGAGTTTTTGAAAGAGTTTTCGAAATAGGCCCAGCTTTTAGAGCTGAACTTAGTGCCACGACCCGTCACGTCTCAGAAGTAACTATGCTTGACGTTGAAATGGGTTTCATAAAAGACCACAATGATATTTTAGATTTAATTCAAGATATGTTATATCACGTTTTAACTCAAGTCTATGATAAAGAAAGTAAAATTTTAAAACAACTAAACGCACCAGGGTTAATCTTAAAGCCAGAATTTCCTCGTTTTACTATGGCTGAAATTCACCAATTGTATCAAAAAAATACTAAGATCGATGTTTCTCGTGAGTTAGATTTAACACCGGATGAAGAAAGATGGATCTGTGATTATGCTAAAAAACAATTAGGTTGTGAGGCAGTTTTTGCTACTGGTTTACCTCAAGCTAAAATGAAATTTTATCATATGAAAGGTGATAATAATCAAGCACGATCAGCTGATTTATTATTTAGAGGTATTGAAATTTCAACTGTTCCTCAAAGAGAACATCGTTATGAAATTTTGCTTGAACAAATGAAATCAGCTGGTGTTGATCCTGAAAGTATTGGTTTTGCTGCCTATGTTTCAGCTTTTAAGTATGGTTTACCTCCACACGGCGGTTTTGGTTTTGGTATTGATCGATTAACAGAAAAAGTTCTCGGACTTAATAATGTTAAGGAAGCAATTTTATTTCCAAGAGATATTAATCGTCTTGCTCCTTAGCCCTTAAAGACAACTAATTATTTTTTGATACAATATAATTAGATGTCTTTTCAATTTAATGAACCTGATTTTAAACCCGAAGCTATTCATCAATCCGATGATAGATTAACTAACGTTAATTTATCAAACAGTCGTTATAATAGACGGAAAAGACAACGCCAAAGACAATTAAAAGCATTTTTAGTTTTTATTGCTTTGTTAATAATTATTGGCTTAATTAGCGGAGTAGTAGTTTTAATTAATCAGCAATCAAAAATAGTTAAAAAAAGTCCGATTATAAAAACAGCTGTAATTAAACAGTATATTTCAACTTCCTCTAGTATTAATTTTAGTTATCCAGATAATTGGACTGTCTTTAATAATCATCATGGTTTAATCGAGATTAATTCTCCGGTTACCAGTATTTTAAATGATCTACATCATCAAACTAAAGGGCGGATTGATGTCATGATTAATCAAAAAACCGTTATTCCACCACAGTTTGGTAATTTTTCCTTAGCTGTTTTAAACTCTAAAATTGTTAAATATAAAAAGCCAACTAGTTTGCAGAGTAATCAAACTTATTTAACTTTTGCACAATACCCTTCAACTACTGTTATAGGTGGATTGAATGCTATTTATTTAACAGGTAGTTTTGGCTATGAATTCAAACAGGTTATTCCAATAGGTGACATGGAAAAATTAAGTCCGTTAATTATTATTTCTTTTAATCAATGTATTAATAAAAACTGTCACAATGTTACACCAATGGTCGTTAACTCTAGTTTTGTGAATCAACCGATTGTTTCTCAGCAAGCCTACAACATAGTTGAATCAATCCAAATTACTTAGTCTTTTTAGTTTTAACTTTTTTCGCTTTTAATTTGACGGTATAAAGTGGTTTAATTTGATAAAGTATATAAAAACCTATAAAACAAAAGATTAAAGTCATAATAAAAGCACCCAATCCACCATCAATAGGAGAAAAAAGTGCAAAAACTCCGTAGAGAACATACACCAATAATCCACTAAAAACAGTCAGCCAACCATTGTCTGTTTTTGATCTAAGACTAAAGTAGGCAACAATAAAAATAACAGTGTTAACTAATAACAAAATAAAATTGATGTAATAGAAAATATTTAGATTATAAATTGGATTAATTGGTAAACCACTTTGAGTATAGGTGGTGTTTGGACCTATAATTGAAGTGTGACCGGTTTGCCAGAAAGAAAGAGCATAGAGGCCAAATAAAATACCGACAATTAAGGCTACAATTGATAAATATCTATAGAACCAATTTTTTGTTTTGTGAGAAAAAGGTGGTAAATTTTTAAAAAATGGCTCCAGGTTTTTTGAAATTTTTAGTAATTTAATTTTCATATATAAACCTTAATTATTAATTATTATAGTTTAATTATAGCTTATTTTAAAATATTTTACTTTAATTGAACTATTAAACTTTAATTGTTATGCTTATTTGTAAGAATGGCAAAAAAAGATAAGTTGGTTAACAGTTATAATAAAATCAATCATGAACTAGAAAAAAAGATTGATAGAATGATGAGTGTTGAAATTCCAGACGATGATCAGATAACTTTAACCGATACGTCAGATTTAAAAATTATTGATAATGATCAATCTTTTAACAACGATCAAGTTACTGTCAATAATTTGAATGATAATGCCAGTCTTTTGAAAGAAAAAACTTTAGTTTTAGATAAGAATAATTTTGAAAACCATGATTCAAACCAGGATATTAAGGTTAATATTACAAAAGATTTCCCAGCTAATTTAGAAGTTATTAGTAGCAATAATATAGTTAATGATGATCTAGATATTGATGATTCGGTTATAGAAGAAATAGAAAAAAATGAGTCCAATGATCTGTTGATTTTAGAAGATATGTTGGAAGATGAATTAAATAATGAACCCTCACCTAAACCTCATCATAAAGTAAGATGGATTATTGGCATCAGTTTATTAATCATATTAATAGCTGTCTATATAATTTATATAAGAGGTAAAAATTGGTAAAATTAAATTATTGAAAATTTTTTCTTAACCATTCATCAAGACTTTCACCGCCACCACCGCTCAAAATTATAACTAAATCATTGTTTTTTAAGTGTTGATCGATTTTATTTTTTAGTTGTTGATCAAGATTTTGACATTCTGCATTTTTGGGTTCTGATAAATATTCAATTAAATTTTCTGGTTTCAAAATAGGCAATGACGGATCTTCTCTAGCCAAATAGCTTGGCACCCAGTATAGTTGGTCAATTTTATTAAATAAATTTTTATATTGTTCTTTAATGTAGTATTGTCTTCGATTAGTTAAGGGTTCATAAACTATAATAATTTTACCATTAGTTTGGTGATGTTTTTTTAATTCATTAGAAAGTTCCTGTGCAACATTAATAGCAGCTTGGATTTTTTCAGGTGTATGAGCGTAGTCAGTGTAAAGATTAGTCTTAATTTTTTCCATTCTTCTTGATAAGCCCGGAAAATTATTAATAGTTTCAATTAAATTATTAATAATTAGTTTTGGTCTGATGTCTAATAGAGATTGAATAGCTAGATAAGCATCTTGACGATTATATTTACCCAAAAGCTTTATTCTATTAATTACTGGGTTATTTTCATCAAAAATTTTAACCTTATTTAAAACATTTTCTTTAAAGAGTTTTGATTCTCGTTGATATAAAATAGTGTGATGACTTTGATTAATAAATTGAGAAAAAGCCTTAAGGTATTCTGTGTGAGTGGAATAAATTTCTTGATGATCGTAAGCTAAACCACTGATAATACTTTGAAAAGGTTTAAATGACAAAAAGTTCCGATCAAATTCGTCTGCTTCATAGATGAAATATAAACTTTTTGGATTGTATTCTCCCATTTGTCCAAATGATGTTTTAGCAGGTAAAATATATGTTATCGGTATATTTAAAGATTTAAAAAGATAAACCACCATAGCCGTTAAAGTTGTTTTACCGTGAGTACCAGCAATGGCTATCATTTTTAGATTATTTTTTTTAATAAAATAATTAACAAATAGATCTCTTTTTGATGTTTTAATATTGTGGCTTTGGCAAAATATTATTTCTTCTGAATTTTGATTTTCGAATTGAATTGCTGAGCTATAAACAAACCAATCTATAGGATTGTGTTGATGAACTTCAGCTATAAACGTTTTTTCTTGACCGATATGAATATTTTTTAAACCTTGTTGTTGAAGATATTTAATATAACTAGAATCTCTTTTGTCAGAACCACTAACTTCAAATCCAGCTTGATGGGCTATTTGTGCGATTGGTCCTATGCCGGCTCCACCAATTCCTGAAAAAAATATATGCATAATAATTTAAGTATCGGTTATAGTCTATGATTAATCAATAGTTTCATTATCTGTGTCATAATATTATTGATGGATAAAAAATCGCTTCATTATTCTTATTCCCATTACACAAAACACATCAAAGTACGTTATTTTTTTGCTATTAGTTTAATTTTTTTAATCGTAGCTGTTATTAGTCTTCGTAATAATAATTTGACCATGATTAAGTTGCGTAATCAGCTAGCTGTGGCCGATAAAAAAGATGTTAATGTTCAACAGGCTTTAGATAAATTACAGGCTTATGTAATTAGCAATATGAACACGAATTTAAATTCAGGTAATGACTCGGTCTATCCACCTATTCAGTTAAAATATAGTTATGAAAGAGCCGTCAAAGCTCAAAGTCAACAATTAGCTAAAGCTAATCTAGGTCTTTACACTCAAGCTGAAGATTATTGTCAAAAGCTTATACCAATAGGAACGGTTGATTTTTTGGGTGGTCCTCGGGTTCCTTGTATAGAAAAATACGTCACACAGCATGGCGTGAAGATTAATCCAATTTCACCAAGCTTATTTGAATTTGATTTTATTACACCGATTTGGTCACCAGATACGGCCGGTATAACTCTTGTAATAAGTATATTATTATTTTTAATTGGTCTTGTGATATATATTATTAATCTTTGGCTGAGATTAATAACTAAATAAATCTATAAAACTCAATAAAAAAATCATTAAGTAGCATTAATTAATTTTGAGGATTAACTTTTTTAAAATATATTAAATCAACATTGCTACGGCATACAATAATAATAAAACCTCCCACAAGAGGAGGTTTTATTATTCTCTAGGTTTGACTAATTAGTCATTAACCTTTTTTGGTAGTTGAGACAGGAACGTTAGTTGAGTTTTGTGTACTCGGTTGAACGTTTGAGCTACTTGTTGGAGCTGAACTTGTTTGATTGGAACAAGTTTGTTGACCATTTGGATGAGCTTTGTTGAATGCAGCTACGGCTTGAGAAACTTTTCCAGTTGATTTTAAGTTTTCCCAGAAAGTTACTTGGGAAGAATTAATAATCATTCTATCGTATGGAGCATGAAGTTCACAACCTAATTTTACCAATGAAACACTTGGTGTAGATGTTGAAGATTTACTCGTAGTAGAGGATGAATTTGTTTGTAAATAAAAAATATTTGTTAAAACAAAATAACTGGAGTTAATTTTTTGAATATTACCAAAATAGACCTGACCAGTGTTTAGAAAAACAGCTTGAAGTTTATTTTTGTAAATATATGAGCTTTCTGAATTACTACTTGAATTCGATAAAGCAATATAAATCAATAAAGCTACTACTAAAATTACGACAGCAATTCCAAAAATAATTGAAATTATATTTAAAATTTTATTTTTATCATTGTTATCGGATGATTTATTTGTTTGATTGTTTTTTATTTTTCCCATATTGGCCTGAGGACTCATTGTTGTCGCATCAGACATTTGTTGGGAAGAACGATTCGTAAAATCCATATTATATGTCTCCACCTTAATTTTTATGCTTACTCAGTTAGTTTATAATAGCTGATTAATTTTCGCAAGCTTAAATTAAAAAAATATCTTTAGCACTGTCTAACAGATGTAAGTTTGTGGATATCCTACTAACAGAGCAATAAAATATTGACAAATATAGAATTTTAGGAGTATGTTGAGATAGTAATATTAATTTTAAGAGGGAGAGCTTAAACAATGGCTTATCAGCACACTAATTCAAAAGGCGTTACATTTTATTTGAATTGCCAAGAAGTTACGCTTAAAGGTGGACAAAAAAATACTATTTATTATTTTTCAAAAGACAAAAGAGCAACAGCTTGCGATTTACCAAATGATCGATCTGTTCAGGAAAGTCCAAAAAATGGATTTTTGACTTTGAAAAAGAAATAATATTTAGTTATTAATCTTTTATTAAACACCTAAGCAACTACTGCTTAGGTGTTTTTTATGTTAAAATATTTTGAATGTCTACAGATAAAAAAACTATTATTTTAGAGGTTAAAAATTTAAAAAAAATCTATAATAATCATGCTGTTGTTAATGATTTAAATTTAACAGTTAATCAGGGAGAAATATTTGGTATTTTAGGTCCAAATGGAGCTGGCAAGACTACTACATTGGAAATGATTGAAACATTAAGACCAATTGACGAAGGTCAAATTATAGTTAATGGTTTTGATGTTAATCAAGATTCATTAAGTGTAAAAAAGATTATTGGCATCCAACCTCAGACACCGGCTTTTCAAGATAAACAAAAATTAAAAGAAATATTAGAAATGTTTGGTGCTACTTATAGAGTGAAAGTTGATTGGCGCCAACTACTTAATGATGTTGGATTGCTTGATAAGGCTAATAGTTATGCTGAATCTTTATCGGGTGGCCAAAGACAACGTTTTAGCGTCGCCGTGGCTTTAGTTCATAATCCGAAAATTTTTTTCTTAGATGAACCAACAACTGGATTAGATCCTCAAGCCAGAAGAAATTTATGGGAATTAATCAAAACAATAAGAGACAAAGGCGTAACCATTATTTTAACTACTCATTATATGGATGAAGCTGAACTATTGTGTGATCGAGTGGCTGTTATGGATAACGGTAAAATTATTGCTCTCGATAAACCCAAAAAATTAATTAATAATTTAATTAAAAAAGGTTTCAAAAAAGATCAAAAAGTTGAACAGGCTAATTTAGAAGATGTTTTTATTGATTTAACGGGTAAGGAATTGAGAGAAAAATAAATGGCTGCTTTAAAAACTGTATTAATATTTACAAAAATTAATATTAAGCGATTTTTTCGTGATAGATTAGCCATATTTTTTGCAGTTTTATTTCCGTTAATTTTTTTAATTGTTTTTGGTTTTTTGGTTAATGGTAATAATAATATTTCTTTTAATGTAGCTATTATTAATCACTCGTCATCTTTAGCTTCTAGGCAGTTTATAACTGGTTTAAAATCAAATAAAGTTTTTAAGATTAATCAGACAGTTCAATCTTCGAGCGTGGCTCAACACGATATGATTTATAATAAGATTGACGCAACTATTGTTTTAAACAAAGATTTCGGCCAAATAAAAAATCATATTCCAACCGGAAAAGTTAAAGTATTGTATACCGAAAATTCAAGTCTTGCGGCCCAAACAATTAGTTCATTAATTAATAGCACTGTCGTTAAAAATTTGAATAATCATCTAGTAAAATCTTCTAAACCATTTATAGTTTTACCGCAAAAGTTAAACTATCATAGTCTGACGACTTTCGATTATACTTTTGCTGGCATACTCGGTTTTAGTATTATTGGTATTGGTATTTTTAGTCAAATTGAAATTTTTCCGGAGTTAAAAAAACAAGGTGTTTTACGACGTCTGCATACAACACCAATTAAAGTTTGGCAGTATTTTTTAGCTACTATGTTGTCACAAGCTTTAATTGGAATTATAGCTATTGCCATTCAATTTGTTGCAGCGGTTCTATTTTTTAACTTACAGATTAATGGTAATTTGTTGGAAATTTTAATTTTTACAGTGTTTAGTATTTTTATGATTTTAGGTATTGGATTAGCTATTGGTGGTTGGGCCAAAAATGAACGTCAAGCCGCACCACTGGCTAATATTATAATTTTTCCGATGTTATTTTTATCTGGAACTTTTTTTCCACAATTTGAAATGCCAATTTGGCTGCAAAGAATCAGTAGTTTTTTACCGTTAACCCCAGTTATTAATGGTTTAAGACTTTTAACTACGGCTGGTAAAAACTTAACTCAAATTGGACCAGAAATTGGTTTAATTTTTGTTTGGTTTGTTATTATTTACGCTATCGCTTTTCGAGTTTTTAATTGGGAATAAACATGAAAAATTTTTATAAATTATTACCAAAACCATTTTTTGCATTAGCTCCAATGGATGATGTAACGGATACGGTTTTTAGACAGATAATAGTCGGTTTAAGTAGGCCTGATTATATGTTAACAGAATTTGTTAATGTTGATGGACTAATGTCACCAGGACGCCATAATTTAGAAATAAAATTAAAATTTTCCGCTCAAGAAAAACCTTTAGTTGCTCAATTATGGGGTAAGAATCCAACTAACTTTTTTAACATTGCCCAAGAAATAAAAACCATGGGCTTTAGCGGTATTGATTTAAATATGGGCTGTCCAGACAAAACAGTTGTAAAAAATGGTTGTTGTTCAGCTTTAATTAATGATCGTCAGTTAGCAAAAGAAATAATTTTAGCTACAGTTGAGGGAGCAGGAGAATTACCGGTTAGTGTGAAAACCCGACTTGGTTTTAATCAAATAGATTTATCGTGGCATGAGTTCTTATTAGATCTACCGAT
>JAKBVU010000014.1 GCA_021841155.1 bacterium
CATCATTAAGCGGGAGTGGTTATAGCAGTAATATTATAAATCAATACATTAATTATTTATACAGCGCCGCTATAAGCCACAAAGATCACACTATACATTATGATAAAAATCAAGGAACCATTCAGGCTTTACCTAATCCAAACGAAACTTTTGGTAATAATGTTTTTAAACTTAGTTTTAAACCACCATCTTCATCATCATTACCAGCTGTAAATTTAACTACAAATTCCAATATGCCAAATATTTATAATTTAGCGGTTTGTCGTGAAAATGACCAATTATATTCAACAGTATATGATCAAGCGATCATAAATGCTATTAAAGTTTTACATATAGTAAATTAAATGATTGTTTTAATATCTTAGATTTCTTCTAAGTACTGTCTTATGCGTAAAGCCGCTGTAGCACCTTCTCCAACCGCAGAGGCTATTTGCATTGTTGAACCAGATCTAATATCTCCGGCTGCAAAAACTCCATTCATTGAAGTTAATAAATTATCGTTTGTTTTAATAAATTTTAATTGATCTAATTCTATAGAACTATCGTTTAAAAATTCTGAATTAGGTTTTAGACCTACAAAAATAAAAACACCATCAACAGGTAATTCTTCTTCTATATTATCCTGCTTAATCAATATCTTGTTAACTAGTTGATTATCACCTAAAATCGAAACTATATTTGTTTGCAAATGGACAACTACCTGTCCTGAATCTATAAAAGATTGAAGTTTTTTTTGTAAAACCTGACTAGCTTTGATCTTGGAACGAACCAACAAATGAATTTTAGTAGCAAATTTAGTCAAAAATATGGTTTCTTGTACAGCCGAATTACCTCCTCCAACTACCGCAATTTCTTTATCTTTATAAAATGCCCCGTCACAAGTTGCACAATAATGAACTCCTCTTGACAAATATTCTTTTTCGCCAAGGACATTAATTTTTTTATAATCAGTTCCAGTTGCAATGAGAACAGCTCTAGCAATGTAAATACCGTTTTCAGTATAAATTTTTTTATCATTATTGGATAATAATTTTATTTTTTGAACAGTATTAAACTCTATCTGAGCACCAAAACGTTTGGCTTGTTTTTCTAGTTTATCCGCTAAGTCTAATCCACTAATTCCATCTTCAAAACCAGGATAATTATCTATTAAATCTGTCACAGCTGCTAAACCTCCAATAACAGCTTTTTCAAAAATAATTGTTTTAATATTTTCCCTAGTGGTGTAAATAGCCGTAGTTAATGAAGCAGGACCAGCTCCAATAATCACTAAGTCTATAACCTCGTTATCTGGCTCAACTGACTTAAAATCGTTTAATGCTTGAGCTAAAACTTGATTAGAAGGTTCCTGTAAAATTTGTCCATTTGATAACACAATAGTCGGAATAATATTTTTATTATCCGTCAATGATAACATTTCAGCTTTGATTGATTTGTCGCTATCAATATCTAGATAAGTGTACAGAATATTGTTTTCGTCCAAAAATTTTCGACTACGATGACAATCTGGACACCAATCAGCACCATAAACAATAATATTTTTCATAATTATTTTTAAGCAAGTAATGGTACTAGACTAGATAAATTAAACCCAACGACAACATGACGACTATCATCGTGTTGAGTTACTAGTGTAACGGGAACAGTCATACCGCCGGATAAACTAATCGCTTCTTGACGTCTATTTGGTTGATTGTCTAAATTCACTTCGTCATATTTTATGTTTTTATTATCAAGATATTTTTTAACCATGTGACAATACGCACACTGATTAGTCGTAAAAACAGTTACATTTTTAACCATAGCTTAAAATCCTATTTTTATTAATTAACTTAACTTTTATTATATATAGTGTAGTAATTTAAATCAAGGCACTATATATTGTGTTTTTTATGACATTACTTAACTGCCAAAACAGTCACATCAAAAACCAAACTAGCATTAGCAGGAATACCCGAACCTTGGGGTGGGTTAGCGCCATAAGCCAATGAAGCTGGAATATACAAACGACGCTCACCTCCAACTTTCATGCCTGGAATACCTTTTTGCCAACCTGGTATGACTTGAGATAAGGCAAAAGTGACCGGCTTTCCGGTAGTTTTGGTCGATTGAAAAACCTTACCTGTTGAAGCTACAGCTCCAGTATATAAAACTGTCACCGTACTACTGGGTGTAACAACAGCACCATTACCTACTTTTAAATCAACATAGCTCAATTTAGTAATATTTTTTTGGGGAGTATAATTGCTCAATGTGGTTGGAGTACTGGCTGATTTTGATTTAAGTTGAGCTGTTGCTTTAGCTGATTGAATAGCCGAAGAAGACGAAGATGAACTATTCTCAATCAAAATAATAATTACAGTAATAGTAAGAGCTGAACCTGTTATCAATAATAAAATAGCTCCTGACAAAGCTATAATTCGTGATTTTTTTGATGTAGCCAAAATTTATTCTCCTTTTTTATCAAATATATTAAAATTCGCATCTAATTTAATCGGCTGCTCCGGAAAACCATTCTCGATCATATCAATCAATGCCACCTTTAATTCTTTTGGTAATAAATTAACAGAGTTCAACTGATCTATCGCTACCCAAACGGGCCTAAAAATATTTTTTCCAGCTTTATTTAGGTCAAATTCAATTGAATCTTCTCTTAATTTTAAATTACCTTCCACATAACGACAAAGAAAAATTAAATGATGACCATATATTTCACCGGCATTTTCATCAATCACTAAACGAGCTTGATCGATTTTTAAATTTGTTTCTTCAAAAACCTCACGATATAAGGCTTCTATCGGTGTTTCATTTAATTCAATGCCACCACCAATCAATGAGTAATACTCATGGTCGTATTTATTTCGATACATTAAAAGTATTTTGTTATCATTGATAATTATCGCCCTGGCTGTTTGTCTCATGTTGATATATTTTAACTTATCTAATAAGTATTTTCTAATTTAAATTAACTTGAATTGAATCCGTAAAAGTAATCGACCCACTAAATTATCAATAATCTGATTAACATCTTGATCATTTAAAGTTCGGCTTTTGTGACTAATTTCAAAATGAAATGTAACACGTTTATAACTCGTTTTAGATGGCTGATAAATGTCTAGGGGTTGAATAGAAAACAAATAGTCATCCTTTAAATGATCCTCAAGCACTGTTTTAAAAGCTGAAAAAAGTTCAATATATGTCATATTTTTATCAACTTCAAAACATAAATCACGATTAACAGACGGGTATTTTGAGATTTTTTGATAGCTAGTTATTAACTTATACCGAGTAAACAAACTTAAGTTAATTTCAAAAGCGGCTACATGAGTCGGCAATTTAAAAGCCTTAGCTGTTAAGTTATTGATTGAACCGATCAAACCACAACACTCATCATCATAATAAATGTAGGCCAGTCGACCCTTTTGATATGATTTAGCTTGATTTTGCCAATATTTATCATGACAATTAAGTTTTAATTGAACATTTTGATCAAGACCAAAAAAACTTAATAAATATTTAAAATAATATTTTATTTGATAAAAACTATCATCCTTATCTTTTAAGTTTGAGGAATAAACAACAGCCAGACGATTAACAAAATTCGGAACATTACCTAGTTTCTCAGACAATCCAAAAGATTTATCAAAAACTTGACCAAATTCATAAAATACAAACTTATCATACCCAGCCCTATGATTTAAATAAACCTTATCTAACAAGCCGCCAATTATATTTAAACGATAGAAGTTTAACTCTGGGCTTAAAGCATTATTAATTTTATAGGCTGATTTCTCATCTAAATTTAAACTATTAAGCAATTTCGTAGAAACAAAACTATACGTCAACAATTCATTAGCTCCACTTGATGATAAAATTCGACGAATTTTTTGACGAATTTCTAAATTCAAATTTAATTTTGCAGGCTTAACCGTTCTACTTAAAATGTTTTTCGGTAATTTATCGTAACCATAAATTCGACTGATTTCTTCAATTATATCTTCAGCTACCGACAAATCAGTTCGCCAAAAAGGAATTTCAACCTCTAGACTGTCTTTTGAAGAATTCGTTTTTAGTTCAGCTGAATTCAATATCTGTAGTAAATCATCGATCTCCATCTTAAAACCAAGTATTGTTTCAATCTGTTTATGACTAACCTTAATTAAAGGTTTACTAATTTGTCGGGGCGAAGAAGGAACAACTTCATCAATTAATTTAGCGTTAGGTATAATTTGACGCAAAAACATTATAAAAGTCTGACGGACAGCTAAAATCTGATCAGGATTTTGTTGTTTAGTAAAACGAGTGACCGCTTCAGAAGTAATTCCGTGCTTTTTGGCTGTTAAACGAATACTACCATAATCAAAATTAGCCAGCTCAATAACGGAAGCTTTAGTATTATTAGCAATTTGACTTTCTAGTCCACCCATAACACCAGCTAAACCTAAAGCTCTGGTTTTGCTAGCAATGACAATATCTTGATTAGATAACTGTAACTGCTTACCGTTAATTAAGCTTAGTTTTTCTTGATCGTGAGCTTGCCTAATGACAAAATCGGCTCGACCATCAGATTCAATTAAAGAAAAATCATAGGCATGAATCGGTTGAGAAGTTAGATACATCACCCAATTAGTTAGATCAACTAAATTGTTAACTGGTCGAAGACCTAATTTAATTAAATTAAACTTCAACCAATTAGGACTGGGTCGAATTTCTAGATCATCTATTAATAAAAAATCAAAATTTAAAACCTTATCTGGAATTTTATTATTAACAGTTAACTTATGATTTTTATACGATTCAATATTACTGATAGTGTAATAACTTGGCGAATGAAATCGATGACCCAAAATAGCCGAAATTTCTCTAGCTATGCCAATTAATCCAAAGCAATCAGGACGTCTAGTAAACATTTTATTTTCGATTTCAATAATCTGATCATCCAAATCATAAATATCAGTTAAACAACAACCATAATTTTGTTCTGGACCGAACTCGTAAATTCCATCATGCTCTTCACTAAAATCTAATTCTTTTGGACTAGCCAACATACCATAGCTGGTATGATTCATAATAGGACGAGCCGATAACTTAAAATTTTCTTTTAAGTAAGTACTGGGCACAATCGCATCTGGCTGTAACCAAACAGTAATTAAGTCTTCTCTTACGTTAGGTGCACCACAAACAACCTGAATCAAGCCAGCCGAATTTCGTTTAATGTTTTTTATCAAACCCTTATCATCAATTTGACATAAATTTAAATGATCAGATCCTTCAATCTTTTGATAGCTTTTAATTTGCACTACTACGGCTTTATTGTATTTTTCTCGAAGGTCAATTACTTTTTCGACTTCACCTAATTGCCGACTAATGACATCAACCAACTCATTAACTGGAGGTAAAGGGAAATCCACTAATTTTTGAATTAATTTAACAGATAACTTCATTTAAATTGCCTTAAAAAATTTAATTTACCTGACTCAAAATAACGAACATCTTCAATGCCGTATTTCATCATAACCAACCTATCAATACCACCACCCCAAGCAAAACCATTAAATTTACTAGGGTCAATTCCAGCCAGCGTTAAAACATTGGGATGGATCATACCACAACCAATAATTTCAATCCAACCAGATAATGAACAAACGTTACAACCAACTCCATCACAATAAGGACAGCTCATCACAAATTCAAAACTAGGTTCAGTAAAAGGAAAATAAGATGGTTGAGTATGAAAGTTTAGTTCTTTTTTAAAATAACTATTTAAAAAAATTTCTAAGGTTGAAATTAAATTACCAATACTTATATTTCGACCAACATAAATTCCTTCTAACTGATAAAAGGTGTGTTCATGACGAGCATCAATATTTTCATTTCGAAAAACTCGTCCAGGAATTATTTTAGCAATTGGTTCATTGAACAACACATCTTTATTATCTTTTAAAATTCGATGCTGCATACTAGAAGTATGAGCTGGGGCCAATAAATGATGTCCGCGGTTATCAAGATCTTCTAACAAAAAATTATCATAATCATCACGAGCTGGATGATTTTTGGGAAAATTTAAAGCATCAAACATGTGAAAATCATCATCAAGTTCTAAATTTTCTTCAACTTCAAAACCCATTAAATTAAAAATTTTTATTATTTCTTCAAGTTCTTGATTGATTGGATGAATTGAACCTTGTTCAAAACTCAATAAATGTGGCTGATCAGAAGATGTTAAATTGTCACCAAATGGTGCAGTGACATCAATCTGGTTTAATATCGCATTATTATTAGTTTGATTAATTAAAGACTGAAATAAATTTCTTAATTGATTAACTTCCTTTCCAAATTGGGCTCTTTCAGAAACAGGTTGATCTTTAATTGATTTCAATAAATTAGTTAAAGTATGTGAGCGTAATATTTTAGATTTATCTTCTAACTTATCAAATTCTTGTTTTAATTCTAAATAAGCTGCTTGAATTAATTTATTTTTAAAATTTTCCATGTATCTTCGTTATTTTAACAATTATTTAAAAAGTTTAAAAGTTTTATATAATAATAACTATGGCTCAATACTCTTTTGACATTCAATCCCAATATGATTTATCGGAAATGAACAACCTCTACATGGATGTCAACCGACAAATCCAAAATCGCTATGATTTTAAAAACAGTTCAGCTAGCTTAGAGTGGCTAGACAATAAAACTGGCTTCAAATTAACTGGAGATAATGATTTTCAAATCAATTCCATCGAAGATTTAATCAGAAAAAAACTAGCTCTAAGAAACTTAAATCAAAATATTATTGATTTTAGTCAACCGCTTAAAACTTCAAATTTTAAAATCACTAAAGACTTAAAATTAAAACAAAGCTTAGCAAAAGAAGAGATCAGTTCATTAACTAAATTCATTAGAAATAATTTTACAAAAATTAAAATCGTCAATCAAACTGATAGTTTAAAAATTACCAGTAACTCAAAAAATGAACTACAAGATATTATTAAATTATCTAAACAAGAATTTAAAAATTTACCTCTAGAATTCACTAATTTTAAATAAAAATTACTCTTTGTTTTTATTGTGTTTAAGAGCAATGTTGTCTAAAAAAAATATTCCTATAAACGGCAAATATTGACAGAGTAAAATAACCCCAAAATTAGTATTAAACTTTTTAGAAAAATTATACAGTAAACTAATAAATAAATATAAATAAATAATAACTAAAGACAGATAGAAGGTTAAAGGTAAACTGAATAAAATAACTATCAAGCTAACCATGATTGTTACATAGGCTAAATTCATTCGATTGGCAACTTTACCAATGGTATAAATATTATAAAGAGGGATAAAGGCTGCCCAACCTGGTCTTTTAGCTTTTTTAAACAAACTAAACCAAACTATTAAATAAGTTATCAGATAAACTAGAATAATTAAAGTAACATAGGGATGTTGGTTTAAAAAATTAGTTATATTGTGATTTTCAAGGGTAGTGTATGAAGCACTATTATTAATTGACATCTTTAATAACTCCTTTTGAATTTGGTTTAGAAACTGTTTGAATTTGAGCCAACTTTCTTTCAATGGTTCGTGATTTCGATGATGCTGTACCCAAAGTTTTAGAAGCTTGATTTAATTTTTCCTGAGTCTTTTGCAATAATTCAGAAAAGTTACCGAATTCAGTTCTTATATTTGTTAATAAATCCCAAACTTTAGACGTTTGTTCGGCAATTGCTAGTGTTCGAAAACCAAGCTGAAAACTATTAAGAATAGCAGCAATAGTTGTCGGTCCTGCTAAAATAACACGGTAATTTTGTTGTATTTCATCAAAAACATCTAAAGAATTTAATGTTTCTGCATACAAACCTTCAATTGGTAAATACATAATAGCAAAATCAGTCGTCAGTGGTGGTTTAATGTATTTATCTTTAATTGACTTAGCTTCTTTCTTTAATTGATTATTAAGGGCCTTACGAGACTCTTCTATGGCTTTCAGGTCAGCCTTATCTTGTAATTCCAATAATCGTCGATAATCTTCAATCGGAAACTTAGCATCAATTGGTAGATAAAGATAACCTTCACTAGAATTTTTATCAGGAATTTTAATACAAAAATCAACAATATCACTACTGGTAGGATCAATTTTGACCTGTTTGACGTAATGATCTTTAATAAAGATCTGTGATAATAAGTTATCTAGCTGAACTTCACCCCAAGTACCTCGAGTTTTCACATTAGTTAAAATTTTTTTAAAATCACCTACATCGTTGGCTAAATTATGCATCTCTCCTAAACCTCGCTGAACAAGCTCTAATCGTTCAGAAACAACTTTAAAACTTTCCGTCAATCTTTTTTCAAGTGTAGATTGTAATTTTTCATCTACTGTTTGACGCATTTTATCCAATTTCTCGGAATTGTCTCTATTAATTAGATCTAATTTATTTTCAACAACTTGTCTGATTTCATTTAATTTTAAATCGTTTTTCTCTCTTAAACTATCGATTTTATGTTCAATTAATAAATTATTATTATTAATATTTAACATAATTTCTTCTTTAAGATTTTTAATTGAACTAGCTAATTCTCGTCTGGTAATGGAAAATTCTTGATTCAACGAAGGGCTATTAGTATTTTTTTGACTTAGAATCAAATAAATTATAGCCATCAAATTAATTAGAGAAAATATTAGAAGTATTGTCGTCATATCTTTAAAATTAATTCGCTTTAATGACTAAAGTCGTGCCGACTGGAGCCCAATTATAAATCCAAGCAACCGAAGATAAAGGCAATTCAACACAACCATGAGACGCTTTTAAAGAATTTGGTTTAATTAAACCGAAATCATTATCTGGCACCCAACTAGCGTCATGAAGGCCAAATATACCATATTGATTTGATAAAAAAGCCATCCAATAATCAACATGAACATTCCAACTGCCCATTTCGTCTGAACCGGTAAGATTAATGTTTGTTTGTTTATTATAGATCTTATATGTCCCTGTTGGAGTAGTGTCAGCAACAAAGCGTTCATAACCTGTTACTACTGGAGTATTAAAAACTAATTTACTGTATTGACAAGCCCAAAGATGTTGTTCAGAAATTATTACGATTAATTCTTTGGTTAATTTATTATCCTGACAAATACCATTAGTAATTAAAATAGAACTGTTTTTTAAATTTGTCGTAGCTGGAGAATGAATAGATAGTTGGGTCTCTGCACTAGTATGGGTAAGCTCAAAAGCTCCTATTAAAACTATAAAAAATAATATCAGTATAAAAAATACAAAACGTTTTTTACTAATTTTCATAATTAAGCCCGACTAAATTATACACTAATTAGCTTGAACTTTCATTCTTTTACGAATAGTAGGATTTAATTCTTTTTTTCTTAACCGAATCGACTTAGGAGTAATTTCTAATAATTCATCATTTTCAATAAAATCTAAACTCTGCTCAAGAGACATTCTAGTTGGTGGAGTTAAAACTGGTGCCGTATCGGAACTAGACGAACGCATATTGGTAAGATGTTTCGCTTTACAAATATTAATCTCCATATCTTCTGATCGATTATTTAAACCAATAATCTGTCCAGCATAAATGTCTTCATTGGGACCAACAAAAATAATACCTCTCAATTCAGCAGTAGCTAAGGAATAAGCTGTAGTTTTACCATTTTCAAAAGCAATTAAAACACCATTACGTAATTGTTGTAATTTAGGCCCGCAGGGTTCATATTTAATAACCAGAGAATTCATAACGACAGTACCTTTTGAAGTTGTCATAAGAATATTTCTAAGACCCAATAAATTCCTAGTCGGTAAATTGTAAACCAATTTCAGCATACTGTCTGATAAACTAAATTGATCAACTAATTGAGCTCGTCGTTTACCAAGTTCCATTTGAACCGACCCACTATATTCATTAGGAACTTCTATGATCAATTCTTCGATTGGTTCTAGCTCAACATTATTTTCAAATTTAGTCACCACTTGTGGCCGACCAACCTCAAATTCGTAACCTTCACGTCTTAGACTTTCGATTAAAACACCTAAATGCAATTCACCTCGTCCAGAAACCCTAAATCCAATACCATCTTCTTCTAACCTAAGAGCAACATTAGTTTCAAGTTCTTTTTTTAATCGATCACCAATTTGACGCGAAGTATTAAATTTACTTTCTTGACCTTTAAATGGTGAAGTATTTGGACCCAAGTAAATTTGTAGAGTCGGTAATTCAATTTCTATATCTGGCAATTTTTCAAGCGATGACGGACTACAAATCGTATCACCAATTCTGGCTTCACTGACACCAGTTAACTGGACTATATCACCAGCTTCAGCCTGATTAACTTCAATTTTCGTTAAACCTTGACTAGAAAAAATATTCTCAATTTTATAATTTTTATCTTTTGACTGACTAGACAATAAAACCACACTATCACCAGATTTAATTTTCCCCTTATTAATTCGACCAATAGCATATTTGCCTTTAAAATTATCAAAATTTAAAGCCGTGACCTGCATTTGAAAAGGACCATTTAGATCAACACGAGGAGCTGGTACATGCTTAATAATTGCCTGGAAAAGGACATCTAGATCAGCGCTAGAATCATTCAAATCGGTTGGCAAATCAGACCAAGCCTGTCCTTGTCGACCAATAGCATAATAAATTGGGTAATGGAGTTGATCCTCATGAACAGCTAACTCCAAAAATAAATCATCTAAAGCGTCTTTAACTTTTTTAATATCGCGAGCCGGTTTATCGATTTTATTAATGACAACAATTACTTTTAAGTTGTTAGCTAAAGCTTTAGATAAAACAAATTTGGTTTGAGGCATTGGTCCTTCTTGGCCGTCAACGATTAACAAACAACCGTCGGCCATATTTAATGTTCTTTCTACTTCCCCAGAAAAATCTGCATGTCCAGGGGTATCAATAATATTAATCCGATAATCTTCATAATTAATGGCAGTAATCTTGGCAGTAATAGTAATTCCCCTTTCACGCTCTTGATCTCCACTATCCATGATCAGATCTTGGTTCATTTCGGCTTGATTATCACGAAAAGTATGAGACTGTTTTAAAAAACCATCAACTAAAGTAGTTTTTCCATGATCAACGTGAGCAATAATAGCAACATTTCTTATCTTAGTGTTTACTTCCATAAAATCCTATTTTTTATTTTATTAAATTTTGAAAAAAGTTTATAATATATTAACATTATTTTAATAAAATTTCAAATATAGGCCAAAAATTGAATTTAACTGATTTTAATTATTCATTACCAGAAGACCTGATAGCAAAACATCCACCCAAAATTAGAGGTCAATCTCGGCTACTATATTTTGATATTAAAACTAAAACCACAGTAGATGATCAATATCAAAATTTAATTAACTATTTAAAACCAACCGATCTGATTATTATCAATGATACAAAAGTCATTCCAGCCAGATTAAAAGTTTACAAAAAAAGTAATAAAGCTAAGAGAGAATTGATTTTAATCGAACAACATGGCCAAATGGATAACTGGTTTCAACATAAAGTCATCTATAAAGGTAAAATAACAGCCGAAGATATTTTAATTTCATCAAATAATATTGAACTAAAAGTTATTGATGTTCTGCCAGATGGAATCGCAATTATTGAAAGTCCAATCAATCTACTTGATTTAGCGGATCAAATCGGTGAAGTACCTTTACCTCCATACTTAAAACGTCAGGCTAATAAAGAAGATACCAATAGATATCAAACGATTTGGGCTAACAAAAAAGGATCAGTTGCGGCTCCAACAGCTAGTCTCAATATGACAAATGAATTACTTGAACTAATTCAGCAAAAAGCTACTTTAGCTCATTTAACACTTCACGTTGGACTGGGAACTTTCTTGCCAATTAGAAGTAAAAAAATCGAAGACCACCATATGCATCAGGAATATTTCGAAATTCCAAGCGAAACCATTAAATTAATTCAACGGGCTAAACAAAATAATCAAAGGATTATCGCAATTGGCACCACAGTTGCTAGAACTTTAGAATATGTTTCTTCTACAATTATGGAACATACCAATGATCAAAACCTTACCGGTGAAGCCGATATTTTTATTTACCCAGGTTATAATTTTAAAATTCTTGATGGACTATTAACTAACTTTCACGCACCAAAATCCACTGTTTTAATGTTGGTAAGCGCTTTTTGTGGTTGGAATAAATTACAAAAACTTTACCAACATGCCATTGAAGAAAAATATATTTTTTTAAGTTATGGTGATTCTATGTTTATAACAAAACGACCATGAAGTTTAAAATTATTAAATCACACTCAAAAAATTTAGCCCGAGTTGGTCAAATCGAAACTTCTCATGGAACCATAGAAACACCTGCTTTCATAGTTGGGGGTACTAAAGCTACAGTCAAAGCCCTAACAATTGATCAAATAAAAAATCTGAATTCCCAAGCAATTTTGGCCAACACCTATCATTTAATGCTACAACCTGGAGCTGAGATCATTCAACAAGCCAACGGTTTAGCTAGTTTTATGGGCTATGATGGTCCCACGTTCACTGATAGTGGTGGATTTCAAATTTTTTCATTAGGTTTAGCCTATAAACAAAACTTAAAAGATATGACTAATAGCCAAAACTCAAATCACAAACTTAAATTTTCAAAAGGACTGATTAATGTTTCCGATGATGGAGTTGAATTTAAATCACATTTAGATGGTACTAAATATTTTATGTCACCCGAAAAATCAATGAAAATTCAACATCAAATTGGAGCAGATATTCATATGGCTTTTGATCAGTTAACTACACCTCTAGCCGATCAATCAACTATTGAAGAAGCCTGTCGGAGAACACACGAATGGGCCGCAAGATCATTAGCCCAACATCAACTTCTCAATCATCAGCACAAAAAAAATCAACAACCAGAACAATCGTTATATGGTATTGTTCAGGGTAGTCGAATTAAAAATCTAAGGATCGAAAGTGCTAAAATAATTAATAGTTTGGGTTTTGACGGTTTTGCTATTGGAGGAATTTTTGAACCAACAGAAATCAATCAAGTATTAGGATGGATTATGCCGAAACTAACCTTAGATAAACCAAAACATCTTTTAGGAATGGGCGCCCAACCACTAGATCTTTTTTTAGGTATTGAAAATGGCATCGATACTTTTGATTGTGTTGCACCAACTAGACAAGCCAGAAACGGTGCTCTTTATACTTCAAATGGCCGAATTAACATTACAAATCAGCAATTCAAAACAAATTATGATCCGATTGATAAAAACTGCCGATGCTATACCTGTCTTAATCACACTCAAAGTTATTTGAATCATCTTTTTAAAGCCAATGAACTATTAGCCTACACTCTATCTAGTATTCATAATGAATATTTTGTTGTTAATCTTGTTAATCAAATTAGACAATCAATTTTAAATGAAAATTATCAAGACTTCAAAGAATCTTTTTTGAATAACTACTACTATAAACAATTGGATTCAATTAAAAACTTTATCTAAATTCAATGAAGTACTATATCAACCAAAACACATAAACATTCAAAACTTAAATCTTCCTTAATACAATTCATACCACAGTCTTTTAAAGTGTCTGCCCTTTGTTCGTATAAACAATTAATCTGTTCATTTAACTGATGAATATTTTCTAAATTAGATCCACTATCGTCTTGATCAAAACCTAAAAATGTTTGTAGTTTTTTTATGCTACTATCTATCTTCTTAATTTTTTCACAAACTTCTGATTGCAAATATGTTGTAGGTTGATTTTCCATATTGTCTACTTAAAAATATTGTCTAAAAATTGAGTTGTTTTTTGCCACGCATCATTAGCAGCAACCTGATTATAAGCGAAAGGATTGGAATCATTAAAGAAAGCATGTCCACAATCTGGATAAACATATGATTGATATGAAACATTAGCTTCTTTCATTCTAGACTTAAGATCGTCTAAATGAGACACTAAATTTTCATCGGTTTCACCATAAAATGCTAATATTGGACATTGTATACGACTTAACTCTTCAATAGATTGATCAGAATGACCATAGAAAGGAACTGCTGCCTTTAAACGTGGTTCATTAACAGCTAAATTATAGCTATAAGTACCACCAAAACAAAATCCATTAACCGCTACTTTTTTATTCAAAGTATCAATTTGATATAAGTATTCAAAAATTTTTTCAACTTTAGCGTTCGTTTGCTCGGCAAATTCAGGTAACTGAAGTGGCGCCATCATTTCGCGTAATTTCGGCTGAATGGCATTTCTTTTTTCTGGATCAAACAAACTTTTCTGAAATTCAGGTGTTGCGATTTTTTCAATTTCGGTTTGATCCAAAAGATTTGGCGCTAAAACATAATAGCCCTGTTCTGCAAATCGATCTGCAACATCTTTAATATGATCTGTTAATCCCCAAACTTCATGAATGACAATCAATCCACCTTTTACATTATTATTAATTTCTACCGGCTCATAGCATGGTATATTTTCTATATTAATTATTTTTCCCATTTCTCTATTATAAAACAATTTTAGTAAAAATACAGTGAAAAAAATTAGTAAATTTTATAAATTTTAGTAAAATTATATAGATAATGGGGATTGGCCAAGCGGTAAGGCACTGGGTTCTGGTCCCAGGATCGGGGGTTCGAATCCCTCATCCCCAGCCA
>JAKBVU010000015.1:0-8269 GCA_021841155.1 bacterium
GAAATAGTTAAAATAAGAGTTATAAAATAAATCAATATTTTTTTTACGAACATCATATTTATATCATAACCTGATTTATTTTTTTGATATAATAAATCCCTAGATGAATGATTTATTTACAAAAATAATTAACGGTGAGATTCCAGCCTTTAAAATTTATCAAGATGAATTAGTGACAGCTTTTTTAGATGTTCACCCTATTAATAAGGGTCATGCTTTAGTGGTTCCTAATCAAAAAGTCTTAAAACTACAAGAATTAGATGAATTAACCTATCTTCATTTAATGAAAGTCGTTCGAATAATATCATTAAAGGTTGAAACTGTTTTTCAACCACCAAGAGTGGCTATTGTGGTTGAAGGCTTTGAAATACCTCATGCCCATGTACATATTTTCCCAGCATTTCAATCTGCTGATCTACATAAAACAGCTGACCAGAAATTATCATTAAATTCTGATGAAATGACTGATATTCAACAAAAACTAACAATTAATAGCCTTTAATTACTAAAATTACTTTTTTTACTTCAAAAATTAACTAATAATTGATATGATAAGGCTATGCATGGTGGTGATCTTAACATCAACGAATTAACGTTGGGTAAAAAACTTCAATTAGCTCGGCAAAAAAAAAGCTTAACACAACAAGAGCTCTGTTCTCAAGCTAATCTAAGTTATTCAACTCTCACAAAGATAGAAAGAGGAGCTATTAAAGCGCCGTCAATTTTTACTATAAAAGCTATAGCTGATGTTCTAGGAATAGAGCTAGACAGTTTATTCATCACAGTTGAACACAAACAATTTAAAACAAGCACCAGTGGTATTAATTTTGTTTATTTTGATGTGAACGGCTGTTTAGTCAAATTTTATGAACATGCTTTTATGTTGCTGGCTAATGATTTTATGGTCTCACCGGACATTATTGAGACTTTTTTTTGGCGCTACAATGATTTGTGTTGTAACGGCACAATCACACTAGAAGAATTTAACCAAAAACTGGCTATTCTACTTCATCAAGATTCAATTGATTGGAGTGACTATTATTTAAAGGCCGTAACCAAGGTAGATATTATGCAACAAACACTGCTCAAAATTGCAGATAATTATCATGTTGGTTTATTAACAAATAGTATGCCTGGTTTATTAGATAAAATGCTTGCAAACAATATCCTACCAAATATTAACTACGATGTTATTATTGATTCCTCAAAAGTTAAACTAATCAAGCCAGAAACTAAAATTTTTCAATTAGCCACCGAAAAAGCTAAATTCAATAGTCAGCAAATTTTATTTATTGATGACACAAAACCAAATTTAGTAGCCGCTCAGCAATACGGTTGGAAAGTTGAATGGTTTGATTATACCGACCCAATCGCATCAACTGAGTTAATTGATAAAACTCTATTTTAATTTCTAGAGAACCGAGTAATTTCTTGTTTTAAGTCTTCCCTTTTATTGGATAATTCTTGAAGCTGTAATTTAGTTTGATCGACTAGTTGTTTGGGAGCTTTACTAACATAGTTGACATTATCTAACCGGCTTTGCAATTTTTCTATATCTTGCTGATATTGATCAAATTGATTTTTGAGACTAGTTAAATGTTTTTTTATTGATGCCGGATCAATATCCAACCAACAATCAAATTTAGTATTAATTAAACGCCAACCTTCCCCATCATCAACTTCAATGCAATCTTTTAATTTAGCTAGTCGCTTAATAATCGGATTAAGCTCGCTAACTACGGCAGATTTTTTGTAATACAAAGTTATGCCTCTTGAATCGGTTTTCTGTAACACTTCCCTGGCCTCAACAATCAAACTTCTAACTTGGTTAAACTGTTCAGCATCAGATAAATAATCTTGATTAATCTTAATAGGTTCAAAAACCTGTTGAGCTAATAAATCTTGATTTTCAAATAAAACTTGCCAAATTGACTCTGAAACAAATGGCATAAACGGATGAACGAGCTTTAAGATAATTCTTAAAGAATCTTTTAAAAGAGTTTGATTTAAATTTAATTTGGCTGTTTCAATATACCAATCGGCATAATCATTCCAAACAAATTTATAAATTAAGTCATAGGCCTCAGCAAACCTATAGTGATCTAAATAATCTAAAACCATGGTTTGAACTTGACTTAATCGAACTACTAACCATCGATCAACCAAATTATTGGTTTTGAATTGATGATCAGGCCGAATGGTGTCATCAGAGACATTTTCAATAAATCGACTAATATTCCATAATTTATTGCAAAAATTGCGACTGGACCTAACTCTTTCTTCCGAATAAACTAAATCATTACCTGGGCTAACCCCCATAATAATACCCATCCTTAAAGCATCTGCTCCGTATTGCTTCACAACATCGAGAGGATCAACTAAAGATTCAGGTCGAGATTTTGACATTTTTTTACCATCAATCGAGCGCACTAAACCGTGAAGGTAAACAGATTTAAAGGGTACTTGACCAGTCATAAAAGTAGTGGCTAAAATCATACGAGCTACCCAGAAAAAAATTATATCCCAGCCAGTTACTAAAATACTTGTAGGATGATAAGTGATAAAATCTTGACTTTTGTTTAATAAATCCCGGAAATCAAGTTGATAATTTTCTGCTAAAGCTGGATCAATTAAAGTTGAAAAAGTCCACAAAGCTGAACTAAACCAGGTATCAAGAGTATCAGGATCTTGTTGCCATTCATTATAGCCTTCCCTATCATCAATTGGTGGTTGTAGGCCAACATAAATTTCTTGTTTTTGATCCATATCAGTTCGATACCAAACAGGAATTCGATGTCCCCACCAAATCTGTCTAGAAATACACCAATCTCTCAAGTTATCAACCCAGTTAAAATAAGTTTTTTCAAAACGCTTTGGAATAATATCAATCTCATGATCTTTAACTACGGTTTGCAAAACTTCTTTAAATGATAAAAGTTGATGATGCCAATCAATCACCTTTTTATTGACATCAACAAACCACTGTAATCGAATCTGAGGTTCAATTAAAGCATCGCTTCTAGAATTAATGGCAACTTGGTGTTTATAGTTTTTATCTTCTCTAATAATCAACTTTTTACTTCTTAGTTTTTCAATAATTTTTGGTCTAGCCTGAGCAATCGTCTCACCGGCAAATTCGCCAGCAATTGGTAATAATTTACCGTGGAAATCAATCACCTGCTCATAAGTTAAATCGTGTCTTTTAGCTATCTCATAATCAATTAAACTATGCCATGGTGTTATAGTCATCACACCACTACCAAAATTCAAATCAACGGCTTCATCTTTAATAATGGTTAGTTTGGTTTTGCCATTAATCCAATCAACTTCTATTTCCTGACCCTCTTTGTAGTCTTTATAGCGTTGATCTTTAGGGTTAATCACAATATATTTATCGCCAAATTTAGTCTCAGGTCGAACGGTAGTAATTTCAAAAGGGCCTAACTGTAAATAATAAAGAGTGGTTTGTTCTTCCCTATAAGTAACTTCATCATCAGAAACAGTCGTCTCTAAGACCGGGTCCCAATTAACGATTCGGTCTCCCCTATAAATCAATTCTTTCTGATACATAGCTAAAAAAGTTTCATTCACAACTCTTACCGAAGTATCTTCAAGTGTATAGCGTAGGCGAGTCCAATCTGGTCCCGCTCCAATCGACCTCATTTGATTCAACATATTACCTCGGCTATTAGCAACAAATTCTTGAGTTCGTTCTAAAAAAGCTTGTCGTCCGATATCGTGTTTACTTAAACCTTCCTTGGATAGTTGTTTTTCAATTAAAGCATTAACAGCTAAAGCAGCATGATCCGTACCTGGCAACCACAACACATCCCTATTATTTAAACGATTATAGCGAGCTAAAATATCTTGAATAGTTAAAAACAAAACATGGTGAACACCCAAAGTTCCGGTTTCGTTTGGCGGTGGCATAACCATTGAAAAACGTTCTTTTTTATTTTCTGGTTTAGCTTTAAAAACTAAATTTTTTTCCCAAAGGGCATAAATCAAGGGTTCAAATTGATTGGCGTTATAATTTTTATCTAATTTCATTTTCTTAATTTTACAATATTAAAACTCAGTTTACATCTTTAAATTCGGTAATATATCTATTTGATAAGGATCAACCGGCTTTAAGTTGTTTTTTATTTGATAAAAACCTCTAGCGGCAATCATGGCTCCATTATCGGTACAAAGTTTTATATCTGGGTAAAACAGTTGCTTAGCTGGAATTATTTCTAACAATTGGCGACGTAATTCTTGATTGGCCGCCACCCCACCGGCTAGTAAAATTGATTTTGGCTGAAAATCGTTATAGGCCATTTTTACTTTGCTGACAATCGTTTTAACGACAACATACTGAAAACTAGCAGCAATATTAGCCTTTTGAGTCTTATTTAAGTACTTTTTAAGCTCAAAAGAAGGGAAGTTGTAATCTTTTCCAATTTCCTTTTGTGCTAGCCTTAAAACGGCTGTTTTGGGGCCAGAAAACGAAAAATCATATTTATTATCTAATCGAGCTTGTGGTAATTGATAAAAATTAGGATCACCATCTTCTGCTAAGTGAGCAATTTGTGGGCCACCAGGGTAGGGTAAGCCAATAATTTTAGCTACTTTATCAAAAACTTCTCCAACAGCATCGTCAAGAGTTTTACCTAAAAGTTGGTAGTTTAAATCATCATAAAAAATTGCTAACTGAGTATGACCCCCTGAAACTATAATAGCCAATAAAGGAAATTCTATTTGATTTGAATTAAAAATATAATTATTTAGCGGGCTAGTTTTAATCATATTGGCATAAACATGACCGATAACATGATTAACTGAATAAAGTGGTTTATCTTTAATAATAGCCAGAGTAGCCGCTGTTATAACACCAATCAACAAACTACCCCCGAGACCTGCTCCTTGGGTTACAGCTATGGCATCAACATCCGACCAATTAAATTTAGCCTCTTCTAGGGCTGCCTCAATAACAGTTTCAATCACCTCTAAATGACTTCTGGCAGCAATTTCAGGTACAACACCACCAAATTGAGCGTGTAAATTCATGCTACTAAAAACTTGGTTACTTAATAAAGTCGTACCATCTTGAACGACTGAAGCGGCAGTTTCGTCACAACTAGTTTCGATACCTAATACATTCATTGCTAACTAGTATACTGAAAAATTATCATTTAATCTTTTTCTTTCTACTTAATCACTTAGAGAGCGGTCTTTAAACTATCTATTTTTTTAATTAGTCTAGTATACTTAACATTATTATGAATATACGAATCTTAATCAAAAAAATCATTCCAGCAAAAATTTTTTGGCAAATTGAACCAACCGGACATTTAGTTGAAGCTTTTTTAACAAATTTAATCTATGGTTTTCCATTAAGAAACTTAAAAGTTATTGGCGTTACCGGAACTAATGGAAAAACAACTACAACCTTACTAATTCATCAAATGCTGAATGAAGCTGGCTTTAAAGTTGGATTTATGAGTACGATAGGCTATGGCTATAAAGATGAATTCATCAATCAAGAACATCATATGACTAGTGTTTCAACTAAAGAAATGATCCAAAGGATCAATAAAATGAAAAAACAAGGCATAGAATGGTTAGTTCTAGAAACAACTTCACACGCTTTAGCACAACATCGGGTTTATGGTGTTCCATACTCAATAGCTGTTTTCACTAATTTAACTCACGAACATTTAGCTTATCACCACACCTTCGAAAGATATCGACAAGCAAAAGTTAAACTATTCTCTCAAACCAACTCCAACAAAAGAGGTCTCCAGGTTGGTATTACAAATCAAGACGACCCTAACAGCCCTTATTTCACAAGAAAAATAAAACATAATTTAAGTTACGGTATTGAATCAGGTGACCTTAAAGCCACAAAAATTAATCTAGGCCAAGATTCGGTTCAATTCGAAACACAATATAAAAACCAAACCTATAAAATAAAATGTAATATCCCCGGTTCATTTAATGTCTATAATTCTCTGGCCGCAACAGCCGTTGGTATCGTTTTAAAGCTTCAACCTCAACAAATAGAGCAGGGGATTAATCGATTAAAATTTGTTGAAGGGCGGATGAATAGAATTGATCAAAGTCAAAAATTTACCGTCATAGTTGATTATGCTCATTCACCAGACAGTTTTGAAAAATTATTTAAAGATATCAAACCTACTGTAAAGGGGAAGTTAATTGTTCTGTTCGGTTCTCTGGGTGGAGGAGATAAAGACAAGAGACCCCTTCAAGGAGAATTAGCTGGCCAATTTGCTGATTATATTTATATTTGCGAAGAAGATGATCGTTCTGAAAATCCAGAACAAATTATGACTGATATAGCTGAAGGTATCAAAAGAACCGGCAAACAACTGAACAAAGATTATTTTCTAATTCATGACCGTCCTACTGCGATTAAAACAGCTTTACAAAAAGCATCAGATGATGATGTGGTGCTGTTGTTGGGCAAAGGACATGAAAAAACCATTGAACACGCTGATGGTGAACATCCCTGGAATGAAACTGAAGTCACTATTCAAGCTCTTAATGAACTAGGTTATCGAAAACAATCTACTCTTTAATTGTATTTCTAGACATATAACCGGTATACCAACTATAATCGCGACCAAAGAACTTAGCTATTAATTCTATGCCTAGTTCAGCGGTTTTATTGTCTATATCTTGAAGTGGGTTATATTCAACTACATCAACTCCAGCAACCTGACAATGTTGTCCAATATATTGAGCAATAACAGCCATTTCTCGATAAGTTAAACCCTTAGCATTTGGCATACCAGCACCTGGTGCATAAATCTGATCAATGCAATCTAAATCTAAACTAATCCAGATATGTCCAACTCGACTAATTAAATCATCGATTTTTTTAAAAAGTGGAGCTAAACCTTGACTCAATAAATCAAACAGCATAAAAGTATCGAGTTTAGCTTTTTTTATTAAGTCCAGTTCAGCTTGGTCCCAATCACTACCGCCAATATGTAAAAAATTAGCTGTTTGTAGTTTTTTTCCTGGACGAAAAACATTAATTAAAGACGAATCACCAAAACCAAGCAGAGAAGCAACATGCATGCCATGAATATTACCGCTTAAACTGCTTTGACTTGTATTCATATCACCATGAGCATCAAAATAAATTAAGCCTAAATCCTGTTTAAAACTAACTGATGCACCAGATACCAAGCCTAAAGTCATTGAATGATCTCCACCTACAGCGATAATTCTGTTACCTTTATTAATTGCTGCATTGGTTTTTTGAGCAACCTCCTCATTGACCCTAATTACTTCATCAGCATACTTTAATCGACTATCACCGACCTTTAATTCGTGTCTAGGATTAACAAATACATTACCTAGATCTTGAATTTTTAAACCAGTAGACTCTAATTTTTCAACAATTCCTTGGTATCTAAAAGCCTGAGGCCCAATATCTACACCAAGATTTTCGGCACCCAAATCAATGGGAATACCCAATAAACTAATATTCGTATTCATTTAGATATTTTATAACACGACTAAAGTCTTGACAAAACTTTTAGCACTTGTGTATTATGAGTGCTAGGACATTAGCACTCTCTATGTTACAGTGCTAATGATTAATAAAAATAGGAGGAATCATGACAACACCGTTACAACCATTGGCCGATAATATTGTGGCTCAAATCGAGGAAGCACAAAACAAAACCGCTAGCGGTTTATACCTACCAGAACAAGCTACCGAAAAACCCAAAACAGCAAAAGTTCTGAATGTTGGTAAAGAAGTTAAAAATATAAAAATCAATGATCGAATTGTTTATAAAAGTTACAGTGCGACCGAAATTAAAATCGACAAACAAGACTATGTCATTGTAAAAGAAGAAGATGTCTTGGCAACAGTCAAATAATTAAAGTTATTTATTTAAGAGGAGATAAACATGGCTAAAAAAATTTTTTACGATGAAGAGGCTCGACGAAAAGTCTTAGCAGGAGCCGAAATACTATATAACGCAGTTAAAACTACTATGGGACCAAAGGGTCGTAATGTAGTTATTTCTAAATCTTACGGTAGTCCAACTATTACTCATGACGGTGTTACGGTTGCCAAAGGAGTTGAATTACCTGATGTTGATGATGAAACTTTGGGTTATAAAGTTGGAGCTGAACTAATTAAACAAGCTGCTTCAAAGATGAATGATGTCGCTGGTGATGGAACTACTACCGTAACTGTTTTGACATATCATTTATTAAATGAAGCCAATAAATTAATTGCAGCCGG
>JAKBVU010000015.1:8837-14617 GCA_021841155.1 bacterium
GAAGTTATCTCTGAAGACAAAAGCATGTCTTTTGATAACGTTGATTTAGACGTCGTTGGAAGCGCTCGAAAAGTTATTGTCGATAAAGACAACACTACAATTGTTGAAGGTGGTGGCAATTCAATTGAAGTCGATGCTAGAATTAAACAAATTAACGCACAAATAGAACAGTCTACAAGTGAATACGATCGTGAAAACCTCGAAAAAAGACGAGCTTCACTAAGTGGTAAAGTAGCTGTTATTAAAGTCGGTGGAGCCACAGAAACCGAAATAGAAGAGAAAAAATTTCGAGTTGACGATGCCGTTGCAGCCGTTAAAGCTGCTCTTGAAGAAGGCATTGTTGCTGGTGGTGGTGTGACTTTAATTAATTTAGCCAACAAAATTGAAGTTAAAGGCAATGATTCTGTTTCAGCCGGATCACAAATCCTCAAAAATGCTCTCGAACAACCATTCAGAATATTGTTACAAAATGCTGGCCTCAATCCAGACGAATGGTTACCTCAAATTAAAACAGCTAAACCGGGTTTTGGTATTGATGTTAACAATCCAACCAAACTAGTTGATCTAAAATCTGTTGGAGTCATTGATCCAACCAGAGTAACCAAAGAGGCATTGCAAAACGCGATTTCTATTGCTGCTACCACTGCAACAATGGGTGCCTTAGTAGTAGATATTCCAAAAGAAGAGGCCACTACTCCATCGCCAGATATGGGTGGCATGATGTAAAAGAACTTCAACGGTTAAGTTCTTAATAATAAGCACTACTCTTTTATGGGTAGTGCTTATTTATAATAATCTTGCATAACTTTAAATTACATGATATAATAACGCCATGGAAAATTTACATTTACTTACACCACCCCAAGAATTAGTACCCAATACTGTCACAAAAGAATCCTTCAATTATAATCAGATTCCTACAGACATTCGTTCCCGTGATCATTTAACTGCTCAAGAAACATCTGATAAATACGTTGAAGAATTTGTTTTAGATTATGAAAAAGTTGACGGACTTCGTCAAAAATTGGCTCAACGTCAAGCACTTCAAGATTCTTTAGATCCAAAACAGAAAGAATTCGTATTCAATGAAACTGAAATAATTGATGGCTATTTAAAACCTTTTAAAGATAAATTCTCTTCCAATGAAGAATTAACTGAGAAGGTTCAACAAGCGCTTGCAAGTCGTTTATCATTAGACGATGAAACTTATAATAATCGTTATAATCCAGTTAATATATTCAAACAACCCGAAGTTATTAGTTCAGCCAATAATTCAAACGAAACTTCAACTGACGATCACGAAATGACCCCAGATGAAGTACCAACTACCAATAATCAGGAAGACAATACTTCAACTGACGATCACGAAATGACCCCAGACGAAGCTTTGGCTACTCTTATAGAAAAACGATCAAAAAATCAAGCTAGAAAAAATCATCACACTGACGAAGATAATCAAAAAACTCAAGAAATAGAAATTTTTATGCCTGAAATTCCAGCTGAAATTCAAAATAAATTAACAGCTGCTAGAAAAGAATTTGCTAAAGCAACTGCAAAGATTAGGTTTAAAAATTTTCTATCAGGAAGAGGTACTAAAGCTAGTCATCAAACTCAACTTCAATACGAAGAAATTCAAAACGAAATCATTAAAGATTTAACACCCTTTCAAAAAATTAAATTTTTAGCTGACGATAGAGAAAAATTTTATGAAGATCTTTATCAAGAAAAAGAAGCCTTACAACCCAAAAATAAAACTCTTAGAAAATTATATAACTGGTTAGGGACTCCAAATCCTGAAAAAAACAAAAATTCAGAAAAACTTAAAAGAGTAGCTGTCGTTGGTGCTTTAGCATTAGCCGCTAGTGGTGTGGTTTCTTTGGCATTACCCGCTCTTGTTGGTGGTGTAGTGGCTGGTAGTATCAGTCTTGCAGCAACAAGAGGTGGTACTGAAGCTTTATTAAGTCGTAAACTAAATGCTCAAAAAGATGCTATTCAAAACCCAATCAACAATAGCGCTCCCGACAATTTAAGTAAGACTAGATTCACAGAAAATGTTCATCAAGAAAGCAAAGAAATAGCAAAAAGCAATCGTAAAAAAACCGCCGTTAGTTTCTTGGGTGGTTTATTGGTCGGTTCAATATTTGCTTTCGGAGTAGGTCATATTGCCCACGCTTTAACAGATAATTCTCATGTTGTCGCCAATGGTGTTAACCATGCCAAGGTAATTACTAAAAAACCTAGTGTTACACTATCTTCTCATAAGATTACCTCAAACAATCAATCCTTGCAGATGGTCAACACTAAGGGGTTTAAATATCCTTGGAATTATTTCGCTAAATATTTTAAAGCTAAAAACGCCACACCAACAATAGAAAAGGATGTTCAAAAACTTCTAAACAACAATTGGAAAGTTATAGGCAATAAGGAAAATACCGGTATTAGTGAAGTTGTCAGTCCAGCTGGAAAAGTCTATAATGACACTCAAGGTATCGTATCTGCCTTATTGCAAAAATTTAAAAATTAATATTAAGAAAGAGTTTATGGACAAAACAATCCTCAGTCGTCTAGGTGTCAACGAAGACGATCAAAAACAAATAAATGTTTTAAGAATTTTTAATCGCTTATTTCTTCTCAAATTAGGCCTAGCCATTGATGAAGATTTAACCGAACTACAAAGAAAAGAATTTAACTCACTTAATATTGATAATATTCAAACTATTACAGACTGGTATTTAACCAACGTACCTAACGGACAAGCAACTTACGATCTTGTTTTTAGCCACACTATTGACGAAGTTAAAAATCAAATATTGAAAAAATAGCTATTTTTATTAGGCATGAAATTACACCGCATTGAACGACAATCAGACTGGCAAGATATACCAGCCGAGGATCTAAATTTTTTTCAAAAAATCGCTAAAAAAACTCATGGTATTGTGACTCCAGGTAACGTTATTACGACTATAGGTCTGGGGTTGGTAATTGATGGCTGTAATGACCTGGATCAAAACCCCAATAAAGCCTTAATTAAAGTTTCAGCTGGTCGAGTAGCCGATTATCTTGATGGTATCGTTGCTGATAAAACTCAAACTAAAAGCAAGATTGGCGAAGCGGCTGATGTGATGGCAGATAAAATTGCCGCTCTAGCGCTCTTAAAAAGTATTAACGACAATAAACTTTTATCAAACTCTTTCTTAAATTTTCTTGTTTTGCAAAATTCAGCCAACAGCTCACTTGGACTTTATTCAAAATTATCTCATCAGGAACTTCATTCATCTAAAAATGGCAAAATCGCTACCGCTCTTCAAACGGGTATTTTCATGACCTCAATTGCTAGCTATACTCTAGAAAAATCATATCCAACTCACCAAAAAGAAGTCAGAAAAATTCAAAATCTATTAACCCTATTAACTATACCAACTATTGTAATGTCTGCTTTAGCGACTTATGATTATTTAAATGGACAAAGTTAAAAAATTAATTAAAAACCACCGTATTATTATAATTATTTTAATTACATTTATTGTTTCTGTTAGTTTAACGCATTTTATTGACCAAATTTATTACACTATCACTATCAACTCTATCAGTTCAAAAGAACAAAAATTCCAAACAGCTTATGCTCAAGTTGATCATGATTTTAAATTTGTCATAAACATTGACCACAATCTAGTTAATTGTTATAAACTTCAAAGTTTAAATGATCTGGCTATTTGTCAACAACACAATAAAAAAACTTTGCCTTAGAGTTCAAACCAATCTAAAACATAATCTATCATATTAAAAGATTCAGCACCAACTGGAAGAAATTGAGAAATAAAATCAACCACCTGATCCATGTAATCGTCTTTAATAAAAACCGATACACTAGGTGCAAATCTCTGAAAGGGAATTAAAACTATAGCATAATGGTGCTCATATTCCTTAATATAGTAAGCTCGATAATTAGAAAAATTAAATTGATGTTTACCGATCGCAATATGTCTTCTGTCTATGTAAAACTGAACCATTTTAGGTTTTCTAAAACTATAACCAACTAAGGCCAAAACACCTACAACAAAGAACAGGATTGTAACATAATCATGGCTTAGTAAAAAAATTGTCAACCCAATAATAAAAGTTGCTAAAAATATCCTGAAAAGCCACTTCAAATTCTTTTGTTTCACAGGAAACTCATAATCTTGCCAAGAAATAACTGTTTGTTCGGTTTTTTGATTGGTTTGATCAGATTGAGACGAATAATTTGATAAATTTTGTTCAGGATCACCCAATCCTTTATATAAACCACCAATATTATTATTTTGCATACTTTTTTATCAACTTATCCTATAATAAAGTCTATTATAAATGAAGTTGCAAAAAATAGATACTGCTAACAAAGATCAAAAATCTCCAAAACAGGCGATTGGTTTTCTTTTATCATTTATTTTGCTGATTGTCATCATCAACACATTTTTTATTAGTAACAGTCAGCAATTTGCAAATTTAGCTCATTCTTTTTTAAATTTAAAACTATACTTTCTTCACCCAATAGGTAATCAAACCCAAAATCCTGTTTATTATAAAGGTAAAGAGTTCTTTGATGACGGTCCTTTACCAGCTATTATCTTAATGCCCTTTGAAGCACTGTTTAAATTATTTCATTTATTTTTTTATCAAGGTTATTTACAGTGGATCTTAATAATATTAACTCTCAATATTATTTACAAAATCGCCCAATTAATTGGCTTTAAAAAGTATGATGCCTTATTGTTGGCTTTCACTTTTATCTTGGGTAGTGTTTATGTTGGTGTTGCTATCAATTCTTCTAGTTGGTACTTTGCTCAAGTTATTACAACTTATTTAGTATTTTTGATTATTTATGAATATTTAACCCAAAAAAGATGGTGGCTACTAGGTACTTTGTCGGCTTTTGTTTTATTGAGCAGAGTTTCAGCTTTTGCAATTGTATTTCTATTAATTTTAGATATCCTGTTTAATAATCGATCGTCTATCAAAGCTAAACTCACTAATATGATTAAATTAAGTTTTCCGGTTTTATTAGCCGGTATTCTAATTGGTTTATATAATTACCTAAGGTTTGGTGATCCGTTAAATGGAGGCTATCTTTATCAGGCTATTGATCAAACCGCTAGATATTCTAGATCTAAAGGTTTATTTAGCCTTAAACACATACCTTTTAATTTTTATCACCTTGTTTTCGGTACACCTATCATTAACACGCCTAATAGCAATAACTGGATAGCTAATTTTCCTTATTTTGAAAACAATCCACTAGGACTAAGTATTTTTATTACTTCACCTTATTTAATATTTTTATTCTATCAAAGTCGAAAAATATTTTATCAAAAAGACATTATCTTTTTATTGATATCAGCTTTTGTGGGCTTAATAATTGTACTAACTTACTTTGGTGTTGGAACATATCAATTTGGTTACAGATACTCGTTAGATTTTTTACCAGAAATTTTTACTGTTTTCATGTTAATTTATTATAAAACTAAACAATCATTAACTTTTGGAATGAAGTTCTTGTTTTTACTAACCATAGCTTTTAATTTTTATTTAATCTTAAGTTTTATTTAAAATAAAACTAAGTTCTACTATAAAAAATATTTTGTAGTTTAATTACTCTAAGCTTAACTTATAAAAATAAATTCAAAAAAATGGCGGAGAGAGAGGGATTCGAACCCTCGCGGGGAATCTCTTCCCCCTATCGCGTTAGCAATGCGACCCCTTCAGCCTCTTGGGTACCTCTCCATAACTTGGCGGAAGGGGAG
>JAKBVU010000016.1 GCA_021841155.1 bacterium
GTTCAAAAAAATCAGCAAAAAAATAATCGTAAACTAGAGAGAAAAAGAAAGACCGTTGCAAAAAGGCGAAAAAAATAGTTTCAATGGAAGAAATATCTCATCAAATTGATGATTTGAATTCACAGCTTCAAAAAGCCTTAAAAAAACTTAATTTAGATCAACTAGATCAAGAGTTGATTCAATTAGATCAAAATAGTCAAGAATCAGATTTTTGGTCTAATCAAAACGAAGCTCAGTCGATTATGAAACGAATTAATGAGATCAAAAATCGTTTAAAAACTTGGCGGGATTTTCAAAATAATTTAAATGATTTAGAAGAACTAGCGAAATTAAAAGATGATAGTTTGTTGGATGAGCTTAGCCGTAATTTAGCTATTAGTCAAAAACAATTTGATCAACTTTCGAAACAGTTAAAATTTGATCAACCTTACGATGATCATGATGTGATTATGAGTATTTTTGCTGGCGCTGGTGGGGTTGATGCTCAAGATTGGACTGCGATGTTGTTTAGAATGTATACTAGATTTTTTGAAATAAAACACTATCAATTTAATATTATTAGTCAAACTATCGGCGATGAAGCTGGACTTAAAAGTGTATCGATAGAAGTTCAAGGTCAACAAATTTATGGTAATTTGAGATCTGAAGATGGTGTTCATCGTTTAGTGAGATTAAGTCCGTTTAATGCAGATCATTTAAGACAAACTAGTTTTGCTAAAGTCGAAATAATGCCTAAAATTAGATTTAATGATGAAATAGATTTAAACGATAAAGATTTAAGGGTTGATGTTTTTAGAAGTGGTGGTCATGGTGGACAAAGTGTTAATACGACAGATTCAGCTGTTCGAATTACTCATTTACCAACTGGTATCACTGTTTCAATGCAAAATGAAAGATCGCAATTACAAAATAAACAATTAGCTTTAGAGATTATTAAATCTCGTTTATTAAAATTAAAAATTGATCAACACGTAAAAGATTTGAATCAAATTAAAGGTCCTAATATTTCGGCCGAGTGGGGAAATCAAATTCGTAATTATATTTTGCACCCTTATAAATTAGTTAAAGATGTTCGAACAAAATACGAAGATAATGATGTTGAGGCGGTTCTAGACGGACATATTCAAGCCTTTATAGATAGTTATTTAGACAGTTATGGTGTAAAATAGTAGTGCTTATGATTTTATTAGATCGAGTTACTAAAAGATATATTAAGGACTTGCCACCAGCTATTGACCGCATGAGTTTATATATTGAACCTAAGGAATTTGTAGTAGTAGTTGGTCAGAGTGGTTCTGGCAAAACTACTCTTTTGAAGCTTTTAACCAGAGAAGAAGTTCCAACGAGTGGTAAGATTATTGTTGGTGGAATTGATTTCGATAAGTTAAAAGATTCAAAGATTCCTCAATTACGTCGAAAAATTGGTGTAGTTTTTCAGGATTTTAAATTATTACCAAATAAAAATGTTTTTGAAAATATCGCCTTTGCACTTGAGATAGTGGGTGTTAGTAAACGAGAGATTAAATATACAATTCCTAAAGTTTTAGATATAGTTAATCTAAAAGGTAAGGAAAAACGTATGCCTATAGAACTATCAGGTGGTGAAAGACAGCGAGTAGCTATTGCTAGAGCGATCGTTCGACAGCCTAGGATTTTAATCGCCGACGAGCCAACTGGAAATTTGGATGTTAAACATGCTTGGGATGTTATAGAAGTTTTGGAAAAAATTAATCGTTATGGTACGACAGTTTTACTGACAACTCATAATGTTGAGATCGTTAATAAATTAAAAAGACGAGTGATTACTATCGCTGACGGTAAAATTATTAGTGATCGAGCTAATGCTGGTTATCATAATAAAATTGTACATGAGGATGAAACATAAAAATGAAAAATCTCACTACTTTTTTAAGAATTATTCATAATGGTATTGTTGGTTTTATTCGGAGTTTTTCTTTAGCTGTTGCGGCTATTGCCGTGATGGTGATCACGTTAACGATTGTACTTTTTTCAATTTTGACTAATGTGACTTTTGGTAATACTATTGCCCAAATAACATCGCAAATTGATATATCGGTTTATCTAAATAATTCTGATAGTAGTCAACAAACAACCAGTTTAGTTAATAGTTTGAAAAAATTACCCGATGTTCAATCAGTTCAGTATCTTAATAAAACTCAAGTATTAAAAGCCTATGAAAACCAGAACAGTTCTAACCAACAATTATTAAATGCTATTTCTGTTACCTCTAATCCGCTACCAGCCACTATTAATATCAAGCCTCAAAATTTAAATCAAATTTCAGTTATTAAAAACTACCTTAACCAACCTTCAGTTGTCGCTTTACAGTCTGATCCACCAAGCTATAGTGGTAATAAAGAATTAGCCATTAATCGAATTACTAAAGCTACCAATATTCTTCGAGATATTGGAGTTATCGCCGTGGTAGCTTTTGTAATAGTTTCAGCTCTAATTATTTTTAATACCATTCAAATGACTATCTTTAATCGACGGGATGAAATTAGAACCATGAGATTATTGGGTGCTAATAAAATTTTTATTAGAGGTCCATTTATCGTAGAGAGCATTATTTATGGTTTATTGGCGGGTATTTTATCGGTCTTAATTATTAATGAAGTTTTTGTGACAGTTAGTAGCACACTAAAAGCTAGTAGTTTAGGACTACTTGACATTAGTTATTCTAATACTTATTTTGATAATAATTTTTTTAAATTGTTATTAATTCAAGTTTTAATTGGTGTTTTAATTGGTGTTGTATCCTCGTATAGTGCAACACGAAAATATCTAAAATTTAAAGTTCGATAAATAAAAATAAATATATTTGTGATCTATTAAAATTTAGTTATAATTATCACTTTTTATTATCAAAAAAATCGATTATAATATGATTCTTAACTTAAGTGTTTTAGAAAGATGAGGGACTTGAAAATGAGATTAGTTGGGTGTATAATTAAGGTGTTAGATAAAAAATAAAAATGATTACAAAAATTCAACAACATTATTCGAAGTATAATTATGCTTTGTGGTTAATTGTAGTATTGATTTTAAGCAGTATCTTATTGTTTAGTTTTAATTATTTAGCTCACGCTGATCAATATTCAGCTCAGATTAGTCAATTACAGTCTCAAAATCAAGCCAATCAAGCATCTTTACAGAAATTAGCTTCTCAGGCTACTAATTATCAACAAGAAATTAATTTAATTAATGCTAATATTAATAGCATTAAACAGAATATTGCTAATGATCAATACCAACAAACGATTCTAAGCAATAAAATTATTAATGATCAAAATCAAATTTCATTAAAAAAAGTTCAGTTAGCAGATATTATTCGAACCATGTATTTAAGTCAGCAGATGACAACCTTAGAAGAGTTAGCAACTTCTCAAAACCTCAGTTCATATTTTAACAAAGAACAATATCGATTAATTGTTCAAAATCAGTTAAATAGTACGATTAAGAGTATTAATTTAGAAGAAAATAATTTAATCCAGGATAAGGGTAAATTACAAACTAAAATTAATGCAGCAACTTCTCAAAGCCAACAATTACAAGCTGATCAAAATCAAGTTAATAATCTATTAAGCCTTAATCAATCTCAACAATCACAGTATAATCAACAAATTCAGGCTAATCAGGCCCAAATTCAACAATTAAAGCAAGCTGAAATTTTAGCTAATGAATCAGCCAATAGTTATAGTAATTCAGTGCCGTCATCTAGTACCGTTTGTGGTGGTGGTTATCCAGCTTTTCTATGTCAAGCACCTCAAGATAGTATTGTAGACCAATGGCATATGTTAAATCGTGAGTGTGTTAGCTATACGGCGTTTATGGCCGCTAAAGAAAGCCCTATCGCTAATATGTTATTGCAAGAATATAATTTTGGTAACGCTGATAATTGGCCGGCTGCAGCTCAACAATATGGTGCCAGTTATGGTGTAACGGTGACTAATACACCTCAAGTTGGTGATATAGCTATTCGTCCAGCTATACCTGGTTTATACTTTGCACCAGGTGAACCAGATGTTGGTCATGCTGTTTATGTGGAAAAAGTTTATAGTAATGGCACTTTCTTAGCTGGTGAATATAATGAATTTTTAGATGGCACCTATAGTCAGCAAGTTATGAGTGTAAACGGTGTTTATAACGGTTTTGGTATCTATAATTATCATTACCAGTTACAGTTTATACATTTTCCAGCTTAAAAAAATCTACTTGTCAAAGTACTTTGAAATAAGGTAGCATAGACATAATAAAAAGGTGAAAAAAAATATGGCTAATCGGCCGGTTAAGTATATTTTTGTGACTGGTGGAGTAATGTCTGGACTCGGCAAGGGTATTACAGCTGCCTCTTTAGCTAAACTATTTAAATCTCGCAATTTTAAAGTAAATTTACAAAAATGTGATCCTTATTTAAATGTTGACGCTGGTACTTTAAATCCTAAAGAACATGGTGAATGTTTTGTTACAAAAGATGGAGCGGAAACTGATTTAGACCTCGGGCATTATGAAAGATTTATTGATCAAGAATTAACTCAGAGTTCATCTGTTATGGCTGGCCGAGTTATTTTAAAAGTTATTCAAGACGAAAGAGCTGGTAAATATGAAGGAGATGATGTTCAGATTATTCCTCATTTAACCAGAGCTATTCAGAAGTATTTTTTGGAAGCTTCTCGGGGTTTTGAAATTCAAATTATTGAAATTGGCGGAACGGTTGGTGATTACGAATCACTGAGTTTTTTAGAATCAATTCGAGAATTTGGTTTTAAGGTTGGTCAAGAAAATTGTCTTTATGTTCATTTAGTTCATGTACCGTTTTTAAATACTTCACAAGAACTAAAAACAAAACCAGCTCAAAATTCTGTGCGAGAGTTAAGAAGTATTGGTATTTTTCCCGATATATTGGTAGCTAGAAGTGATCATCAAATAACTCAGCCGATTAAAGATAAATTAGCTTTATTTAGTGGTTTAAAACTTGATTCTATTTTATCTTTACCTGATGCTAAAAGTATCTATGAAGTACCGATTACGATTGAAGAATCTGGTATTATGCCAGTGATTTTCAAAAAACTTCAACTAAAAAATAAAAAATCTGATCTTAATGATTGGAAAAAAATGCTCTCAAAAGTTAATAAAAAATTTGATCAAACTGTCGAGGTGGCTATTTTTGCTAAATATTTAGACAATAACGACACTTATATTTCGGTTCTTGAAGCCCTTAAAGCCGCTGCTTGGTACAATCAAGTTAATTTATCTTTTGAAATGATTGATGCTAGTAATTATGATCAAGACGTTAACCTCGATAATTTAAAAAAGGTGTTAAAAAATTTTGACGGTATTATTGTTCCGGGGGGGTTTGGGATTCGAGGCCTAGAGGGCAAAATTAAAGCTGCTCAATATGCCTTAAAGAATAATATTCCCTATCTTGGTCTTTGTTTAGGTATGCAAATGGCTGTAATAGCTGCTGCTAGAAATGCTGGTTTAAATCAAGCTACTAGTTTTGAATTAGATAGCAACTCTCAGTATCAAGTTATTAGCACGATGAATGATCAATTAGATAAGATGATGACTGGTGGTACGATGAGATTAGGTGATTATAATTGTCGTCTTTTAGATCAAACCCTAGCTAAAAAATTATATTGTCAAAGTGATGTGGTTGAAAGACATCGTCATAGAGGTGAATGTAATCAAGAATTTGTTAATGAATACGAAAAATGGGGTATTAAAGCCAGTGGCTTTAATTTGGACAGTAATTTAGTAGAAGTTATAGAAGGTATTAATCATCCTTTTTTCTTGGCTAGTCAGTTCCATCCAGAATTAAAAAGTCGACCTAATCGACCTCATCCGTTTTTTGTTGGTTTTGTTAAAAGTTTGATTGATGATAAAAAACAATCAAAAGTTGTTTTTTAAGCATTAATAGCTTAATATATTACTGTGAATAATAAAAAAATATTGTTAGTTGAAGATGATGATTCTTTAGCTAGTACTTATCTGACCAGATTACAACTTGAAGGATTTACAGTTAAAAGAGTGGCTAATGGTGAAGAAGCTTTACAGACTACTCTAGATTTTAAACCAGATTTAATATTACTTGATGTCATGATGCCAAAAGTTAATGGTTTTGATGTTCTCGATATTCTTAAAAATACGCCTGAAATAGCCAATATAAAGGTTATTATGCTAACAGCTTTAAGTCAACAAGCTGATAAAGATCGAGCCGAAGCATTAGGTGTAGACGATTATTTAGTTAAATCACAAGTTGTTATTAGTGACGTTATGAGTCGTATTAAGCACCATCTTAATTTAGAATAAATAAAATTAAGCTTGATGAACTTCTACGAATGTTCGATAAACACTCTTACCACTAAATAGTCTAATTTTTTTACTAACAAAACTAACTTTTCCGTCAATTGCGGCATGAATAGTAAAATTACGACTAATTTTAGTTCCTTGTCCAGGACGTTTAGTCATTCCAACCTGTCGAACAATAACTTGGCCAGTTTTAACAGTTTGACCACCGAAAAGTTTAACACCAAGTCGTTGACCTGGACTGTCATGAATATTTTTAGATGTACCACCAGCTTTAACGTGACTCATAATTATCCTTCTTATTGACTTTTTTTAAAACTAATAACTCTCTACCAACAAATTGATTAGGTCTTTGATAAACTAGCCGACCATTAACTAATGAGAATTTAACTAGATTATAACCGATCGAGCTTAAATGGTCAATGATATCTAGATGATAATTTTTATTGTTATAAGTCCAAAATGGCACAGCCAAGCAAATTCCAGTTGATTGATCAATTTGATTATAAAGATTATTTAAAAATTTTTTAATAATTAAATTACAGGTTTGCATATTTGATTCAAAAACTTTAAGTTGAACGTGATTAGTGAAGGCAAGACCTAGATATGTTTCACTGGCTACAAAATTAAATTTGACTGACCATTGAAATGTAGTAGCATCAGCTAAAAACAATTTGTAATTTGCCTTATCTAGTTTTTCTTGATCGACAATCCAGTCTAAGTTAATTGAGGTATAATCAATCATCTTTTGAGCTATGTCGCTACCCAAAACTTTGTATTTCATTATCAGGGCTTCTTGTAGTAAAACACCTGTACCACAAAATGGATCTAAAATAGTTAAAGAACTGTTTTGATCTGTAGTTGATGAAAAAGTAGCCAGATTAATAATTATTTGAGCTAATTTTGGTGGTAACATACCAACTCTAGAATCTCTTTTGGGTCTATTACGATCTCGATTGGTGTAAGAGTTAAAATCTTGAATTTGAGTTGTTTGAGCTAGAATGATTTCCCTAGAAGTCTCATGAAGGCCAATTATAATTTCTAGATTATGATTGATAGTTAATCGATTATGATAAACTTGTGCACTAGATAAAGATAAATTTTCGTTTGGCACAAATCTGACAGAGTAGTTTAAGTTTTTTAAATGTTTTTTAACTTCGAATTGTATTTTTTTTACTTTTTTTAACGAAAATTTAAAACCGTAAAAACTAAGACCTAAATTAACTTTGTTTTTAGGTGATTGGTTTAAGTGTTTTTCAATGATTGTTTGCAGATAATTAGTAATCTCAGTTTCTTGGTTCAAATTTTTTATTTTAATTTTTTGCATTACCTGAGCTAATTTAATACTACCACCAAGATTGAGTAAATTAATTTTAGAAGCCGATAGGTTAATTTCTATTAATTCTTGATTATAGACTGAAGCTAAATTTTTATAAAGGCTTTCCAGTTCAGCTAAACAAATATTTTTCTCTCGACCTAAAACTAATATACTTTGATCCATTAGTTAATTTTATAACTAATTTAAGATAATAGAAAAAAATAGTATAATTATATGATTAACTTTAAAGATGGCTGATAAAAAATTTTTTGCAAAAAGGTGGAAGTTACTTTTAAATATAGTAACTATTTTAAGTCTTTTGGTGGTAATTTATTTTACTAGAAAAGATATTTTGTCAACGATAGAGAATCTTAAAAAAGTTAACGCCTATTTCTTGTTTTTGTTGTTGCCGATCGAGTTTTTGAATTATCATGCACAAACTAAACTTTATCAAGGTTTATTTAATGTTGTCGGTAATAAAATTAATTACAAGTCATTGTACCGTATTTCCTTGGAGCTTAATTTTGTCAATCATGTTTTCCCGAGTGGTGGTGTCAGTGGCATATCCTTTTTTGGCTTAAGATTAAGAAATGGCGATAAATTATCTGGTGGCAAAGCGACTTTGATTCAGATTATGAAGTTAGGCTTAACTTTTATATCTTTTGAAATTTTATTGATTATAGGTATTTTTTTATTGGCTCTTTCTGGTCACGTCAGTAATATTGTTATCTCTGTAGCCAGCATATTGTCGACCTTGCTCTTGGTCTTATCGATTTTGTTTATTTATATTGTTGGATCGCAAACAAGGATTAATAATTTTTTTCTATCAATCACGAAAGCTACTAACTGGTTTCTAGCTCTTATAAACACTTCTAACAAAGAAACTATCAATATTAAAAAAGCCAAGAAAGCTTTTTTGGATTTTCACACTACTTACTTAGAGATTAGAAATCATCTTGATCAAATAAAGAAACCATTTTTGTATGCTTTACTAGCCAATGTGACAGAAATTTTAGCTATTTATGTGGTTTATTTATCTTTTGATAAAGTAGTCAATATTGGGGCTATTATTTTAGCTTATGGAATTGCTAACTTTGCTGGCTTAGTGTCAGTTTTACCGGGTGGAATCGGTATTTATGAAGCTTTAATGACGGTTGTTCTAGCTACAGTGGGAGTATCACCAAGAGTTAGTTTGCCGGTGACAATTATGTATCGAATTATTAATACTTTAATTCAAATTCCACCAGGATATTTTTTATATCAAAAAACGATTAATAAAGGAAAAACTACGAAATAGTGGATGATAAAAATTTAGTCAGATTTAGCGTTAAACAATTTATTGATGTTTTTAATCAAACAATATTTTATAGTTATCCTAAACTAATCATTATCGGTGAAGTGACTCAGATGACTATTAGTCATCAAAAATGGTTATATTTTTCCTTAAAAGAAGGTGACTCGATCATTAATTTGTTTGGCGGAGTTAATGTTTTAGATTTTCCGGTTGAAGAAGGTATGATGGTCGAAGTTGTTTGTTATCCAAGATTGCATGATCGTTATGGTCTTAAGTTAAATGTTCTTAGCTTGAGCTTAATAGGTGAGGGCAGTATCAAGAAATCGTTTGATTTATTACAGGAGAAATTAACTAAAGAAGGACTATTTGAAACCAGTCGGAAAAGGATTATTAAATATCCACCTCAAAAAATCGGGGTTATAACATCGAAAGATTCAGCTGCTTATAGTGATTTTATTAAGATTATTAATCAACGTTTTGTTGGCTTAGAGATTATAATCAAGGATGTTTTAGTTCAGGGTGATCAATCTTCTAAAACTGTCATAGAAGCTATTAATTACCTTAATAATATTAGATCAGATTTAGATGTACTAGTTATTATGAGGGGTGGTGGAAGTGCACAGGATTTACAAGCTTTTAATAGTGAAAGCTTGACTAGAAGTGTCGCTACTAGTCGAATTCCAACTTTAGTTGCAATTGGACACGAAAGAGACGTTTCTTTGGCTGAACTAGCGGCTGATTTGAGAGCTTCAACACCCAGCAATGCGGCTGAACTTTTAGTACCACAAAAACAAGAAATTTTAGACCAACTTCAATTAGCTCGTCAGAATCTAGATCAACGCTTGAGTTATATTTTTGAAAGAGAAACTAACTATTTTAATTATATTAAATCGACTTTATCCAGTCAGCTGAGCAATATTTTTAATCAAGAAAATAATCAACTAAAATTTTATAAAAATTTACTACAAACTCTTGACCCGAATTTACCACTTAAAAGAGGCTATGTTTTAATAAAAGTTAATCATCAACATATATCAGATTTTAAGTCTATAAAAGTCAATGATATACTGGAATTAGAGTCTTTAAACGACTTATTACAAGTAGAAGTTAAGGCAAAGAGGATAAAAAATGACTGAAACAACAGACTATAATTTTCTTAAACAACAACTAGATAATATAATCGAAAAATTAAACAATGAACAGATCGGTATTGATGAAGCGATTGAATTACATCATCAAGCTCAAAAAAATTTACAAATGCTAGAAACATATTTAAAACTACAAAAAAATAAAGTTAAATTTTTAGATTAGGTCAAATATTGGAAATTTTTATAATTTTATTGCTGATTATTCTTTCTTTTAGTCTGGCAATTTTTTTTGGGCCACCTTATCTACCTATCTTTAATAATCGTTTAGCTCAAATTATTGAACTAGGTCAATTAAAGCCTGGTGATAGACTAATTGATTTGGGTTGTGGTGATGGTCGTTTACTCCGTTATGCTGCCAAACGTGGCATTCAAGTCATCGGTTATGAGATTAACCCAATTTTATTTTTTATTTGCTGGTTAACGACTAGAAGGTATAGTCAAAACGTTACATTAATTTTCGGAAATTTTTGGCAGAAAGATTTTGTTGAAGCAGAAGTAGTCTATGTTTTTTTATTACCCCGTTTAATGACTAAACTAGCTAAAAAGTTAGACGATTATTCTTATAAACCAGTTAAATTAATATCTTTTTCGTTTATCATTCCTAACAGAAAAATAATTAAAAAAATGAATAATTTATTTTTATATTTATTTTAAGATTAATTATTTTATGACAGTGATATAATATTTTTATGAAGATAGCAGGTAATAATGATTTTGATTTACCTAGTGACCTTTTTTTAAATCTTTTACAAAATATTCAACGCTCAGTTTTGAATATTTCTAATCAAGTTGATGTTATTAAATTAACTAAAAATCAAAGTCAGTTAGATGTTATCAAAAATTTATCTCAAAATACTAATCATTTAATTGAAAATTATAGTTTAATGATTAATCTTTTAGAAGATAAACAACAATTATCTTTAGAGCCAGTTTCTTTAGCAGCAGTTTTATATGATGTGGTTAACAATCTAAAATCTTCAGCGATTGATTACGGTGTTAATTTGGTTTTTAATAATGAAGGAAAATTTTTCCCAGTTTTATCTAATTATGCTATTTTAGAAGTTTCGTTAACTAGTCTTGGCGTATCCTTGATTGAAGCTTTACCAGCATTAGTTAATCAACCTCATCAAATTGAATTATTTGCTGCTATTCATCGTTCTAAATATGGTCTTGTAGTTGGTCTTTATTTTGATGAACAACCAATTTTAAG
>JAKBVU010000017.1:0-7080 GCA_021841155.1 bacterium
TCAGGAAATTGTTCTAAATGAGGTGGTTTGAAATAATCAGCCCACAGCACCATTAAATGTTGTTTAACTAATTCGGCTCGTTGTTCTTTGATAATAATAGCTCTTGTTTGATTATAGTCATCTAGTCCATCATATTTTTCCATAATAGCTTTAATTGATAAAGCTTCAATTTTAGCCTGTTCAGGATCATAAACTCCACAGGGCAAATCACAATGAGCATAAACTGTTTTTATTCTAAATATTTTCATTTTGACTCCTCTTTTTATATCTTTATTATAACTTAAATTAACTTATTTTATGCTGATTTCTCCAATGATTAATTGCCTGATGGTCACCACTCAGCAGAACACGAGGCACTTTTAAACCATCATATTCAGTTGGTCGAGTGTATTGTGGATATTCTTTCGTTTTATCGTCTAATTGAAAAGATTCATCAAGACTACTCGAATCACCCCCTAAAACACCAGGCAACAAACGAATAACCGAATCAACTATTATCATGGCTGGTATTTCACCACCCGTTAAAATATAATTACCGATCGAAAATACTTCATCAACATAATGAGTAATCCTCTCATCATAACCTTCATACTTAGGACAAATTATTAAATAATTGGTTTTAGATTGACTTAACCGAATAGCTTCAGATTGTAAGTAAGTCTTACCTCTTGGTGACGGTAAAATAACAGATAAGTTAAGTTCTAGTGTTTTTATTTGATGAATCAAGGTAATTATTGGTTCCGGCTTTAAAACCATACCATCGCCACCACCATAAGGCACATCATCAACTTGCTTTCTAGGTCCTAAACCAAAATCTCGAATATTTATAAATTGATAATCAAAAATACCTAATTTTTTAGCTTTTAATAACATACTCGACGATAATAACTGGTCAAAAACTTCAGGAAAGAGACTAGCCAAGTAAAATTTCATTTTTAACTATTAACTAAACATCAAGATCATCAAATTCAGCTAATTCTTGACGAGTTTTTTCAAAACGATCTTCTTCGACTGGTTCACTAGGTTTAGTTTGTTCTAAATTATCTAACAATTTTTCACCTTCAGATTTAGCAGGTGAATCATTGTTAGCTGATGATTGATATCTTTCTGATTGATGATGATTATGATCGGAATTATCAACAATTTTTAGATTATAGCGTGCATCATTTTTAGTACCCAAAGCTCTTAATAATGTTCTAATACTCTGTGCCGTTACACCATGTTTACCAATAACACGTCCTAAATCTTCTGGATCAACCGTTAATTCTAACAAAACCCCTTTTTCATCAATAGTTCTTTTTACTTCTATTTTGTCAGGATTACCGACTAAGGCTTTAACTACATATTCAACAAATTGCTGATCAATACTACTCATTTTAAGACTCCCTAGATTAACTTAATTTATAAAACAATTATACCAAAAGATTAAGAAATTTAAAAAAGCTATCCTTATTCTTTTGGACTAGAAGATTCAGTAGCTTCAGCTACTTCTTCGATCTGTTCAGCCGACGAGTCTTCTGTCACTTCATCAGTTGTTTGAGTTTGGTTCTTTCTTAACTTTTCTTGATGTTTAATTGATCGATTTTTAGGGTTTGATTTTTTAACCCAACTAGGTAATTTAATTTTTTGTTGCTCTAATATACTAATTACCCTATCAGAAGGTTGAGCACCATGGTCTAAAAAAAACTGAACTCGTTCTTGATTAACTACTACATCTTTGGAATGAGGATCATAATGTCCAACTAAAGCTACTACTTTGCCACTAGTCGGAGTTCGTCTTGAATCTTGAACAACTAAACGATAAAAAGCTCTAGATTTACGACCATTTCTCTGTAATCGAATTACTAACATACGCTATTATTATTTCCTTTTATATACTATCCTGATAATTTTATAAGTATCATCGAAGATTGTCAAATATTTCAATCTTTTTTAATGTCTCATAATTTGATGATAATGTTTTTCTAAAGCATCAATAGCTGCTTGTTGTTGTGCCAGCTGTTTAGAAGGTCCAATGCCTTGACCAATTATCTTATTGTCGGCAAAAACTGCTACCGTAAAAGTTTTTTCATGATCTGGTCCTGTTTCTGAAACAACTTTATAGAAAGGAGTGGCTAATTCTTGGCTCTGAACCACTTCTTGTAATTTTGATTTAGGATCAACCCATGATCCAGTTGATAAAATATTATTTAAAGTCACTATGAGATTATCTTGAATAAACTTTTGAACTACTGAGTATCCTTGGTCTAAATAAATAGCTCCAATCACAGCTTCAAAACAATTAGCTAAAATTTGATCACGGGCCCGTTGACTACCTCTTTTTTCACCTTTAGAAAGTCTTAAATAGTTTTCGAAACCTAATTTTTTAGCAATCGAACCAATACTTTCAGTTCGAACTAAACTACTTCGCCAGTTAGTTAAAATACCTTCAGCTTCGTTATAATTTAAGAACAAATATTCAGTGACCACCAATTCTAAGACTGCATCACCTAAAAATTCTAGTCGTTCATTGTGCTCAGCAATCGTTTTTTTATGTTCGTTTAAATAAGATCGATGTGTAAAAGCTTTTTGCAATAAAGATATATCTTGAATATTAATTTTTAAAATATTTTCGGCTAAAGAACGATAATCGTTTAATTGCATATTGATATTATAAACGATTAGTTCTAATTTTTTTGATACCAACTAAAATTAATTTAGCTATATCCTCATAAGCAATTAGATCAACCGCTTGATCAGGCTGAAACCATTGAATACCAGACAACCATTTTTCTGGTTTAAAATTATCACTATCCTGATCAATTTCAACTAAATAAAGGTGCATAGTCATCAAAACTAAAGTATTAAGTCTTTTATACTTAAAATTAACTTTACCTAACCAAGAATAAACTTGAATGTGCTCCAAGCCTGTTTCTTCCTGAATTTCTCTTTTGGCGGTTTGATGTGGTTCTTCACCTGGATCAACATGACCCTTTGGAATAGTCCAACGTTTTTTCATGTCTCGAATTAATAAAATTTCGAATCCGTCTTTTTGACGACGAAAAATAACACCACCAGCGGTAGTTTCATGGACAACTTCAGTAATCTCAGTAGATTTATGAATGATTTTTTTAAAACCTTTCAAGGGTTGAATTTTTTTCATAATTTCAACCATACTCCTTTTAATTAAACGTTGGCTGAATGAATAGTTCCTAAAACGCCATTAATAAACTTGGATGAATTATCACTGCCAAAAGCTTTAGCTAACTCAATCGCTTCATTGATAACTACTTTAGGTGGAATATCTTCGTATAATAATTCATAGACACCTAGCCTTAAAATTGAACGATCAATACGTGCGATTTGCTCTAGTGGCCACTGTTTAGCTACCGGCTGAATTGTTTGATCAAGTTCTTCTAAATGTTCTATAACACCGTGAACAAGTTCAAATATAAATTTTTGATCATGCAAAATTTCACTATATCGTTCGATATTTCTAGCTGTAATTTCATCAACATCAACCGTAGAATCACCGGCCATTTGTCGAAATTCAACTTCAAAAAGAACTTGTAAAGCTACTATCCTACCCAGGTGACGATTCGATGCCACAATATTATCCTTTTTAATTTTAATTAAGTCTATTTGACAGACTTATCGTTAATTAGCCTTCTTAACAACTTTTTTACCCGACTCACCAACAGTTGTTCGAACTTTAATAGGAGATTTTGCATTGACTGATCTTGCCAAATCTAAGAATTGATGACTTCTTCTAGTACCAGTTTTACGTGGACTGGTTCGCTTTTTAGGCTTTCCCATACAATGTTTTCTCCTTTGGTTTTGCTAATCAATTGATAGTATCATAACAATTTAACTGAAGAAATTCAAATATTTTTAATCGGTTCAATAATAACTTAAAAGGTTTGAAATAATCTAACTAACAAAATAATAACTGTTCTAAATAACAAAATTTATTAATTTATTACTAACAAAAATAGTTTTCTTAATTAATTGATTATCTAAATAAGGTTTAAAACGCTGCTCTTGTTTAACTAAATTTTCAACTTGAATTTGATCAAGATCAGGCTTAATGACTAAAGTACCACGTAATTTCCCGTTAACCTGTACAATCAAAGTAATTTCCTTATTAATCAAAAGCTTATGATCAATTGTTGGCCAATTAGACAGTTGAATAGAATCATCATGACCTAAGATTTGCCACAATTCTTCAGCTATGTGTGGAGCAAAAACCGATAAGGCAATTATATATGTTTCAAAAGCAATTTGCCAGTTTTCTAATCTAATATGATTAATATCTTCTTTATAAATTTTATAGAAACTATTTAAAGTTTCCATCATTGAAGCAATTGCTGTATTAAAATTTAATTTATTAAGATCTATCTCGACTTGGCTGATCATATTATTAATTATTATTTTTAATCGCTCTTCTGAGTCAGAACTAATATCTTCAGTCTTAAAATTAGCTTGAATTGTCACAAACTGATTAATTAGATTCCAAACCCGATTTAAAAATCGATAAGTCCCAGCTAAGATTTCTGAATTCCAAGCTGTTGTAAGGTCGTAAGGTGCAATAAAACCAAGCGCCAATCTCAAACTATCAGCACCGTAACCATTATTAAGAATATCGAGAGGATTAACGACATTACCCTTTGATTTACTCATTTTTGAACCATCAGGGCCTAAAACAATACCTTGAGCTCGACGAACTAAATATGGTTCAGGTGATGGCAATAATTTAATATCAGATAAAAAATTAGCCCAAAACCGCGAATACAACAAATGAAGCGTGGTATGCTCCATGCCACCTAAATAAAAATCGACTGGATACCAATATTTTAATTTTAGCGGATCAATAAACTTTTTATCATTAGTTGGATCAAAATATCTAAGATAATACCAGCTTGAACCAGCCCAATTAGGCATTGTATCGGTTTCTCGTTTGGCTGGCTGATGACAAATTGGACAAGTAGTCTGAACAAAACTATCAATTTTAGATAAAGGACTCTTACCATCATCAGTCGGCTGATAACTTGATACGTTCGGTAGTTTAACTGGCAAATCCTTCTCTGGTACAGCTACTGGACCATGAACTGGACAATGAATGATAGGAATTGGTTCGCCCCAATAGTGTTGCCGAGAAAAAACCCAATCCCTTAATCGATAATTAATTTGTTCTTCGGCTAAATCTTGACTAATTAAAAAGTCTAAAATAGCTGCTCTAGCTTGCTTAGAACTTAAACCATTGAACTGATCAGAATTAATCAGATAGCCGTCTTGACCAAAAATCTCAACCTGATCAATAACTTTTTTAGCTAATTCTTTATCTTTTGGAACAACCGAAACACTAGCTTTAATATTGTGTTGTTTCAAAAATTCAGCATCTCTTTGATCGTGAATATCGCCAAAAACCGCACCTGTTCCATAATTAGCTAAAACAAAATCAGCAATATAAATTGGAATTAGTTTTTGATTAATCGGATTAATAGCATAACTACCTAAAAAATGCCCCGTTTTAGTTTGATGGTCTACCTGTCGATCAACATCATTTTTAGATTGAGTTTCCTTAATGTATTCATTGACAGTAGCTCGATTTTTCTCAGTTGTTAATTGCTTAACCAGAGGGTGTTCTGGAGCTAAAATCAAACAAGCAGCACTATAGATAGTGTCAATTCTGGTGGTAAAAACTTCAATCACTAGATCACTTTGATCAACCTTAAATTTAATTTTTGCTCCACTACTTCGACCGATCCAATTAATCTGTTGATCAGCAATTTTATCTAAATAATCAACCTGTTTTAATCCATCTATTAACTGATCAGCATACTTAGTAATTCTTAACATCCACTGCTTGAGATTCTTTTTTTCAACCAAGGTATCGCATCTCTCATGACGACCATTAACAACTTCTTCATTGGCTAAACCAGTTTTACAAAACGGACACCAATTAATAGAAACTTCTTTTTGATAAGCCATATCATGTTTAAAAAACTGTAAAAATAACCACTGCGTCCATTTATAATAAGCTGGATCTGAAGTATTAATCATTCTCGACCAATCAAGACTAAAGCCAAGAAGTTTCATTTGCTTTTCAAAATTTTCCATATTATCTTTTGTAGCTTTAATGGGTGAAATTTGATGTTTAATAGCATAGTTTTCAGTAGGTAAACCAAAAGCATCAAAACCCATCGGAAACAAAACATTATATCCTTGCAATCTTTTATAACGAGCCATGAAATCACCTAAAGTATATTCGCGAGCATGGCCTAAATGAATGCCAGTTCCTGATGGGTAAGGAAATTCAACCAAGACTACGTACTTAGTTTTTTTCGACAAATCTTCAGCCTGATAATAATTTTCATCAGACCATTTTTTTTGCCATTTGAACTCAATCGACTGTGGGTTATACCGTACCATTTTTATACCTAAAACTGTTTTAAATAATTAGTTGAAAAAACCTTCTGAATAGCTTGACTATCTTGAAATTTATCAAAAGCTAAATCAATTAATTTAATCACTAAATCAATATTAGAAATACCAAATTTTTGAAAATTATGAGCATATAATGAACCCGGTAAAGGATTAATCTCATTAAAATAGACTTTTTGTAATTTTGCATCAATTAACATATCCACGCGCGCAATACCACTTAAAGAAAAAACCTTAAAGACTTTAACGCCTAAATCTTCGGCTTGTTGATATAATTTTTTATCAAGTTTAGCTGGAATCTCTGAATACCCCTGAGAATTTTGATCAGTTTTTTGACCACCACTTTTTTTACCACCAGATAAATATTTAGTATTAAAATCAAAAAAATCACCTGCTTTTAAAAGTGGTCGTTCTAAATAGGCTGGTTGTGGTTGTTGATTACCAATAATCGGTAAAGTAACTTCAATAAGATTAGGTACTTCTTCTTCAACTAAAACTAAATCATCATAATAAAAAGCTAGCTCGATAGCGTTAATCAAATCTGGTAATTCTTTCACTCGACTAATTCCAATTGACGAACCAAGATGAGCCGGCTTAACAAATAAAGGAAATTTTAATTGTGCCTTAACTTTTTGAGCAATTTTTTCTAAAGACTGA
>JAKBVU010000017.1:7598-10081 GCA_021841155.1 bacterium
TAATTTCTAACTCTTAATAAAAATTAAAGTTTAGACAATTTTTTAAGGCATTCTAAATATTGAACATTAACATAATCAAGGTAAGTTGTTTTATCACTCTCAGAGATTACGTTCTCAAATCTAATATCTTTCTGATAGTTTTTAATAATCCTGAGCTGATGTATAACATCAGAATTATTAGCATAATGTAGGTTAACGTAAGTTAACTCCTTAAAACAAAAAGTATCCGGGTTATTTTTTTTAGAATCAAAAATTGAAGTCACTAAATTCAACTGATCAACACTATCAAAACCTAATTGATTCAAAAATTCTTGATCACTAATCTGACTATAAAGAATTTGCTGGGCTAAATTATCAAAAATTCCACCTCTTGACCAAAAATAATCAACAAACCTTTGAATCTCTTCATCATTTTTTAAATCAAAAATAATTGGTGGAACATTCATTAAATCATTTTCATTACAACGATTTTCAAATCGACTTAAACCTTCTATTAGCAAACTAGAGCCTATTGGGTCGGTGTTAAATACTGCCTGTTTTAAACAACTTTCTAGAAAAATTTGATGATAATAACTAAATCCGTCAACAAATTGAGCATGTCGGTAATTATAATTTTTTAATCCTCGAAAAACATGCTCAATTTCCTTTAAATCGTTGGTGACTTGAAGTTCGGGCATTTTTTCTGGCGGAAATGATTCCATTGAATAATTTATATACTAAATAATACGTTTTGACAATTTATTATTTAATAATAATTGTCTGGCCAATCATTTTGTAATAAAACTAAATCTCCCTTAGCAAACATCAAATTAAGGTTCTGATAAAATCGCAACGGTTCATTCTCGATAATAATTTCACCCTTAAAAGCTTCGTTCAATAATCCAGCCTGAATTGATGAAGTAGTCGAATTATTCATCAAAACAACTCGGTCGGGTTTTGCTTTAGCAATTAGTCGACCAATCAAAAAATGAATTTCGTGACTTTTTTGACCTTGATCAACTAAACCAGGCGTGACATAAATTTTTCGTTTAAATTTTAATTCTTTCAACAAATCTAAACCAGCTTTAATGCCTTCAATATTACCATTATAGGTATCGTCAATAATCATTGCACCATTTAATTCATAAGGCTCCATTCTGTGTTCAAATGGTTTAGTCTGACTAACCGCTGATTCAATTGTTTTTTGGTCTAAGCCAAAATAATCAGCTAAAGCGGCCACTAAAGCTAATGGTCCAATTAGATGCCGACCAATTAATTGACTTTGTAGTTTTAAAATCTGGTCTTTTTTAATCATTTTAAAACTTAGTCCGTTAATTTTATTTTTAACATCACTAATATTCCAACCCATGACTTGCTCGTGATTATATGTTTTAAAAGTTTCTTGTATATAAGGTTTTAACTCAATAGAATCTAAATTAGCAAAAATATGATCATTTGAAACAAAATTGGTAATCGAAATTAAGTCTTCGGCCTGTTGGGCTAAATTTTTATAATGATCCTGATGAACGGGGGCTAAACCAGTAATAATAGCATGAGTTGGTTGAGTGATCTGAGCAAACTTAGCAATATCTTTTTTTCTGCCTTCACCGTATTCAATAATTAAAATATCTTCATCGCCTTTAATTAACTGGGAAAAATTATAATGAGAAGCAGCTACATTTTGATTGCCAGGTGTAGCTTCAACATTTTTAGCAGCCGATAAAACTGTTAACAATAATTCCTTCATAGTAGTTTTGCCATAACTACCTAAAACAGCTATCTTAATGCCTGAAAATTCCTGAAATTTCTTTTTAGCCAATAAATTATTGTTTATAGTTTGTGGATTAATAATTAAAACCTTAACTACCAATAAGCCAACCACGATTAAATAAGGCCAAATAATAGGATAAGAAATTAAGGTTGCTAAACCAAAATAAATTCCACCACTTAAATGTTGAAAAAGACCTAGATAAATTAAAGTTAATCCAAATAAAATTTGAAGAATAAAGACAACCACCAAAAAACCATAAATTAGTTTAGATTTAGAAGTATAAACTAATTGTTTTCGTTTAATAATTTGACTAAAGTCTCTAGTTCGATTCAACCATTTCAAATAATTCCATAAATCGTATTCACTAACCTGCAACATATAAGTAACGACTTTCGGAAACTTATAACTATAAAGACTTGTTAATGGTTTAAACATTTAAAAATCCTCGAATTATCTTAATTAACTGCTCGGGTTGATCTTGATAGATAAAATGACCACAATTTGGTAAAATTTCTAACCTGGAATTTAATATGTTGCGCTGTAAAATATAACCGTATTTTACCGGTGTCGCTTGATCATCTTGTCCATAAATTAACAAAGTAGGTATTTTAATTAACTTAGCATCTTCGCTGATATCTTGAGTGACGACTTTTTTAAAACTGTCTAACATGGCTTCTCGTACAAACGCATCAGAACCTATTTTTTGATAAACTTTCTTTTTAAAATTATTTCT
>JAKBVU010000018.1:0-3080 GCA_021841155.1 bacterium
TGCACCCTTATATTGTTGAAGTGCTTCTTCGATATGTTCACGAGTAAGTATGTCTAGGTGATTAGTCGGCTCATCTAGGATCAATAGTTGATTGGAATTAAGGAGTAGTTTAGCAAAACCCAGTTTTGCTTGTTGGCCGCGTGACAGGCTATTGGGTTTCTTTTTCAAGTCAGATTGTGTTAATCCTAGACTTCTCGCCTCACGATAGATAGCGGTCGAACTAGCACCTGTAACTAGCAAATTCTCAAAACCTATTATCGTATAATCTAATCCGTCAACATCTTGTGAAAAGTAACCAACTTGAACTTTTTCACCGATTATCAGCTTACCATTATCAGCTTCAAGCAATCCTGCCGCAATTTTAAGTAGTGTTGTTTTACCGCTACCATTCACGCCTTTAATATGCAGGCGTTCGTTACCTCTAAGCTCAACGTTCACGGAATCCAAGATCGGTTTACTATATGACTTGCTGATATTTTCCAATCGAAGTACAAGTTTACTGGGCTCTACGTCACCATCCAATGACACGATATAATTCTTAACCATTTCCGGGTGCTCAACATTTTCGACTTGTCCTAACCGCATTTCTAAAGCTTTAACTTGTTGACCATACTTTCGAGTTACATGGTTTCTGAAAAAATCACGTTGAGACGTGTCATTATCAGACCACTTCATGTGTTGATGAGCATGTTGGCCATTTTCTTGTTGAGTAATAATAGCTTTTTTAAGCTGTCTTTTCTCTTCTATAATCGCCTGATAATTTTCTAGCTCAGACTGATATTCAATTGCTTTTTGAGCTTTGTAGAAATCGTAATTACCACCATATTGTTTTAGTTTTCCGTTATGCAATTCTACGATTTTATCAGCAACCAAGTTAATCAAGGTTCGATCATGACTAACTAAAACTACGCTACCTCGGAACTTGCGAATAAATTGCTCCAACCATTCTAGACCCTGAGCGTCAAGATTATTTGTAGGTTCATCAAATAATAGCACTGTCGGCTTTAATGTTAATACTTGGGCTAATGCTAGACGCGTTCTTTGACCAGCACTAAGTTTTGCCGCCAACATAGTCTTAGAATAGTTAACCAAACCGACAGCTTCCATCGCAGTATCTATTTGCCAAGATTCAACGTCACGAGCAAAGCTAGCTTCGATAGTTTTACCGAAAATCGGTTCTTGTGGAACATAACCAACGGTTTCGTGGTCTGACACAACAGTTCCACTATCAGGCTGGATCTCGCCGAGAAGTATTTTCAGTAGCGTTGTCTTCCCAGCGCCATTTTCACCAACAAGCGCAATAACTTGACTTTGATTAACGACGAGATTAATGTCATCAACTATGGTCTGTCCACTATATGATTTTGTAATGTGTTGCAAAGCAAACATAAAGGCTCCTAACAAAAAAACCGAGCACTGTTAAACGAATATCGCCACACAACTGCTCGGTTTTTTATAGTAGAGTTAAATTGATAGAAAAAACAATTAATAGCAAAGCTACACAGATGTTATGTGAACGACTTTAGCGATTAATTATTACTACCATTGGTATATTTAACTCCTTATTTAGTTTACATATTACCATAAAATCAATAATACGTCAAACCATCAGACTTATTTCACCAGCTATTGCCATAACTAACGATGGACACTACTCCATTAATGACATAAACGCTGTAGTGAGCCACATCGAATCAAATTGGAACTAAATCTATTCGAAGATACTACACTGGAAAAGATCACTGCGAGGAGAACAGTGGTCATGACAGTATCCCGCAGTAGTGTGTGTGAACCATTGTTATTTCTAAACCAAAAGAGAAACTTAATACAGTTGGTTATGTGAGCCCATATCTAAGAACTCGTAATATTCATCAGTTTCTCTATAGACAACTTTAACATCTCCTGCGACAGACCAAGCCCTAAACATTCTTTTTTTACCTTTTAAACCGTGATCATTAAGCGGGTTAACTCTAACTCCTATCATGAACATTTGTAGTCTTATTTCAAATTGATTAACTGAATTCTCATGTGGGGTAATTCGAATTTTGAAGTGCTTATCAAAGTTTTTGTCTCTTTGAATAGGTTTCACTACTTCAGATCTTTCATGAACTCTCCAACAGTAGAGTATGTTTTTAGTTTGCCAGCTTTTCTCATTTTTGCCATTTCGCTAATCGCAGCTTCATATCGGTTATCTGCGCTTTCACTTAATGTTACTGACGGTGAGCCTAAATCAACTTTTCGCCCCTCAACTTCAGCTTTTGCCCAAAATCGTATATACGCCTGCACAGAATCAAAGCCTAATTCTTTTGCACGTATCTCAAGGCCATCTCTAATATCACTGTCGATAGGTACTTGTAGTTTAGTAGTCATTAACCAGTATTATCAAAACAGTACAATAAAGTCAATTTGATACTTAATGAGCTCAATGTTCTTATCCTGGAACACTTTAGTAGATGAATAGATCGAGATCTCAGAAAAAATAGATAGATCCTCGGCTAACAAATATACGTCTAGACTTCACTAATAACATCAAAACTTTTGAAGCTACCAGTTATGACAAATCCTATGATTTTGCCCCTACATACTCCCTTTTGGCGTATTTTTTTGGCTATTTCATTAAGGGTAGCTCCAGAGCCGAGAGCGTCATCAACAAGCAAAATATTCTCATATACAACTGAATCGTTAAGTGCCATTGTTTCGCTAGCATTAATGATCCTGTCTTTTAGCTTAGTAAGGGTCTTCTGTGGTACTGTCACGGATGTTCTAATTTTATCTATCTTAATAATTCGCTGATTAAGATTAAGCCTATTTTGTAACAACTTTATGAGCTGAATCTCTCTCTTTACTGTTGGGGGTATAAAGCCTATGCCATCTATATTATATTGTTTAATCACATTCAAAAGTGGGTTTTTAATTATGTCTGCAATTTCATGAATTAGTTTTCTGTTTTGACTTTGTTTTGCAAAAAGTAGTAATTGTCCAAGTTTTGTTTTGCCAAATATTTCAATGCTATAAAAATCAACATAAAAAACTTCATCAAGCCAGACTTCATCAAATGTACTTTTTATTTTATACATACC
>JAKBVU010000018.1:3565-5306 GCA_021841155.1 bacterium
TGGTGACCCCTGCGGGATTCGAACCCGCGATTTTCAGGATGAGAACCTGACGTCCTAAACCACTAGACGAAGGGGCCAAACTAAATTAATATTAACATAAATTAATTAATAAACTGATGCCTTCTAAGCATAAGCTTGTTTACTTTATTATAAATTTTCATAATAATAAAAGACAGCTATGATTTTTTTTAAAAACAAACCCCGTCAATCAACCCAACCTCTAATTGATAATAATAATCAGCAAAAACTAGCTGTTATTATTAACACAATCGAAGATGGTCTAATTTTAATTGATAATAATAAAAATATTCAGCTCTTTAATCCTTCAGCATCAAAAATTAGTGGCTGGAAACAAGAAGACGCCCTGAATATTAACATAAATTTAGTTCTAAAATTAGTCAATAATAAGAACGAACCATACTCTCAAGATCAAAATCCTATCGATAAAGCTTTTTTAACGCAAGAAATCATACGAGATAATGATGCTTATCTTCAAACTCGATCAAATAGTTTTATTCCAATTAATTTATCAATTTCACCAGTTAAAAATCAAAATGAAGTAACTGCTTTAGTAATTGGTTTTCGAAATGTTTCAAGTGAAAGGGAAGAAGAACAAAGAAAAGCCGATTTTATTTCTACAGCATCACACGAGATGAGAACACCTGTTGCGGCCATCGAAGGATATTTATCTTTGGCCCTTAACGAAAAGGTCGCCACTATAGATAATAGAGCCAGAGATTATCTCAATAAAGCCCATACAACCATTCAACATTTAGGAAAGTTATTCCAAGATTTATTAACTAGTTCTAAGGCCGAAGACGGAAGATTAGTCAATCATCCGACTGTAGTTGAAATGGTTAGTTTTTTAGAACAAGTTTCTAACGATCTTAAATTCGAAGCGACTAAAAAAGGTTTATTTAGCGAATTTTTAATCGGTTCTGCCGACAGAATTGACGCTTCTGTTAATAACCTCAATGAAAATAAATCTATCAAACCTTTATACTATGCCTACGTTGATCCTGATAGATTCAATGAAGCAATCACTAATTTATATGATAACGCTGTCAAATACACTGAACAAGGTAAAATAACAATAGGTGTAACGGCAGACAATAATTTGATTCAAATTTATGTCAAGGATACCGGTTCTGGCATACCTAAGGACGATATTCCTCACTTATTCCAAAAATTTTACAGAGTAGACAATTCAGCTACTAGAACAATCGGTGGAACGGGTTTAGGCTTATTTATAACAAAAAAAATCATAGAATTATACTCTGGCAAAATTTGGATTAACAGTGAGCCTAATAAAGGTACGACGTTTTTTATTAATCTACCTAGATTATCCAGCGAAAAAGCCATAAATCTTAAAAACAACACTATTACACCTAACTAAAAGTTTGTATGATATAATTTAACCATAAGTTTAATAATTAAGATAGGATCTTGTAATGTCTAAAGTTTTATTAGTTGAAGATGACAATAATTTAAGGGATATCTACGAAGCAAGAATGCAGGCAGAAGGATTCGAAATAGTTTCTGCACACGACGGTGAAGAAGGCTTAATTGTAGCTAAAAATGAACATCCTGATCTTATTATATCTGATGTTATGATGCCAAAAATTAGTGGTTTTGAAATGCTAGACATTATTAGAGCAACTCCAACTTTAAATAACGTAAAAATTATTATGTTAACAGCACTCGGACAAACAGACGATCAAGATAGAGCAGATAAACTAGG
>JAKBVU010000018.1:5887-7509 GCA_021841155.1 bacterium
GAAGCCGATAACTTAATTAATTTAAAAAGAATTAAAATTAATAACAAATTTGCTCAATTATTTGATCAAGTTAACGATAAAGATACGGTTTATTTAGACAATAATATAATCAACTTAAAACAATCAAAAAAAATTGTTCTTTTTAACAAGCCCCCAGGATATATTGTTAGTAAAAACGGTCAAGGACAAAGAACTATTTACGATATTTTACCTAAAGACTTTAAAAATCTTAACTATATAGGTAGGTTAGACAAAAGTTCATCTGGTTTATTAATTTTAACTGACGATAATGAATTAATTGACCAATTAACTAACCCTAAATTCAAAAAAATTAAACAGTACGAAATAAAATTAAACAAGAATTTAAGCGAAGATGATTTTTACCAAATCACTAATTATGGTGTTAAATTAAATTTTGGTATCTCTAAATTAAATTTGAAAAACATCAATAACCGTGAAAATGAATTTTTAGTATCTATGTACGAAGGCAAAAATCGTCAAATTCGACGTACTTTTGAGGCTTTAAATTATAAAATTATAAAATTACATAGAATAAGATTCGCTCAATTTAAGCTTAATGATTTAGCCAGAGGAACAACAAAAATCTTTCCACTAAAATAATGGTATACTTTTAAAATGTTAAAGAAAATACCAGTAGTTGCAATTATAGGAAAAACAAATGTTGGTAAATCATCTCTATTTAATGCTATTATTCGACAAAAGAGAGCTATAGTAGCTAAAGAAGAAGGCACTACTCGAGATAGTATTATTGAATTGACCGAATATAAGCAACATAATTTTTGGCTAGTTGATACGGCAGGAGTTAAAGATCCTGTAGATGATTTTGAATTAACTATTCAAGAACAGATTAAAGATGCTATCAATTATTCAGATATAATCTGGTTTTTAGTTGAAACAAATACTGTGATTACTGATGATGATAGAAAAATTGCAAAACTAGCGTTTAAAAGTCAAAAACCGACCATTCTAATTATTAATAAAATTGACCAAGCTAATAAAAATGACCAAACTTACTTTAAACAACTCGGATTAAAAAATATAATAGAAACTTCAACAGTTCAAAAAAGAGGAATTAATGACTTACTGACTCAGACTGTTAAATTAATACCTCAAATTTCTAATGTTAAAAAAAATAAATCTATTAAATTATCTTTAATAGGTAGGCCAAATGTTGGTAAATCATCTCTATTTAATGCTATTAGTAATAAACAACAAGCGATTATCGCAGATCAAGCCGGAACTACAAGAGATGTTAATAAGAATGAAATAAAATTTTATAATGAATATATTGAACTAATTGATACGGCAGGAATTAGAAGAAGTGGTCGAATACAAGTCGGAATTGAAAAATTTTCAGTCTTAAGGTCTGTTTCGGCTATTGAACAATCAGATGTTTGTCTTTTGGTACTAGATGCTAATGAACTTAACGTTCAACTTGATCAAAAATTAGCCGGCATGATCAAAGATGCTGGCAAAGGTCTAATTATTACTATTACAAAATGGGATACACTAATTGATAAGACGGCTTTTAGTAGAGATCAAATTTTTAGTCAATTAAAATTTAACTTTGATTTCGTTCCTTGGGCACCAGTTATATTTGT
>JAKBVU010000018.1:8310-9905 GCA_021841155.1 bacterium
ATAGATTCAATCATTCAAGAAATTAATAGCCCAGACTTTAACCGAATCAAGGTTGGCATTAAACAAGAAAATATTAAAAATGCATCTGAAGTGGTATTAAAAAAATTCAATCAAAACGAAAAAGATAATTTAATATTAATCTATAATGAAATAACCGTAATGATTAACGAATTAATCTTTGGTAATTCAACAGTGATTTCATCCAATACTCTCAAAGTTTTTTAAACTAAAAAGAGTCTCCGGAGGGGGTGGGCACCGCCGGAGACTCTTTAAAGAGATAATTTAAAAAAATTATCTCTAAAACCCTTCAACCCACCCCACGAAACATCGATAAAAAATATATAAATCTATAATCGTGTCGACCAAAAGGTCATCATTTAGACTCGTATTGAACGGGGAGACAAAAATGTCTATTTAGTTAAAGGGGTTAGTATGTTTTAGAGAGTTTTTTTGTAATCATTTAACAGAGGGTTATTAAATAATTACCTCTCTAAAACAATCTAACATCTGTTAGATAAGGGGATAATGTGCAAGAATCCTATTAATTAGGATTCACAATTTGATATATTAGCAAAAAAATGACATAATGTCAATACTAATTAATAATATTGCACTATTTACAAATTTAAATTTTAAATATTTAAGCATAAGCACGTAATGTGTTACAATTATTCATTGATGAAACTGACTATAACTATCAGCGTCTTAATTTTTAGCACACTAGGGGGTTTGGTCGGTCAATACGCTTTAGATAATGGTAATTTCTTAGGAGGCTGGAGTATGTTATTAGGTACAGTCGGAGGAATTTTAGGCGTTTGGATTGGTTACAAGGTTTATCAAAATTATCTTTAAACAAAGTCAGGAATTAAAATTAAAATTTGCATTATTAGGTAAAATAATATTAAGTAAATATTTATGGATAAAAATTTAATCATAGTAGAAAGTCCAGCTAAAGCTAAAACAATTCAAAATTTTCTTGGTAATGATTTTATCGTTAAAAGTAGTTTTGGACATATTAGAGACCTACCATCTAAGGGTCTCAACATAGATATAGAAAATAATTTTAAACCTCTGTATAAAGTACCAGCTGAAAAAACTAAAGTAGTTAATGAACTAAAAAAAATTGCTAAAAATAAAACTATCTGGTTAGCAAGTGATGAAGATCGAGAAGGTGAAGCTATTGCTTGGCATTTAAGTCAAATCCTCAAAATTGATCCTCAGAAAACCAAAAGAATAGTGTTTCATGAGATAACTAAAAATGCCATTGAAAATGCTATTAAAAATCCTCGTACAATTGATATGAACATGGTCAATGCCCAACAAGCACGACGAATATTAGATCGACTAGTTGGTTATGAGTTATCGCCAGTTTTATGGAAAAAAATAAAACCAGGACTAAGCGCCGGAAGAGTTCAATCTGTAGCCGTCAGATTGATTGTTGAAAGAGAAAGAGAAATTAGACAAACTAAAAGAACTACTTTTTTCAAAGTTATTGGTAATTTTTCAAATCAAGATCAAAGCATTAATTTTACCAGTGAATTAAATCAACGTTTTAATAATCTTGAACAAACAGAAAAATGGTTAAGAAGCCTAAC
>JAKBVU010000003.1:0-7856 GCA_021841155.1 bacterium
TGGTCTTTTATTGAATTGTGATATATCTGTTGATAAAGCAAGATTGTCTGCTGCCAGCACTCTTAATCCAACTGAAGCCATTAAATTTTTGGGTAATCCAAAACTCTTAGTTATAGATGAAGCACAAACGTTTCCTGAAATTGGTAGAATAGTAAAGGGTTGGTATGATGCCCGCCTACCTATAAAAATTGTACTTCTAGGGTCGTCAAGTCTTGATTTACTCGATATAGCCTCTGAACCATTGACGGGTAGAAATGAAAAACAATATTTGACTCCGCTTTTGTTTTCGGAAGTACTTCATATTCAGCCTTGGTATTCTCCAAAAATAACACAAAAAATGCTTGCCGAACAGTTTAATGATCAAGTTCAAACTCTTTTACTCCAGCAAATGGTTTATGGTTCTTACCCTGCAACGGTTACTTCTGGTGATAAAGAGAAATATCTGTTGAATCTTACTTCCGATTATTTATTACGGGATGTATTACAGGGTGGCCTAGTGAAATCTCCAGAGCCAGTAAAACGTTTACTTGAGTTATTGGCATATCAGGCTGGTAACGAAGTAGTAGTCGATGAATTACAAAGAACTTTACATTTATCTCGTCAAACAGTAGAGAGATATTTAGATTTATTAGAAAGATCTTATGTGATTTTTCGTCTTCGAGGTTTTAGTACGAATCAAAGAAAAGAGATCAGTAAATCCAATAAAATATTTTTTTGGGACACTGGTGTAAGAAATGCGCTACTTAAAGAGTTTTCTTTATCACCATTACGAAGTGATATTGGTTCTTTATTTGAGAATTGGATTATTACTGAGATTGCCAAAAAAAATCTTATGCAAGGAAACAAGAATAATTTGTATTTTTGGCGCAAAACAGAAGGCAGAGAAGTTGATTTAGTGATTAAGGGTACAAATATGTTTAAAGCCTACGAATTTAAATGGTCAAAACAAAGTTCCACTATTGGTTCTAAGAGTTTTACAAATACCTATAGAATCCCAGTAGAAATAATTACAAAAAATAATGTCATGCAATTGTTATGATAAAAATTTAACCCTGGATAGTATTATAGATTTTTTTATGAGCATATTCGACCAGACCTTAGTCTCTAGATACTAGAACTTAGTAATAGTTTTATTTGCTTCACAGTTTAAGCTCACGGTTTATCGTTTTAGATGATTGATGCATTTATAATAAAAAAGTATTACAGCCTAATAGATCTGATTGATTTGGTTGTATTAGTCGTTAATCCATAGATAAATACTTAAATATATTAATTTTAGTATTAGATCTAGATTGGATCATTTAGCTTGAAAAAAATCTTAAATAAGTCTCAAAATAATACCACTTGTTATCTAGTTTGTGCACCAATTTTTAATCCAAGTTTTTGTGTCTTTAATATAACTTTTTAGCCTTACTTGTAATCAAGATAATCACCGTATTTTTAAGTAAGTGCAAGTTATTTGTATTATTTTTGTTTATCTGTTAAAATGATCTAAATTATGATAAATTCTAAGCAAAAAAAGATTATTATTAAAGATTATGCTCGTAGCTCTAAAGACACCGGCAGTGCTGATGTTCAGGTGGCTATTTTAACTGATAGAATTAACCAGTTAACTGAACATATGAAAATCAATAAACATGATTTTATGACTAGAAGAGGTTTATTGCAAATGGTTGGTAAACGAAAAAGATTATTAAAATATATTGCTAGTCGTGATTCTCAAAATTATTTAGATCTCGTGCAAAAACTTGGCATTAGACACTAAGTTTTTTATTTTAATAAAAAAATATTAAAAAAACTAGAAAGGACTACATGCCTGAAATTATTAATCCTAGCGGTAAAGATATTATTAAAGTTGAGACAGATTTTTTTGATCGAAAATTAAGTTTAGAGATTAATCGAATTGGTTTTCGTACTACAGCCTCTGTTTTAGCCACATATGGTGATACGGTTGTCTTGGCAAGCGTTATGATTGGTGATGAACCAGCAAGTAATATTGATTATTTTCCTCTTAGCATTGATTATGAAGAAAAAATGTATGCCTCGGGCAAGATAAGCAGTAGTCGATTTATAAAAAGAGAAGGTAGGCCTTCCGATGAAGCAATTTTAATTGGACGTTTAATCGATCGTCCGATCAGACCTTTGTGGCCTAAAGATTATCATAATGAAGTTCAGGGTGTAGCTACTGTTTTAAGTATGGATCCTTCTTTTCGTCCAGACATGATTGCGATGATAGCTCTTAGTACTGCTTTTATGTTAAGCGGTGCACCATTCAAAGGGCCAGTTGCAGGTTTAAGAGTTTCTAAACGAGACAATGGTTTTGTTTGTTTTGATACGCCCGGGAATATTGTTAAAAGTGGTTTAGATTTGGTTGTTGCGGCTAATCACGATGGAGTTATGATGGTGGAAGCTGGGGCAGATGAAATTTCTGAACAAGAAATGGTCGAAGCAATTGATTATGCTGTTAAAGCCATGAAACCAGCTTTAGATATTCAATTAGAACTAGTTAAAAAAGCTGCTGTAAAAACTTTGGACTATCAGTCGGTTGCCATTGATAAGCAGGTTTTTGATTTAACTGAAAAATGGTTAAAGGGCAAGATGGGAAAAAATTTACAAAAACCTTATCCTGAAAGAAATAATCTTATCAAACAATTAAAAGATGATTTTATGACCTTTTTATCTCAAGAATTAGACCAAGAGTCATTCGAATTATTGAAAAAAGTTTACCTAGAAGCTTTTGAAAAAAATATTCATAAAGACGTCAGAGAAAATATTATTGAATTTGGTATTAGGCCTGACGGTAGAAGTGTTGATGAAATTCGACCACTCAGTTCACAGGTAGGAATTTTGCCAAGAGTACACGGATCCAGTCTATTTACAAGAGGTTTAACTCAAGCATTAAATACGATAACTTTAGCACCTTTAAGTTTTTCGCAAACCCTAGATACTATGGAAAAAGAAGGTGAAAGACGATTCTTTCATCATTATAATGCACCAGGTTATACGGTTGGTGAGGTTAAAAGATTATCTGGTCCTGGTCGTCGAGAAATTGGTCATGGTTATTTAGCCGAGAGAGCCATTAGTCCTGTTTTACCATCTGAAGTTGAATTTCCTTATGCAATTCGATCAGTCACAGAGATAATGTCTCAGAATGGTTCGACATCAATGGCAGCAACCTGTAGTTGTTGTATGGCTTTAATGGATGCTGGAGTTCCATTAAAAGCTCCAGTTAGTGGGATTGCTATGGGCTTAATGATGAGTTCGGACAAAGTGGTTATTTTAAGTGATATTGCTGATGCCGAAGATTTTGCTGGTGACATGGACTTTAAGGTAGCTGGGACCACAAAAGGAATAACAGCCTTACAACTAGATATGAAAGTGCCGGGTTTGCCGGTTGAAATCTTAAAACAAGCTTTAGAGCAAGGTAAAAAAGGTAGATTTACTATTTTACAACACATGCTAAAGACTATATCAAAACCAAATACAGAGCTCAGTCCTTATGCTCCAAGAGTTGAATCGATCAAAATTAATCCAGATAAGATTAGAGAAATTATTGGTAAGGGCGGAGAAACGATTCAGAAAATTACAGCTGAAACTGGTGCTATTATTGATATTGCTAATGATGGTTTAATTACAATTGCTAGTGCCGATTTAAAGAAAATAGAAGCCGCTAAACAGTATATTAATAGTATCGTTGCTGAACCTGAAGTGGGGTTAGTGTATAAGGACGTTCCAGTGGTTAGTGTTTTAGACTTTGGTGCTTTTGTTCAAATTTTACCAGGTAAAGATGGATTGGTTCATGTTTCAGAGATGTCTGATAAAAGAATTGATAACCCTCGAAATTTTTTGAAAGAGGGAGATAAGGTTGACGTAAAATTATTGGCAATAGATGACAAGGGTCGTTTACAGTTGTCGATGAAAAAAGTAAATGACTAAAAAATTTATTTTATCTAATTTATTGATTATTTTATTGGAAATACTGATTGGTGTTTTGTTAGTTAGATTAGCTATTCACGAGGGTAATATATTGTTATATATATTAGACTTTTTAATTTTTGGTAGCGCAATTAATCGTTTTTATTTAAAATTTTATAAATTACGTAAAATTTAATTTTATGAATCCAACCGATTTTTTAATTTTTGAAAAAATCAATAACTACCAAACTAAAATTGAGCAAATTAAATTTGTACAGGATATGATAAGTAGTAATCAAAAGCTTAAAAAAAATTTTTTATCAGCTGAAAATTTAGTTTTTGGTGAAGGCAATCTAGATGCTAAAATAATTTTCATCGGTGAAGCTCCAGGTAAAAAAGAAGATTTAAGTGGTCGACCTTTTATTGGTACTGCTGGTCGCATACTTGATCAAAATTTATCTCAGATTGGTTTAGATCGACAAACAACTTATATTACTAACATTGTTAAGTATCGACCTGACAATAATCGTGATCCTTCGGAAGCAGAAAAGAACTTGTTTTTACCTTATTTAATTATGCAAATCTTAATTATCAATCCAAGTGTTTTGGTGACTTTAGGTCGTCACAGTTTAAGTGTTTTTGATAAAAGTTTAACTATTAACGAAAATCATGGTAAAATAACTACAATCAAATTTAAAAAAATCAACTTAAAATTTTCTAATTACAGCTTTAAATTATTACCTCTTTATCACCCAGCTGCCACTATTTACAATAGAGCATTAAAAACAGTTTTAGAAAATGATTTTAAGAATTTAAAAAGTTATGTTTAAAATTGAGGAAGGAAAAAAAATTGAATCAAAATAATAATTCTAAAAATAACTCTGGAATGAGTAGTTCTAAAGGAGATGCTGTTAGGGCTCAAAGGCGAAATCAAGCCGATGCTCAAAGAATAGTAAATCAGTATCAAACAGCTAATCCAGATATGGTTAAGCGAGCTAATTTGATTGATGATCAACCCTTGTTAAAAATTGTTGGTTTAGGTGGCATGGACGGCGGTGGTTCCAAGAATATGATTTTAGTCGAATATGAAAACGATGCAGTAGTTTTAGATTGTGGTAACGATTTAGGTGTTGACTTACCTGGTATTAATTATGCTATTGCTGACATTACTTATCTAGAATCAATTAAAAATAAATTAAGAGCTTACATCATTACTCATGGACATTTAGATCATATTGGTGGTTTACCCCACATTGTTCCTAGGTGTCCGGCACCTATTTATGGATCAAAATTTACAATAGGAAGGGTGGAAGAAATTTTTGAAAATTTTGGTTTAGAAATGCCAGATGGTTTTGAATTAAAAACTATTGTTATGAACGAAAACACCCATGAAAAATTAAAGATTGGTTCTTTTTTTGTCGAACTAGTAAGGATTACTCATTCAATTCCTGGAAGTACTTCCATAATCTTAGATACACCAGTTGGCCGAATTGTTAATACTGGAGATTTTAGATTTGATCCTCAACCATTAGATCATGAAAAGAGTGATGTTGATCGTCTAAAAGAAATTGGTCGAGAAGGTGTTTTAGTACTTTTAAGTGAAAGTACTACGACAGAAAGATTAGGTAGAACTCCTTCTGAGTCAAGTATTGAAAAAAGTTTTAGAGATATTTTAGATCAAGCACCGGGTCGAATTTTTGTTGGTCTTTTTTCAACCAATATGAACAGAGTTCAAATGATTATCAATGCTGCTGTTTATCATAATAAAAAAGTCGCTATGGATGGAAGAAGCATGATATCTACATTAGAAATGGCAGTCAGACATGGTTTTGTTAAGGTCCCAAAAGGCACTTTTATACCAATATCATCAGTTAATACAGTTAAGGATAGTGATTTGGTTGTAGTTTGTACTGGTTCTCAGGGTGAGCCAAGTTCTGCTTTACAAAGAATGAGTAACGGAGAACACAAATATGTTAAATTAAAAGAACAGGATACAGTAGTTCTTTCTAGTACACCAATTCCATATTCGGGTAATGACGGTAAAATTAGGACAATGACTGATGATTTATTAAAAAAAGGTGTTCAAGTGTTTAGACATGAAACCCATGAATTAGATGGAGTCGGTCCTTTACATGTTTCCGGTCATGCTTCGAGAGATGAATATGCAGACATGATTAATATTATTAAACCTAAATTTTTTATTCCTATCTATGGTGATTATACAGCTAAAAAATACCATATTGAATTAGCCGTCGAACAGGGAATTAGTCGTCAGAATACAGCTAATTTGGATAATGGTTCGATGATTGGTTTTACAAAAACTCAAATGAAAATGTTGGGTGAAATACCTCATGGTACAGTTTTGGTTGATCAAGTCGGTACAATAGTTAGCAATGTTGTGATTAAAGACCGCTTATTGTTAGCCGACGAAGGATTAGTGGCTATTATTTTGACAATTGACCGTAAAACAAGCAATCTTCTAACGAGTCCTGACATTATTAGTCGTGGTTTTATTTATATGAGAGACAATGAAGAAATTATGAATGGATTGAGGAATGAATTGAAACGGGCTGTTATTCAGAGATTTAAAAGAGTTGATTTAGATCGATTTAAATTAGAATTAAAAGATCATGTGACTCATTATTTATTTGATCAAACCCAAAGAAGTCCCATAATTATTCCTGTTGTTAATGTCATTAGTTTAAATAAAAAAGATAATAATAAAATTCCAAGTAAAGAAAATACAACTAAATCAGCTGAAGAAATTGCCGATGAACAGAAAAAAAGATTTGAAGCCATGAGAACAAGGTTATTAACTCAAGATGCTAGAATTGATTAAAATTAAAAAATATGAAATTATGTAATTAAATGCCAAAAAGAAAAAAAACAAAGAAACAAAATAAAAAAATAGAAGACTTAAATAAGACTTTTTATTGGTCATATGTTTGGTCGATATTCTTGATTTTTTTAGCTATTTTTATTTTTTTGGGAGTATTTAATTTTGGTGGAAGTTTACCGAATTATTTGTATAGAATAACATTTGATTTGTTCGGCTATGGTACTTATGGATTTGTTTCTTTGTTTTTAATCTATGTTGCGGTTTATAAATTCATAACCTCTAATCATAAAATTCCTTTACAAAAATTAATTAATATTTTTGTAGCTTTATTGTTAATTGTAATTTGGTTTCAAGTAACATTTGTAACTAAAAATATTTTTGGGCTTTATGTTGGTGGTCACGGTGGAGAAATTGGAAAGATTTTTGGTCGTTTAATCTTAAATATTTTAAGTGTTATACCAGCTTCAGTTTTATTATTGTTGGCATTTATTTTATCGATATTTTTTGCTTTTTCGATATCTTTAAAAAATGTTTGGCAATTTATACGACAAATTAAATTGAGTCCAGTCGATTTAGAGGGTGAGATTAGTAAATTAAAAAATCAAAATAGTAATGAATCTTTTCATCTCAATGAAGGTGTGCCGGTTATTCATCACGATAAATTATCTAATTCCAAACCAGCTAAGATTACTAATTTAAGAAACAGTGCTCAGCCTACCTCTATTAATGATATGCACGAAGCCTTAACAACAACTCGTGATAATCGTTGGAAATATCCATCTATTTCTTTACTAAATCAAAAACAAGATAAAGCAGATGCTGGTGACGTTAATGCAAATGCTACCTTAATTAGAGATACTTTTTCTAATTTTAAAATCAACGTTGAAATGGAAGGAGCCAATATTGGTCCACGAGTTACTCAATATACCCTTAAACCACCATCTGACGTTAAGCTAACTAAAATTACAGCTTTGGAAAATAATTTAGCTTTAAATCTAGCTGCTCATTCGATTAGAATGGAAGCTCCAATTCCGGGCAAAAGGGCTGTTGGTATTGAAGTGCCAAATTTAAAACCAGCTACTGTTAGAATTAGTAGTTTATT
>JAKBVU010000003.1:8562-15120 GCA_021841155.1 bacterium
CCAAAACGTATTCAAGCGGCTTTAATCCAAGATGAAGAGACAGCTAAAGTGACAGATTTCATTCGTTTACAACAACCACCCAATTATGATGATGAAGTCACTAGTTTGCAGGTTCAAATTGGAAAAAATGGACGCAGTATTACAACTAATGATTCAAGTAATGCTGATTATCTGGAAAGTGATGATGAACTTTGGCATGATGCGGTTAAAATCGTTATTGAAAGTAAAAAAGCTAGTACATCTTTATTGCAAAGAAGACTGAGGATTGGTTACGGACGAGCAGCTAGAATAATTGAAACCATGGAAGAGAAAGGTATTGTTGGGCCTGCTGATGGTTCAAGACCAAGAGAAGTCTTAATATCGAGTTTAGACGATTTGATTACTCAAGATGCATTACAGGACCAAGACAACCAAGACTCTGATGAAATAATTTCAGAAATTTAACATTTATGTTATAATTAATAATTATTAACTTCAACTCGTGATTAAAGATGTACGGGTTATAATCCAAAAGGAGTAACTTTATGAATCAATATGAGATTACAATTTTATATGATCCAGGTTTAGAGGTAGATCTAACCAAAGCAGAAGAAAGAGTAAAAAAAATTTTTACGGATTTAGGTGGTAAGGTTTTATCGTCTGATAACTGGGGTAAGAAAAAATTAACTTACCCGATAAAAAAACATGAACACGCTGTTTATGTTTTTTATCAAGTTTCGATTGATCCTAAAAATATCAATCAGGTTGAATCAATTTTAAACATAACAAGTGAAGTTATTAGATCTTTAATAGTAAAACAAGATTTAAAAGAAATTGCTAAGATTGAAAAACTTAAACAAGAAAAAAAACAAAAAAATGAAAATCGTAAAACAGATAATAATGTTGAGGAAACAAAGGAAGACAATAAAAAATCTTGACATTTTTTTCAATAAGAGTTATTTAATAATTATATTAAAATTTAAAAGACATATGTCTTATAAGGAGGATGCCACATGGCACGTAGTTTAAATCAAGTAACTTTAATGGGTAATTTAACAAGAGATCCTGATTTAAGGGAAACTCCAACAGGTCAAAAGGTTACTAGCTTTGGTTTAGCTCTGAATCGTAGTTATAAAGATAGTAATGGTGAATGGTTAGAAGCAACTGATTTTGTTGATATTGTTTGTTGGGGACCATTAGCAGAAAGAGTTGACCAATATTTGTCTAAAGGTAGAAAATGTTTAGTACAAGGCCGATTACAGAGCAGAAACTGGGAACAAGACGGTCAAAAACGTTCTAAGGTTGAAGTTTTAGCTTCTGACGTAACTTTTCTTGATTCAAGAGGCAGTAGTGAAGAATCTAGTTCAGTTTCAAATTTAGAACCAACTGTTGTGCCGATTGAAGAAACTAAAAAAACTAAAAAAATTACTAAAAAAAATGAGATGACCGTTGATGATATTGGCGATGAACCAATTGATTTAGACGACATCCCGTTTTAATTTAAATGAAGGAGTAAGTAGAATATGGCTAAAATTTTTAAACAAGACGTCGAAGTGCCTTATTTTGATTATAAGGATTTTAAAACCCTACAAAGATATATTAATTCGTATGGTCAAATTGAAAGTCGTAAAAAAACCGGTTTAACCGAAAGTCAACAAAGACATCTAGCTAGAGCAATCAAAAGAGCCCGACATTTAGCTTTATTGCCATTTATTGCAACCAGTTAAAATAATGAATCAAAGCATTGAGAAACCTTTGCGTCAATTAACGACAGATATATTTAAACTTATTAGCAATAATTTAACTAACAGTTTTATCAGTTCGTTTGGTGGTTCTAACTCGAATGACTTAATTAAAACAAAATTACAAAAAACGATCATATTGGTTAATGAATCTGTTAATAGTAGCCAATTTAAACAGGCTTTGGACTTATTAGATCAAATTAGTGGCTTGATAATGAGTGAAGTTAGTTTAAACAAATTAAATCAGAATGAAGCCAATTCTCTTTTAGAACAAGTTACTAATTTAAAATTAATTTTAAAGAAGGAGACGTAAATTATGTCTATTGGAATTACTGATTTAAAAAAAGGTATTATTTTTAAATTTAATAATGAACCATTTAAAGTTATTAATTATAATCAAAAAGTTATGGGTCGAGGCGGATCGATTGTTAATGTTAAAATCAAAAGCTTGATCGACAGTAAAGTTTTAGAAAAGACTTTTAAGGGTAATGAAAAACTAGAGTTAGCGGACTTAGATAATCAGATTGTTGATTATTTGTATCAAGATGGAAGTACGTACGTTTTTATTAATAATAAAAATTTTGAGCAGTTCGAAATTGATCAAAATCTAATTGAAGATAAAATTAATTATTTGGTAGCTGGACAAAGCGTTCAATTACAAATGTATGAAAATCGACCAATTAACATAGAGTTACCAAAGAATGTTGATTTAGAAGTAGTTTATACAGAAACAGCAATTAAAGGAGATACTAGTACTTCTGTAACTAAAGATGCCAATTTAGAAACCGGTTATATTTTAAAAGTACCGTCTTTTATTAAGATTGGAGATGTGATTTCGGTTGATACTACCACTGGACAATATAGAGAAAGAATCAAAAAATAATTAATGAGATTGGATGAAAAAATAGTTAGATTGGGGTTAACGTCTAGTCGATCCCAAGCCGTTAATTATATAAAACTTGGCTATGTAACAGTTAATGATGTAGTGATTAAAAAACCAAGCTATTTTATTAATGAGCATCATACGGTCAAACTTAATAACGAAATTATTTATATTAACCGTGGTGCTTTAAAATTAGCTTCAATTGCAGACAAATTTAAATTAGATTTTAATAACAAAATTATTTTAGATATTGGTAGTAGTACTGGGGGTTTTACAGACTATTGTTTAAAAAATGGTGCAAAAAAAATCATTGCTGTTGATGTCGGTAGTTTTCAGCTTCATCCAAGTCTTATAGGTAATCCAAAAATAGAATTACATGAAAAAACTGATGTTAGAAATTTTATAACTAAAGAAATTTTTGATTATATTTTAATCGATGTTTCATTTATTTCAATTAGTCATATTCTTGATAAAATTTATTCTTTAGCTTCTAAAGATACTATAATTTGTTTATTAGTTAAACCACAATTTGAAACATCTAAACACGATCTCAATGCTTTTGGGGTGATTAAAAATGATCATATTAGAAGAGATATTTTAAAAAAAGTTGAAAATAATTTTTTTAAAAATTTTTTAATTTTAGATAAATCTGATTCTATGATTTTTGGCAGAAAAGGTAATCGAGAAAGATTTTATTTATTAAAAAAAATTTAGCTTTTTAGCTTTTTAGATTAGAATGATTTTATGCATTTTATTAATCGACAATCGGCTGGTCAAAAATTAGCCAATCAATTATTAGCCGATTTTCGGTATGAAGATTGTGTTGTACTGGCTTTAAATATTGGCGGTGTCTTAGTTGGTTCTCAAATTGCTCAAGAGCTGTGTTCACCACTATTATTGCTTTTAGAGGAAGAGATTTTTTTGCCCCATGAACCAATTTCAGTTGGAGGGATAACTTCTGAAGGAAATTTTGTATATAATGATAAATTAATTCCCAATGAATCTAGTGAGATTTTACAAGAATATAGAGGAGTTATTGAAGAAGAAAAATTATCTAAAATTAGAGAAATGACAGCGCTAGTTGGAGATAGTTTTTTAGCTAAAAAAGAATTAATTAAATATCGAAATGTAATTTTAACTATTGATGGTTTAAAGGGTGATCTTTTGTTGAAATTAGCTTATGATTTTTTAAAACCTCTTAAGATTAAAAACTTGATAGTAGCTACACCAATTGCTGATGTCAGTGCAGTTGATTGGATGCATGCTAACGCAGATAAAATTTTTTGCTTGTGGGTTAATGATGATAATGATTTTGATGTCAATCGTTATTTTGACGATAATCAACTACCTGATCTTGATAAAGTTATTGGTATTATCGAAAATATTGTTTTAAATTGGAAGAATTAATTAATAAATTTTAATAATTCTTTTGGTTTTTTTAAGATAATAAAATTTCTATTATAATCAATTAAACCTTTTTTCGTTAAACTGGTTAATTCTCTTGTGGTAGTTTCTCTGGATGAATTAATTGAGCTAGCAATGTCTTGATGTCTTAAGGGCAACTCAATTATTAAACCTTGATCATTTTTTATTCCAAATCTTTGTGACATAGTAAACAAAAATGAAACAATTCTTTCTCTAACTGTTCGATATTCTAGATTTAATATTCTCTCACTGTGTAATCGGTACATTTCTAGTGTCATATCTAATAAAGGAAATAATAAATCATGATTTTGATTAACTTTTTCGAGGAAAATTTCACGATTGATTTGCCAAGTTAGAGTATTATTAGAAATTGATTGATAAGTTATTTGTCTTTCTTGACCGGTTAGAGCCCAGATTAAGGGGAAAATTTCACCAGCTTTTCTAATGATTAATAGATTATCTTCGTTATATTTTGTAACATCGTAAGCTTTAACAATACCTTGGTCAATGTAAAAAATGTCAGATTGAATAGTATGAGGAGAGATGATTATATTATTTTTTTTAAAAATTTGTCTTTTGCCAGCAGCTTTAAAAAGTCCCACTAGTTCAGTCGATTGTTGGACTGTCGCTAACATAATCTTTATTATGTCTATAATTTTATTAAAAGTCTAGTTTTTGTGATAAATAACATTGAATTTCAGTGATTGTTTGCACAGATCATAAAATAACTAATGATTATAATAATAATTGTAATCGGAGGGATGTTAATGGTTACAAGGGATTATGTTCAAGAACAATTAAAATTAATCGGTTATAAGATTGGATTCCGCAATAATGCTGAAGTCAATGAATTAGTTAATATACTAATGCCAGAAGAAAATATTTATGAATGTGTTAATGGTTATTATGAGGGTGGTTATGCTCTTTTGGTGATCACCAACGATCGATTATTATTAGTAGATAAAAAGCCTTTTCAGTTTTTAACGATTGAAGATGTTCGTTTTACACAAATCAGTCAAATATTTTATAATAATAGATTGATAGGTGCTTCAATGTCGATATCTTTAGGAGTTAAAAATTTAAAATTTAATAGTTTTAATAAAATTAAATTAAGAAACCTTGTTATTCAAGTCCAGAGTTTAATATCTCAATATAAGAATCTAGGTAATTTGCAGGCTAATGAACAAAAAGATTCTTTATCGATTTTATCAAAAAAAATTGATCTGTATTTAAAACTACAAGCTGGTTTAGTCACAAATAATGAAATCAATCAAAGCAACCAATCATTTGAGACAACAAACCAATTAGAAGATTTAAGATCTTACGGTCAAAGGGCTATCTTAGATCAAGTTAAATTAAGTCACAACAATCACTTTTTAGAGCAGTATAAAATAAATACTAAAAAAAAGATTATTTTATCATTAGGTCGGATATTGCTTATAAATTAAATCTAAAATTAACAATATCGTTTGGTTGCATAATATAATTTTTGCCTTCTATTCTAATTTTTCCGGCTTGTTTAACTTTAAGAGCTGAACCAAGTTCGATAAGATCATTGTAATCAATAATTTCAGCCGCTATGAAACCTTTTTTAAAATCATTATGAATAACTGCAGCTGCATCTGGAGCCAGAGTATTTTTAGTGATTGTCCAAGCTCTTACTTCTTTCGGTCCAGCCGTTAAAAAGCTTTGCAAATTAAGAGTTTCGTATACTTGACTAATTAAAATGTTTAAACTGGATTCTTCGATTTGATAATCTCTTAAAAGTTGTTTAATTTCATCATCCTCAAGGTTCTTTAATTCGTTTTCAAGTGAAGCGGATAAAAATAAGCATTTTGACGGTTTAACTAAATTTGATAGTTCTTTTTGTAGGCTTGAATTATTTAACTCTGTTTCGTCAATATTAAAAACATAAATAATTGGTTTAAAAGTTAAGAAATTAAACGGTTTGAGGATTATGAGTTCATCTGGAGAAAAATTTTCTAACCAGATTGGTCGATTTTTTTCTAGACTTGATTTAATTTTTAACAAAAGATTAAGTTTGTTTTGAGCCGTTTTATCGGTTTTAGCTAGTTTAATAATTTTATTAAGCTGATTATTGACTTGTTCTAAATCAGCTAAAACCAGTTCGGTATTGATGATATCTATATCGTTTTGAGGGTTAATATTGTTATTGACATGAACGGTGTCTTTGTCTTTAAAAATCCTAACTACTTGAAGAATCATATCTACTTGACGGATATGTCCTAGGAATTTATTACCTAATCCTTCACCATTTGAAGCACCTTTGACTAAGCCAGCGATATCAACAAATTTTATATTCGCATGTGTAATTTTTTCAGCTTGATAAAGTTTTTGTAGCTCAATTAAGCGTTTGTCCGGAACATTAATGATACCTATATTTGGTTCAATAGTAGCGAAGGGATAATTGGCTACTAAACTTTCGTTTTTGGTTAAAGCATTATACAGACTAGATTTGCCGACATTTGGTAGACCAACTATACCTATCTCAAGTGACATAAAATAACC
>JAKBVU010000003.1:15872-42248 GCA_021841155.1 bacterium
TTTATCGCTTTTGAAAAGTCATATATATAAATACGAACTTTTACCGTTACTTCATCGTGATCCATTTGATCGTATGCTAATTGCTCAGGCCTTATCTGAAAGAGTATCCTTTTTAAGTAGTGATTTGTTTCTCAAAGATTATGGGTTAAGAATTATTGATGCCAAAGTTTAAATTTATAGGAAATTTCGTGGAGGTTTTTGGTCATTAGTTCGGTTACAAATATCGTTTAATTATTTTTATTTGACACTATTAATTTATGACATTATGTAACGTAAGTTTAGTTCGTAATTGGAAATTAATACTACCTTCTGCTTAATTAGTGGTTTTAGGGATTAATTCAATTTTGAATATTTTGATTAAGCTTATGTTATAATTTTAGGTATGAAATTAGTTGCTAAAAATAAAAATTTCTTTGGACTAGATTTGGGTTTAAACTCTATTAGAATGGTTCAGTTGAACCACAGTCAATCGAAAAATCTAGTTCATTATAGTTTTACGCCGGTTAGCCCTAAACTAATGCTTAGTGAAAGTAAAACAGACAGAGATAAGATTATTTCGACTCTTAAAGATCTTTATGTAAAGTCGGGTATTAATACTAAAAATGTGGCTGTTGGCATTCATTCTAATAAGGTTTTTAATATAGTTGTTGATATAGATAGATTAAAACCTGCTGAACTATCTAAAACTATTCAATATCAAGCTGATTCTTTTATTCCGACTTCAATTAATGATTCAATTATTGATTGGTCGGTTTTAGGTGATTCACCAAAAGACAAAAATAAAGTTGAAGTTTTGTTGACAAGTACAACTAAAAATTACGCTAATTATTTACTTGATTTAGTTGAAATGGCGGGCTTAAATATCATAGCACTTGAACCAGACGTTATGGCATTTACAAGGTCTTTGGTTAATTTGAGCTTTACAGAGCCGGAAATGATTTTTTATATGGATCTTAATAGTACAGATTTAGTTATGTTGATCAATAACATTCCTAGAATCATTAGAACTATACCGGTTGGCAGTAGTTCTTTGGTTAATTCGATTGCTCAAAATTTAAATATTGAAATTTCTCAAGCAGAGCAATACTTATTTAAATTTGGAGCAGATCAAGATAAATTAGATGGTCAAATTTTTCAATCAATTACTAGTACTATTGATAGTCTTTTTTCTGAAGTTGAGAAATCAATTAATTTCTTTTATAGCCGCTATGAAGGTATTAAGTTCTCTAAAATTATTGTGGCTGGATTTGCCTGTATTATTCCTCAATTACCAATTTTGATTGCTAATCGCTTTAATCTTAATGTTGAATTAGGAAATTCTTGGGGTAATGTTAATTATGATTTAAATATCAGGACTGAATTAATGTCTTATTCTTATATTTTTTCAGTTGCTAGTGGTCTAGCTCAGAGGCAAACATGATTGAATTTAACTTAATTCCAAGCATAAAAAAAGAATTTTTAAAAATTCAATTCTTAAAAAAGATAGTAGTTTTGGTTTCGGTAATTGCTTCTTCATTAGTTTTAATAGTATTTATTGTATTATTTATTTTGGTTAGTGTAGTTCAAAAAAATCAATTAAATAATGTTAATCAGACTGTTCAATCTGATAGCTCTCGTTTGACCGGTAACACTAATTTAAATAGAATTTTAACAATTCAAAATCAATTAACAAGTTTACCCAATATAGAATCCAAGTCACCAAGCTTAACTAGATTGTTTGGTTATTTAAATCAGTTAACTCCAACTGCAGCTTATATTTCTCAAATAAGTCTTGATTTCTCTAATGATTCACTTACTATTCAAGGTTCTTCCAATAGTTTAAGCACTGTTAATAAGTTTGTGGATACTTTAAAGTATACTAATTTTTATTTTGGCAATAACAAAAAACAAACTAAACTTGCTTTTTCGAATGTATTGTTGAGTAGTTTTTCTTATGACAGTACTTCTAGTAACCCTAATCAAGACGCTAGTTATAATATTACACTTAATTTCAATAGTGATATTTTTAATAATCAAGATAATGTTCATTTAAATGTACCAAATTTAGTAACCACTCGTTCAATTTTAGATCAACCAAGTGTAATTTTTAAGAATAATCCTAACAATATTAAGACTAGTAATAAATAAGAGAATAAAATGGCTACAGAATCTGTTAAAAAAAATCAAATTGAAAAATTCACTAAAACTATTGTGATTTTTGCTAGTATCGGTTTATTTATCGTGATATTTGGCATTAGTTCAATCAATAGTTTAATTTCGAGATATAATTATCAACAAAAAACAATTAATTTACAAAAACAAGCTTTAAATAATTTAATTGAAGATACGGCTAGTGTTAATAGTTTAACTAAATCTTATCAAAAATTTATTAGTCCTAAGGTGAATATTATTGGTGGTAAAAGCACACAACCAAACAGTCACAATGGTGGCAATAATGCTAAAATTGTTTTAGATGCTTTGCCAAGTTCGTATGATTTCACTCAGTTTATTACTACATTACAAAATTTATTAACTAGTCAAGGAGTCTTAATTAATAGTATTTCTGGTACTGATGCTTCCTCCTCTTCAAGTTATAATACTGGTTCTGGGGTTAATGTCATACCTTTTCAGTTTAGCGTCAGTGCTCCATATCCTATTATTCAGAGATTGATCACTACTTTAAAAGAGTCTACTACACCGATTGATATAATTACTGCTAATATTACCGGTAGTCAAAATGATTTAACACTGAATGTAACTGGTCAAACTTACTATCAACCAGCTATTCAATTTAAAATTAATAATATAACGGTGGAATAGGTATGAAACAAAGCGATTATTTAATATTATTAGTAGCTCTGGTGATTTCCGTTACCTTAGCAGTTATTTTGCCCAAGGATCTTTTTTCTAGAGGTAGCTTAAATCAGGTTGAACAAGTTCCAATTATTAGAAGTTATTTTCCTAGACCTCAATCAAAGTATTTTAATAAATCTTCTATTGATTTATCACCATATATTAAGATTTCTAATAACAACAATCAACAGCCTTTTAGTCCTTCAACTAGTAATTAATTATGAGTCTTTTATCTACTTTTTCTCAAACAGAATTAGAAAAATATTTAATTGAAGATAAGATTATAACTAATGATCAATTAAATGAAATTATCCAAAAGTCTAAAGATAAGAGTGTTTCTTTTGTTAGTATTTTGATTCAGGATAAATATATAGATAACGAACAATTAACACGATATATTGCTAAAATTGAGAAATTACCGTATGTGAATTTAACTAATGTTATTATTAATCAGAAGATTTTAGATATTATTCCACAAGATTTGGCTGAACATTTTATGGCGGTACCAATTGGTACTTTAAAAGGTAAATTGGCTGTAGCTATGCTAGAAGCTGATAATATACAGGCTATTGATTTTTTAACCAATAAAATCAATCAATCTATTCAAGTTTATTTAGCTAGCGAAGAAGGCATAAAAAATGTTTTAAGACAATATAAAGTTAATATTAATCAACAAGATTTATCTCAGTTAGATCAACAAAATAATCAAAGTTCGACTAATTTAACTGATGACAAAAATTTAAAAACTATTGTTCAAGATTCACCAGTTAGTAAAATCTTATCTTCTATTTTAGAGTATGCAGCCAACAATGGAGCCAGTGATATTCACATAGAACCAACAGAGGATAGTCTTAAAGTAAGAGTTCGGGTGGATGGTATTTTACGAGAATTAATGAAACTACCAAAAAATACAGAAGCTTCTTTAATTTCAAGAATAAAAATTTTATCTAATTTAAAAATTGATGAACACAGAGTGCCTCAAGATGGAGATTTTTCCATACAAGTAGGAGAAAAAAAAATTGATTTAAGAATTGCTATTTCTCCGATTATTTGGGGTGAACAGGTTGTAATTAGATTGCTCGATAAAACAAGTACTTCATTGTTACTGGAGGATATGGGTTATTTTGGTCGAACACTAAGAGTAGTTAGGAAAAACATTAAAGCGAGTTCAGGCATGATTTTGACTTCAGGACCAACGGGCTCTGGTAAATCAACATCTTTATATGCTTTATTGTCAGAGGTTAAAAGTGATAGTGTTAATATTGTGACCATGGAAGATCCGGTAGAATACAAAATGAATGGGATTAATCAAATTCAAGTTAATAGTGAGGTCGGTCTTAATTTTGCAGCTGGTTTAAGATCTATTTTAAGACAAGATCCTGATGTTATAATGGTTGGTGAAATAAGAGATCATGAAACGGCTGAATTGGCTGTTCAAGCTGCCTTAACTGGCCATTTAGTTTTTTCTACACTTCACACCAATTCAGCGGCTGGTATTTTACCTAGATTATTAGATATGGGTGTTGAACCCTTTTTAATCGCTAGTACTATTAAGGTTGTTATTGGTCAACGCTTGATTAGAAAGATTGGCGAAAAAAATGAACAATATGAATCCAGTAAAGTTGAACTGACAGCTATTAATGAGATAGTAGGTAATATTTTACCAAAATCATCTGAAGAGATTAATAAAGTTTCACAAGATTTAGGTTATGATAATTTGCCAATTTTTAATCAAAAAGCTTATACTTTAAAAAGAGGCATCAATGTTCCTGGTAGTCCGGGTGGTTTTAAGGGAAGGCTGGGGATTTATGAAGCTTTTGAAGTCACAAATACTATTCAAGATTTAATTTTAAAAAAAGCTTCAAGTGGTGAAATTCAACATCAAGCTCAAAAAGAAGGAATGATAACTATGCGACAAGATGGTTATTTAAAAGCTTTAAAAGGATTAACAACAATTCAAGAAATAGATAGAGTAGCATCATCGGGAGGGCAATAAGATGAAAGATGGTTTGAGAATTGAATTATTATTAGAAGAAGTTGTTAAAAAAAAGGCTTCAGATTTACATATTCAGGTTGGTTTAAAGCCAATGTTAAGAATTGATGGTGGTTTAACGCCGGCTTCAATTGGTAATGTTTTAGATGAAGAAGGTGTAGAAGCATTAATTTTTTCTATTCTTGATGATGATCAAAAACAAATTCTTTTAAAGGACAAGGAATTTGACTTTAGTTTCGCTTTTGGTGATTTGGGCCGTTTTAGAGTTAATGCTTTTCACGAAAGAGGTAATTTAGCTGCCGCCTTAAGGTATATCAATAATGATATTCCTTCGGTTGAACAACTGGGCTTGCCAGCGGTTGTTAATAAGTTTTCTGAATATCCTCGTGGATTAGTTTTAATGACCGGGCCAACGGGCTCTGGTAAATCTACTTCAATTGCAGCTTTAATTAAAAAAATAAATCTGGAACAATCTAAGCATATTATTACTATTGAAGATCCGATTGAGTATACCCATATTTCTAACAAATCAATAGTTGTTCAACGAGAAGTTCATTACGATACTTATTCTTTTAGTGCAGCTCTTCGATCGGCTTTAAGAGAGGATCCAGATGTTGTTTTGTTGGGTGAAATGCGTGACCTTGAAACGATAGCTAGTGCTATTACAATTGCCGAAACCGGCCATTTAGTTTTTGCTACTTTGCACACTAATTCGGCTAGCCAATCTATCGATAGAATGATTGATGTTTTTCCTCCACATCAACAATCTCAAATTAGAGCGCAATTATCTAATATTTTAATGGCTATTTGTTCTCAAAGATTAATACCTGTTACTGGTGGTGGTAGAATCGCTGCAGCTGAAATTTTAGTAGCTACACCAGCTGTGAGAAATATTATCCGAGAAGGCAAGTCTCATCAATTAGAAGCTGTCATTCAAACCGGAGCTGAATTTGGCATGCAATCAATGGATAAAACTCTAGTTGGTTTAATTAAAAACGGTACTATTAGTTTTGAAGCCGCTAAAGAATTCGCGGTTGATTTTGAAGAATTAGAAAGGCTAATGAGAGAGTAAATGTTTATATATAATTATACAGCTAGAAATAGTAGCTCTGGTGAATTAGTTAAAGCTACCGTAGAAGCTGAAAGTGAACTTTCAGCGGCTAAATTAATTCAATCTCAAGGACTATCTCCTTTGTTAATCACTAGATCAAAATCTACAAAGCCCGGCATTTTTAAGTTTTTAGGTCGAGTTCGATCAAAAGATCGAGTCTTATTTGCTAGACAATTAAGTACTCTGATTAATGCTGGGTTACCTTTAATACAAGCTATTAGAACTGTTGAAGAACAAACTACTTCTAATGAACTGAAAGTTATTTTAGCTGATATTACTACTACGATTGAATCTGGTCAATCTTTTTCAACAGCTCTAGCTAAATATCCCGATACTTTTAATCCAGTTTTTCAAAATCTAGTAGCGGCTGGCGAAACTTCTGGAACTTTAGATAAGTCTTTAGAAAGAATTGCCATTCAGCAAGAAAAAGATGCTGATGTTGTTTCAAAATTAAGAGGTGCAATGACATATCCGGCCATAGTTTTACTTGTTATGGTGGCAATAGTTGTTTTTATGTTAGTTAAAGTCTTGCCTCAAGTTCAAATACTTTATGTTAGTTTCCCGGGTGCTTCATTACCAATTGAAACTAAAATACTGTTAGATTTATCCAATTTTGTAACTTCTGATTGGTGGATAGTTATATTAGTGGTTGTGGCAATAGTTGTGTTTATAGGTTATTGGAGAAAAACTATTATTGGTCGGTCTTTTTTTGATAAATCAAAGTTAGTTCTACCAATTATAAAAAATTTATTTCAAAAACTATATATGGCTAGATTTACTCGAACTGCTTCTACCTTAGTGGCAGCTGGGGTGCCTTTATTACAAGTTTTGGAAATTTGTGCCAATAGCGTGATTAATGTTCATATTGCTCGTTCAATCAATTTAGCCGCTGATAAAGTTAAGGGTGGTAAATCACTTGGTGAAGCACTGGTTAACGAACCTTATATTTTGTCGTTGGTACCTAGTATGATTAAAATTGGCGAAAAATCTGGTTCCATGGAAGATATGTTAGATAAAACCGCTACTTATTATGAAAATGAAGTTGATCAAATTATTAAGAATGTATCAACTATCATCGAACCTGTAATGATGGTTTTATTAGGTATTATTGCTTTAATTATTGTGGCGGCTGTTTTATTACCGATTTATAGCTTAGCAGCATCGGGCGCAATTAGTAATGTTGGGAATTAAAATATTGAATTTTATTAATATGTATGGTAATTTTAAATAAACATAACCATTTAATATGCTAAGGGGGCATTAAGCATAATGAAAACAAAAAAAATAATTCAATCTGAGGGATTTACTATAGTTGAGACGATGATAGTTTTAGCTATTGCTGGTTTGATTCTATTAATAGTTCTTTTAGCGGTACCAGCCCTACAACGACAATCAAATAATACCAATATTAAATCTGATGCTGAAGCTCTTTCTTCAGCTATTAACGATTTTGAATCTAATAATGGTGGTTTTGTTCCAACTATGGCTAATTTCAGTGCTATTAAAAATGGTAGTGAAGAAGCAATTGGTTCACCAACTGGAACGACCAACGGTGATATTCAATCCGTAGCCAAGATCCAATCATCCGTAACAATTGCTAAAGATCCAAATGCAGGACAGGTTCCTGCTACTAGTACAGGAAAAGTAACAATTTATTTAGATATTGGTTATTCTTGTTCTGGACAGTCAAATTCTAACCAAATTGCGATTTATTATCCTACAGAAGTTAGTTCTGGAGCTGAAAACTATAGTGCTAATAATTGTATAGACGCTTAAATTGGTTTGAAATATTTTTACATATTTTTTATTTTCATTTTTGGTTTAATTTTTGGTAGTTTTATTAATGCTTTGGAATGGCGATTACATCAAAAAGAAGAAGCCGATCTAAATAAAATTAATTTAGATAATTCATTGTCGATAGTTAATGGTCGATCAGTTTGCCCAAATTGCCGACATCAACTTAATGCTTTGGATTTAATACCACTTGTTAGTTATTTGCTTTTGGGAGGAAAATGTCGTTATTGCCGTAAAAAGATAAATTGGCAATACCCAGTTGTTGAATTGTTAACCGCTTTAACGTTTGTTATTTTTTATCTTTTTTGGCCGTATAGTTTAGCTTCTGCCAACGGTATTTTTTTATTGATTATTTCGTTATTGATTTTGATTGGATTAGTAGCTTTATTTATTTATGATTTGAAATGGTATATTTTGCCAACTTCGATTATCTACGTCTTATTTGGACTTGCTTTTATTTATAAAATTTTGTTTTATTTTACGATAGATCAAAGCTTTAGTTCAGTGGTTGTTGGTAGTTTAGTTGGTTTATTAATTGGTGGTGGTCTTTTTTATCTAACTTTTATTTTGTCTAAAGGCCAGTGGATTGGTGGTGGAGATGTTAGGCTAGGTACTTTATTAGGATTTTTTTTAGGTGGACCGATCAACAGTCTGATATTTTTGTTTTTAGCATCCTTTATAGGAAGTCTTTATAGTATTGTTCTTTTATTAACTAAAAAAGCTAACCGGAAATCTTTAATACCTTTTGGGCCTTTTTTGATTTTAGGTGCAATTTTAGTTCAATTATTCTCTTGGCATTTTAGATTATTTATTCACGATATATTTCTTTATTAAATTTATTTATCATGAAATTTTTGATAGACCTCTTTTAGATGTGCATCTGTAATATGAGTATAAATTTGAGTTGTTGCTATATTGCTATGACCTAACATAGTTTGAACGCTTCTAATATCAGCACCATTCATGAGAAGATTTGTGGCAAACGAGTGTCTTAAAACGTGAGGGCTAACGTGTTTATTGATACCAGCCATTAAGGCATACTGGTTAACAAGACGTTGAACACTTCTAGTGGTTAATCTTTTATAGTTACCACTATTATCTGGTTTATTCTGATGGTTAGAATATTGTATAAATAAAGCTTTGGTTTGATCCTGTCTTTTCGACAGATATTCTTTAATCCATTTGACGGCCTCGTCACTTACAAAAACAGGCCGATCTTTTTGTCCTTTACCGCGAATGACAAATTCTTTTTTTTCAAAGTTAATGCTGTCTTTATTTAAACTGATTAATTCACTGACTCTTAAGCCTGAACTAAAAAGCAGTTCCAGAATGCTTTTATCTCTTAAACCAATAATATTATTGATTTTAGGTTGATTAAATAATTTATTTAATTCGTCTCGATTGAGAAAAGTGACTTGTTTTCTTTTAACGCTAGCTAATTCAATTCTTTCTGAAGGTAGTGAATTTAAATTTCTTTTTTGACAATATTTTAAAAAACCACGTAAAGCAATTAGGTGATAATTTTGAGTAGATTTATCAAGTTCTTCTTTTGTATTGGTTCCTAGTCTGTTGAGCCAAATGCGCCATTTTCTAATTAAATCATCATTTAATTCTTGAATAGTTATATCTCCAGCAAAATCTAATAGTCTAGTTAGGTAATGATCATAATTTTCAATTGTTTTTTGAGATCGGTTTTTTTCAATTTCTAGATATTCCAAAAAATCAGTTTTCAACTGTGATAGATTCATCTTAATATTATATTAAATTTTTAAGTTATCTGTTAAAATATTATTAAATATGCAAAAAACTTTAGTTATATTTAAGCCTGACTCTGTGATGCGAGGTATAGTTGGTCAAATTTTAACTAGATTTGAGCAGGCTGGTTTTAAAATTGTAGCTTTAAAAATGTTGCAACCTTCTAAAGACCATCTCTATCATCATTATGAAACAATTGGTTCTTTAAAAACCAGAAAAGGGGATGAAATTTTTAATAGTCAACTAGCTAGTATGATGGACGGACCGGTTATAGCCATGGTTTTAGAGGGTGTTGAAGCCGTTGAAACAGTTAGAAAAATGGTAGGTGAGACTGAACCAAAATCTGCTTTACCTGGTACGATTCGAGGTGATTTTGCGCACGTTAACTATGGTTCTTCGGCTAGTATTGGCCGAGGAGTAGCTAATATAGTTCATGCTTCGGCTACAGTTAAGGAGGCCAAACAGGAAATTGACCACTGGTTTGATAAAAGTGAAATTGTTGACTATAAACTGGTACATGAATTTTTTACTCAACCAAAAAAATAGAGTCTCCGTAGTTCAATGGATAAAATAGTTCCGTCCTAAGGAAAAGCTAGAGGTTCGAATCCTCTCGGAGGCACCACATTTATCGGTAATTTATTTTAAATGATACAATGATTGTCATGGATTCGAAAAAATCTTCTCGAAAAGCTAAAGTTAAATATTTTGATGAACAATTTGATGATGAAAAAGTTTTATTTATATTTAGAAAACATCCAGTTGTTATGAGAAAAGGATTAATTTTTGGTTTATTAGGACCTTTGATTGGTGTTATTCCAACGGCTATTGACCCAGGTTTAGGTTTTGGTTTTTTTTTCGGTGGATTATTTCTCGGAGTTATATTAGGACTATTAATTTTAATGCCTAGTTGGATTGGTTGGTATTTTAGCTTATTTATTGTCACTAATCAGAGGTTTGTTCAAACTATTCAAAAAGGTTTTTTTCATCATTCTATGTCTAGTATTAAGTTAGAACAAATTCAAACAATTAGTTATGAATTGTCTGGAATGCAAGAAACTCTATTGGGCTTTGGTTCCTTAAAAGTTCAAACATTTTTTGGTGATTTAGTGATTCACGATGTCCACCACCCAGGCAAAATTCAACAAAAAATGCAGAATATATTAAGGAGTTTAGATATAATAGTGGATAGGGAATTAGCCGATACTAAAACTATGGATCAAAATGAAGAATAAGAAAAAAAAATTTATTTTTTTAAATAAATTGAAAACATTTTTTATTAGAAAAAACTTAAAAAATGATCGTTTTAAGGAAGCTATTTCGGTCATTCCTAAAATCACTAATGATACTATTGGTGAGCATAGAGAAAATGTTTTAAAGGGTGCCCGAAAATATATTTATCCATTAAGACATAGTCAGCATAACATAGTTAGAATCTCTGTTGGTCTTTTCGTTAGTTTGTTAGTTGCTTTTTTTATCTTTATGGGTCTAGAGTTATATTATTTTCAATCACAGTCTACTTTTGTTTATGATGTGACTAAAGTTATACCTTTTCCGGTTGCTAAAATAGGTAATAATTTTGTTTCTTATCAGAGTTATTTGTTTGAATTAAGAAGAGATGTTCATTATTATGAGACTCAACAACAAGTTAATTTTTCCTTAAAAATTAATCAGCTTCAGCTACAGAATCTTAAAAAAGAAGCCATGAGTGAAGCTATTACTAATTTTTATACTCAACAATTGGCTACAAAGTATCACTTAAGCGTTTCCAATAATCAAGTTAATCAAGAAGTAATTTATTTTCAAAAAGAAAATCGTTTAGGTGGTAACAATGAAGTGTTGAGTAATGTTTTGAAAGATTTCTGGGGATGGAATATTAATGATTTTAAACAAGAATTAAAAAATGAGCTTTTACAGCAGGCGGTGGTTTATAAATTAGATACACCAACCGTTAATCTGGCAAAATCAGTTTTAAGTCAGCTTCAGCACGGCGCAAATTTCGCAAGTTTAGCCAAAAAATATTCTGATGATCTTAGTACTAAAAATAATGGTGGCCAGTACCCACAGCCTATTTTAGCAAATAATAAAAACCTCTATCCTCAAGTGGTAGCGGAATTATTTAGTTTAAAAAAAGATGCTATATCGCCGATAATTAATACGGGTTATAATTTACAAATACTGAAAGTTGATTCGATTAATGGTCCAACCGTAACTTTTTCTAACATTGAATTTAATTTAAAAAATATTAATTTTTATATTACACCAATCGAAAAGTTGTCACCACCTGATTATTTGATTAATTTTTAATTCTTTGGATAAATAATTTTTTATGATAATCTATTATTTATAAGTTGGGCTCGTAGTGAAGTTGGCCTATCACGTCTCCCTGTCACGGAGAAGATCGCCGGTTCGAATCCGGTCGAGCCCGCCAAGTTATACTATTGGCATACAGGTATTAGTCATATACAAAGACACAAAGAGTAGTATAACTATCAAAGAACAGGGCTGCTATATTTAAAAGAATTCTGTCGAAATTTGAGCTTAAATAAACTTAGTTAGACTAAATTTAAGGTCAATGATATTAATAAATAAATCCACTTAAAGATTTGAATAAAGTTCAGATGTTATTAAATAAGGTCACATTAAGAGATAAAACTTCCGAGAAACAACAAGCTATAGATACTTAATTAGTGTATAAATATATGTTTAGTTGATAATATCATATTAAGTTAGTTGTGGGCGATCATAAAGAATTAAGTTTAAAAGTCGAAAAGTTACTCGAGCAGGCAAAACCAACAATACTTAGCTATATAAACCAGAATTTAAAAATTGAAATAACGTTTAACTATGGACCCGTAACACCTTGACGCATAAAGATAACTATGCTATAATGTTGATATAAAATCAAATATAAAAAGTTGTAATTTTATTTATGGAAATTAGTCCTAAATCATCTCAAGAAATAGCTGCTCAAATAAATGTTGATCCATATATTAGTGATTATTCTATGTCAATCGAACAAGCTAGGGAGTTGCATAGACAAGCTCAAGACTTAAAATTTATAGTCGAGGCCATGAAGCCTTATATGAAATCAGATGAAGAATTAGATGTAAGGTTAAAAGAGTTTAAAAATCAAGCCGAAAAAACCGGAGTATGGCAACCCACTAAAGGTCAGGGAGCTAATGAACGTATAACTTATTCAATTGACCAATTTAAAGGATATGGATATAGCGAAGAAGAAGCTAGCCTTAAAGCTCTAGATATTTTGGAAAAAAATGGATACCTTAATGCTATTAAAGAAAAACGTCGTGAACAGGAGCGATTATTTAAAGATCCAATTAGTGAATATGTTAAAAATCATGATTTAGCTGATGATATTGAAAAAGAACAGTTTCAATTACTATTGAAAGATACTGTTGATCTTACTTCACTTACGTCTGATGAACTTACTAGGTTATCTCATGATTTTCCCTCAGGTAATTTTCTTTATCATGGTAGCGGTACAGAACAGTTAATAAGGATTATTGATAGTGGTGCTTTAATGAATGCAAGAGCACTTTATGAAAGAGAAAATAAAGTCTCCCAAACGGAAGATCGAGACACACAATTAGTTAAAAGAAATTCAGGATATGAGGGTATTTCGTGGAGCATGAATGGCATAGATGCACTGCCCGGTGACAGATATCATTTGGCTGGTTTTATCGCAGCTCCAGAAGCTGTTTTGGGCGATAATCAGCAATTAGCTGTTCCATCACGTCCAGCACCCAACGAAGTATTGCAGATGTCTGGCAGTATAGAAGCTACAAAGTTTTATGATGCCAAGACACAGCTTGAGTTATATCGAGATACTGGCATATTTAGTGAGATTAACTCAGTTTTTGGCAACTTGTCTGCTTTAAATAAATGGCAGACAGAAACAGATCGTCAACTTGGTAATGAACCCATGCTTTATAAAGTAAAGAATGATTTACTGATTCAACCCGACTACCAGAAAAAGTTACGAGATTTCTATACCGTTGAATCTGACGGTAAGATTCGATTTAGTCCTGATTTGTTGCAGCAAACAGACAATGATATTCCTGTTGCTGCTGTATGGCTACAGGCAGCCATTGATACTGGTCGTTTAAGTGAGACTCAATTTGCGGGCCAAGAGTTGTCAGAAATTATAACTAAACTAAATGCTGAAAATGTAAAGGATTTATTGAGCTTAAGTCGACAAGACTGGCAAACTTATGAACATATCCTGGATGAGGCAGAGAAGATGGAAAGTAATATAGAAGTGTCAGTTGAAAATATGTGGTTTGTTGCACCTCGCAAGGATGCTAGTATGTGGTTTAAAGTATTTGCTAGGAGTCAACACAAACCAGCTGGTATTTTACTTTATGATGATAAGAAAGTTAGGCTAGAGAACTTTGCTTCATCTCACAGAGGAGATCATACTGAATTAACTCATGAACTACAACAAGCAATTATGTCAGATAATGTCGATTATATTGACTATAGTAGAGTTTTAGGAACAGAATTTACTGAAGACATGCGTGCAGGTTATCAACACCAAGTAATTGCTGAAAGATATTTATCGAATCGAAGTAGTATTAGAAAAGATAATGGTCGGTTAATAATAGAAAAAAATAAGAATAATTAAAGTTTTAGCTAAGAAAATAGATTTAAACAGTGTGTTAATTGAATTTTTGCTTCAGGAGCCTGTGTACTTATATAAAATTTACAAACTAATATATAATTGTTTTTGAAACATAAAACAATAGCTATTATCTATACTTTAAATTTTATTAAAAATATTTTTATGAAGTATTTTATAATATTAGTAGTCTTTGCCGTCTTAGCTCAGTTGGCTAGAGCGCCACTTTCGTAAAGTGGAGGTCTGGAGTTCAAGTCTCCAAGACGGCTCCAAAAGCGAGTATCGTATAATGGCTATTACAAATCCTTCCCAAGGATTAAACGAGAGTTCGATTCTCTCTACTCGCACCAAGGTTACTAGAAAATTTAGTTACTTTAAGTTATATTATAGTGATAAATGGCTACTAAAAATAAATTTTCTCATGATTATTTGGTGTTGATTTTTAACGGTTTAAGTATTTTTTTAAGTTTAATTTTACTTTCATTGATCTTAATTAGCCTAAACAGTCAAAACATTAATACTTATTTCGTTCAGTATCGGCCAATTTTGGGGTTAAATTCTTTTCAAACCGGTTCTTCTATAGATATTATGAGTTTTTTTGTTTTTGGCTTTGTTTTTTTGGCTATAAATTTATTATTAAGTTACAGGGTTTATAAAATTAACAGAAATTTTTCAATAATAATTGCTATGATGTCAAACCTATTGTTAATTTTAACAATTTTCGAGTCTAATTCCTTACTTTATTTACATTAATTATTATGACTGATTTAGAAATTCCTTATGAAAAAGATCGTAAAGGCCATTATCGTTTTTTTGAAATTTTACCAGGCTTTTTAAGTTGGACTTTAATTTTATTGCCCTTGGTCTTGAGTTATTTTAGTGTTATCGCAGCCGTCGCCTTCATATTGATTTATTTATTGATTTTTTTTATCAGATCAGTTGGTTATGATATTAGAGCCGTACAGGGATATTTTGATATGAAAAAGCAATTAAAACTGAATTGGACCACTTTGGTTGATGAGCTGCATTTTAAAAAAATTTTTGATGATAAAGATATCGTTCGACCTAAATGGCATTTTTCTAACCTTAAAAGACTTGATACTAGAAAAGTTGAGACAGATCCATATGATTTGGTTCATATAGCTTTAATTGCCACTTATAATGAGTCTAGAGAGATCTTAGAACCAACCATCCAATCGATTATTGCAAGTACTTATGATTCCAAAAAAATAATTATAGTTATAGCTTATGAGGCAAGAGCTGGTAAATCAGCTGAAGACAGGGTTAAAGAGTTAAAAAAAGTTTATAAAAACCAATTTCGAGATTTTTTGATTATTAAACATCCTTCTAATATACCTGGAGAAATTATTGGTAAGGGTAGTAATATTACTTATGCTGGCCGGCAAATTAAAGATTATGCTAAGAAAAATAGCTTAGATCCTAAAAAAGTATTGATAACAACTTTGGATGCTGATAATAGACCTGACAGGAATTACTTTATGGCTTTAACTTATTTGTTTTGTGTTGTACCAGACCCTATTCGGGCTTCTTTTCAACCTTTACCGATGTTTACTAATAATATTTGGGACGCACCTACTTTCATGAGGGTTGTGGCGACAGGTAATAATCTTTTTTATATTGTTCAAACTCAAAGACCTCATTTAGCTCGAAATTTTTCGGCTCATGCTCAATCTTTGCAAGCTTTAATTGAAATGGATTTTTGGAGCGTTAGAACGATTGTTGAAGATGGTCATCAGTTTTGGCGTAGTTATTTTAAGTTTGATGGTGATTATAGAGTCTATCCCCTAACGATACCTATTTATCAGGATGCTGTTTTAGCGGAAGGTTATCTACGTACAATGAAGGCTCAATTCATACAATTAAGACGATGGACTTACGGAGCATCAGATATAGCTTATATAGTTGATAAAGGATTTTTTCATAAAAATAATATTTCCAAGATAGATTTAATCGAAAAATTTTTACGAACACTTGAAGGACACGTTACCTGGGCAACAGGAACATTATTAATTTATTTTGCTGCCTTTATTCCGGCACTCTTAAACGCCCATAGTTTAGCGGCTAATGAATTACCCGTTATCGTTAGTCAAGTCCAACAATATGGTATTATTGGACTTTTAGCTTCTTTTTACATTTGCTTAATTACTTTACCACCAAGACCTAGTCGATATAAACGACATAGATCTATTCTTATGATAGTTCAATGGATATTCTTACCCATAACTAGTATAGTTTATGGTTCTTTAGCGGCTTTTGATTCTCAAACTCGTTTAATGTTTAAAAGATATTTGTCGAAATTTGATGTGACCGAAAAGGCAGTTTTTAATCGGAAAACAAAATAGTTTTTAAAGTTTAATGGTTAGCTGAATATTTTTTAGCTGCTAATTTGTCATAACGACTTAAAGTAATCACAATTATATTAAAAATCTCATTTGATGCAATTTGACTATCAGATACTTGAGACAAAATCTTGTTAGTAACAATTTTGGTTAAGTATGAAGCTCTGTCAATAGCATCTTTAAAATGATCTAAGACTTGGTAGATTGATAAAAAAATTTTTTCAGAGTTAAATGCTTCAATCTTTTTTTGATGTTTAACTAGCAAAAGACTACTCAAACAATACGATTCTTGAGTTGTCATAACGTTACTACAGTTTGGACAAAACCTTCTTCTCCAGACAGTATTTGAGTTTATCTGCAAACGACTATTGGTAACCTGAGTTTTATGCTTACAATATATACATACCATGTCTATATATTGACATATCGGTGGTAAAATATCCAGTGGAAAATTACGATAAAATTGTTGATAAAAAAATCCCTAGTCTTTTTAAAAACTAGGGATTTGATCTTTTACTTCGTTATTTAGGATTTTCGAAGGCGATGCACTCTACTTGTAGTTGAAGGATTAATAGCTAATTCTTCGTAAAACAATTTAAATGCATCTAGAATACCGTTTTGTTTGGTACGCACTAAACTTCCTTGTTTAACTTGAAAATATTATCAAAAATATTAACTAGTGTCAAGTTTTGGAGAGAGCTCATTGAAAAAATAATCTTAATAAGATATGATAGATCTGTTAAGAGTTTTCGGGCGGTTAGCTCATTTGGCTAGAGCGTTTCCTTGACGTGGAAGAGGTGATAGGTTCGAATCCTATACCGCCCACCATCATTAATATTTTACGACATTAGTTTTTTTGATGTTATAGATAAAAATAGAGAAGTAACTTTAATTTAGAAAAAGTTTTTAGATTAATCTTAATATCATATATGAGCTGATGATTAGTAAGTTATACACAAGATAGGTGTATAAATTACAGCAAATAAATGCTAGCCTTATTTTACTAACCATGGTAAATTATTTGTGAGGCGAATTTTTGACGAGAGTGTTTTTAAAAACAGTTGAATAAAGTGCGAGATTATTCAACTGTTTTTTATTTAAGAATAATTAAAATTTTTAATCTTAACTAAAATTGTTTATTATAACCATATGAAGATAGATGAATATTTTAATAGTTGTCAGTTTGTTTTAAATAAAGCAGTTTTAGAAATTTATCCTTCTGCTCAATTGATCGATAGTTTTAATAATGATAATGGATTTTTTAGTGATTTTGATATTCAATCAATTTCTGAGACTGATTTTGAAAAAATTGAATTAAAAATGAAGGAAATTATCGCTCAAGCGTCAAATTTTTTATCGATTAAATTAAATCAATCTGAAGCCTTAGATTGGTTTAAAGCGATTAATCAACCCTATAGAGTAAAGCAGCTTGAAAACTTATTTCAAGACAATAAACAAAATTTTATAGAATTATGTAAAATTGATAATTTTCAAGATTTATCTAAAGGAAAATACTTAAAGAATGTATCTGATTTAAAATACTTTAAAATTATGAGTGTTTCTGGAGTTTATTTAGATAATGATATTAAAAAGAAACAAGTCCAGAGAATTCATGTTAATGTTTTCAAAGACAAGCAGGCAATGGTTGATTATTTTCAAGCCTTAGATCAGGCTCAGCTCAGAGATCACCGTCGTTTAGGAGTAAGTTTAGATCTGTTCGTATTTTCTGATTTAGTTGGTATTGGTTTACCTTTGTTTACGCCACGAGGAACAATTTTAAGGGAAGAATTAAGTAATTTTTCGAATGAATTACGCTTGAAACATGGTTTTCAAAAAGTCTTTATTCCTCATTTAACAAAAAAAGATCTTTATGAAAAATCTGGACATTGGTCTAAGTTTGGAGATGAGTTATTTTTAGTTAATAGTCAAGAAACAAGTGATCAATTAATTTTAAAACCAATGAATTGTCCGCACCATACACGTATTTATGCTAGTCAACCAAGAAGTTACAAAGATCTTCCAATTCGTTATTTAGAAACTACAACTGTTTATAGAGACGAAAAAACCGGTGAATTAGGTGGACTTAATCGAGTTAGGTCTATTACTCAAGACGATAGTCATGTATTTTGTGCAACTGATCAAATTGAAGATGAAATTTCTTTCTTGTTAGAATCAGCTCAGAGATTTTATCAAACAGTTGGAATGAGTCTTAGGGTTAGACTAAGTTATAGGGATAATTCGAACGGATATTTAGGGTCACAAGAAATTTGGCAGACTAGTCAGCTACAATTAAAAAATGCAGTCGAAAAAATTGATTTAGAATATTTTGAACAAGAAGGTGAAGCTGCTTTTTATGGACCCAAAATAGATTTTATGGCTACTGATGCTTTGAATAGAGAACATCAAGTAGCAACTGTTCAATTAGACTTTGTTCAGCCAGAAAGATTTAATTTAAATTATATAGATCAGAATAATGACAAGAAAACTCCTATAATGATTCATTGCGCTTTAATGGGTTCAATTGAAAGATTTTTGGCTGTTTATATTGAACACACCAATGGTAATTTTCCAGTTTGGAATGCACCGGAACAACTAAGAATTATTACTGTTAATCAAGATGAAAAGATTTTAAAATATGTTAATCAAATCATTGAAATGTGCCATATGGGAAATATTAGATTTTTCTTAGACAATCAATCAGAATCGGTTTCAAAAAAAATAAAACAAGCCGAATTGTTAAAAATTCCGTATGTTTTAGTTATAGGAGAAAAAGAGTTCCACGAGAAAGTTGTTTTACCAAGAATTCGACGAGATCTAAGAAATAACTCTAACAATCTAGAACCATTGCAGATTGATAATTTTTTTGCAACAATGCAGACCGAAATTAAAAATAGATCTAGTAAAACATCATTAGATTTATAGTTCATTATGGTTGTAAAGCAAATTAATTGGCCAAAACCAGTTTTATTAGTGGTAGTAGGCTTAACAGCTTCAGGTAAGTCAGAATTTGCCTATAATATAGCTTTGAAATTAAACGGTGAGATTGTTAACGGTGATTCTGTTAATATGAGAAAATATTTGAATATTGGAGCAGATAAACCACCGGCCGAATATTTAAAAAATGTTAAACATCATTTGGTTGATTTTCTTGATTTAGAAGAGAATTTTAACGTCCAACGGTATAAGTTATTAGCCCAGCAAACTATTAGAGACATTCAAAATAAAAATCGATTACCCATATTAGTAGGTGGTAGTAATTTATATATAGATTCGGTTGTATATAATTATAGTTTTCAAACAATGGATAATACGCTTAACTTAGACTTGGAGACGTTATCTTTAGATTCGTTAATAAAAATAGCAAAAAAGCTAGAATTACCATTAAATAAAATTGATTACCACAATAAAACAAGATTAATTTCTTTTATTAAAAGAAATGGTAATGAAGGCAGTAAATTAGAGTCAATCCCAAACAATGTTTTAATTGTTGGAATAAATTTTGATTATCAATTATTAAAAGAAAAAATTATATTAAGAGTTGATGCCATGTTTGATAACGGCTTAGAAGAAGAAGTTAAGAAAGTTAAATCTTTAATCGATCATAAAACTTTAAATATTATTGGTTATAAAGAATGGGACGATTATCTTTTAGGTTTAGAAGATATTGAACAAGTTAAGCATAGGATAATTAATAATACTTATCATTTAATGAAAAAACAACGAACTTGGTTAAAAAAAAATAAAGATATAAAATGGATAAACTTAAGCAGTAAAATGGACGATATTATAGAGTTAATTACAATAAACTTGAATAAATAAATTTTAATATTTCAACATAACTGATAAAATATTATTATGATTGAACAATTGTTTGGGTCCAAGACTAGAGTTAAGTTACTTAATCTGTTTTATTCTAATCCTAATAGAGCCTTTTATGTTAGGGAAATAACCAGAAAAATTGATGAGCAAATTAATTCAGTTAGAAGAGAATTAGCCAACTTATTAAATATTGGGATTATAAAATCTGAAAACACTAACAATAGAGTGTATTATGAGGTTAATCAAGAGTATGAATATTTTAGGCCTCTACAAGAAATTTTCGGTCAAAGCTCTGCTACTATAAATAAAAAAGATAATATTAATCAAGAAGACCAACCTCTTTTAGATTCATTAAAAATGATTGGAAATATAAAATTAGCTGTTTTGACTGGTCAATTTACTAGAGACAGTAGTGTAGATATTGATTTCTTGATAGTTGGTAACGTTAATCATAATGCTCTTGATAAATTTATTAATGAATTAGAAAAAGCTGAAAATAAAACAATACGTTATAGCGTCATGTCCTTAGAAGAATTTAATTATCGAAAAACCGTTCATGATAGATTTGTGGTTTCTGTTGTGAATTCAAAAAAACAAATTATTATTGATCAAGATGGTATACTAACTATTCAGGAGAATAATTAATTATGGATTTACAATTTTTTGGAGCTAATTGCTTTACTTTATCAAACTCAAATAGCAGATTAGTCTTTGATGATAATTTGGTTGATTATGGCTTACAATCAATTTCCAAGAAAGAAGACGTCTGTTTTTTTAGTGAAGATTTTTCATCTAACAAGAAATGCCCAGCTAAATTAATTTTTGATAACCCTGGTGAATTTGAAATTGATAATATATCGGTTCAAGGCATCGAGCAAAAAAAATTTAAAAGTGATAGCTCAGTTGTTATGTTTAAGGTTAATGTTATGAATATTAATATCCTAGTGGCTGGTAACATTAGTCAAGAAATTAACCAAAAAACTTTAGAAGCTATTGGCATGATTGATATTTTAATTATTCCTTGTGGCAATGGTTTAGAAACTATTGATTCGATTAATGTTTTAAAGGTTGTTAATAATTTAGAACCAAAAATTTTAGTGCCTAGTCTTTACTCGAATCAAAACACATCATCAAATAATCATTTTTTGTCTCTGGAGCAGATAATTAAAGACATTAATTTAGATGTAAGAGAAAGAACTAGTAAAATAAAACTTAAAAATTTAAATCTTCCAATGATTACAAAAACAGAATTAATTGTTTTTGATCTTTAGATTTTTATTTAATTAAACCTTGTTTTTTTAGGGTTCTAATACCTTGTGTGCTAATTTTTAAAGTTATTTTTTTACCGTCAACTAAAATGGTTTTCTTTTGAAGATTAGGTTTCCACACTTTTTTAGTATGTCTTTGAGAAAAACTGACATTATTGCCAAATTGCTTTCCTTTGCCAGTGATAATACATTTTTGCATAACCAAATCCTTAGTCGTTAATTTAATCTAATTGCTAATTTTAATATAAAACATCCACTCTAGTCAAGCTTGAAGTAGATTTTAGTTTTATAACAAGTTATAATAATTAACTAATGTTTGCTAATTTAAGTGTTTCGGTATTATTAGATATATTGATCTCGATAATTATATCGATGACAATTCACGAAGCTACGCATAGTTTTGTGGCACATTGGTTAGGTGATGATACGCCAAAAAAAATGGGACGTCTCTCCTTGAATCCGCTTAAACACATAGATATATTTACAACAGTTTTATTGCCAATGGTATTAATATTACTTGGTTTGCCACCAATTTTCGCCGCTAAACCAGTTCCTTTGGATTCTTCCAATATTGATCATGGTGACTATGGTTTGGCAATAGTTGGCGTATCTGGTCCGATTTCCAATTTATTGTTAGCTATTTTAGGTGGAATAATCCTTAATTCTTTTTTAGTTACTAGTCAAACAGTTTATAATTTCTTAGCTTTGTTTATTGAAGTTAACGTAGCTTTCTTTATCTTTAATATGATACCTTTTCCACCGCTTGATGGTTCTAGATTATTATATGCTTTTGCCCCCGAACCATTACAAAAAATCATGCGGACCATAGAATCATTCGGTTTTATGGGTATTTTATTATTTTTATTAATTGCTTTCCAATTTATTGGTGGTCCGATCAGTACCCTAGATTTGAATTTAACTAATTTGATCATCAGGCTTTAGAGGATTGTTATATAATGGTTAAGGGGTTAGTAAAAGTAACAAAAAATTACTGAGTTGGCGAATGATTATCTGAACACTAATCATATCGGGAATCTAATATTTGTTTGAATCGTGGTTCAAACTTGAAGAATCCCACCTGGGTTTTCTCAGGTGATCAAACCAACAGCTAACCTCGTTTTAAAATAAAGTATAGTAATTATTAAAATTTTAAATGACTAAAAAAACGAATAAGTTTAAATTTTTGTTTTCTTAATGATGGTAGCATTTAGAAATACCTTATAATTTATATTTAAAGCAATATTTATAATTTGAACTGTTTTTATATAGTATAGCTTTAATAAACCCTAGTAGATATAAAAATTTTAATCGAGTAGGAGTGATGAATCTAATAGCTAGATATGCTTCTTGATTTGCTTAAAATCTATTAGGATTACAGGAATAATATTGACCTAGTTTGGCCTCTAATGATTACTCATCAACGTTAGCGGTTAGTTATGATTATAAGTTCTTTAATAGATATAAACAGTGATAGAATAACGTCCTATAACTTCAATAATTAAAGTGTCTATTATATTGCTTTGAGTTCATATTTATTAATCGTACAATTGGCTATGTGTGCCTATAAAACCAAAAATCACATAACTATCATCAATTTTTTCATATAACGCTCTAATATCACCGGTAATATTAATACTGTAAAGACCAGTATATCTACCGGTGAGCATATGAAGATGTAACTGAGTATTATAAGGGTTATCCAACCACAGCCTTTGACGATTTTTAAATTGTGTTCTAATTTTTGGATTTAGCCTAGAATATTGTTTTCGAAATTTTTTAGTATATTCAATTTTTGTTATCTGGTTCATAAGGAATATCGTCTAAAAAGGCTTCGGCTTCGTCAATATTAAACGGGCCATAAGTATCGCCATTAACAATCTCGGCTCTCATTTCGTCTATAATTTTAGCCATTTTTGGAGTAATAGGCTCTGCAATCGTAAAATGAACTTCTCCAGTTTGACCAAGATCACGTAGAAAAGCATTAACAAGTGTACCGAGTGGAATACCAAGCTGTTTGGCACGCATCTGCGCTAATTCCTTAACTCGTTTCTTCGTCTTAAGGCTTAAGATTGTCGAGTCATTAGTTATGCTCATATACCTAAGTATACCTTTTGGTATTTAAATTTGTCAATAATCATAAACTATAAGGACTTTGGTCGGGATGACAGGATTTGAACCTGCGACCTTACGGCCCCCAGCCGTACGCGCTACCAAACTGCGCCACATCCCGTAAATCGATAATTATATATTATCAGAAAGAAAAACTTTAATCATGATAAAATATATTTGATGTGGCAAAATACAAAGCATGGTTTATACAGACAGTTTAATTTCGATAATTTCAATGATGCTGAAAAATTTTTGATAGAATTACTGGATTACTTTAAGAAATCTGATTATTATCCAAGATTAGAAATAGAAGGCAGAGTGATTCAATTGTGGTTAATTAATCATAGTTCTTCTGAAAAAATTACAAATCATGAGTTTGAAACTTCAAAGGATATTAATGAAATAGCCGAAAAATATTTGTTATTAGATTCTAATAAAACAGAATCTTTAATTGACCATGATGATGTACAAGTTAGTCTTGAAAGAGTTAAATTGTATGCTGATGGTGGTTCTAGGGGCAATCCTGGTCCGTCATCAAGTGGTTTTGTCGTCTTAGATCAAGATGACAAAATCATAGTAGATAAAGGAGTTTACCTTGGTCTAACTACTAACAATCAAGCAGAGTATACCGCATTAAAATTGGGCTTGGAGGAATGTATAAAATTAAAATGTACTAGAGTTGATGTTTTTATGGACAGCTTATTGGTGATTAATCAGATGAAAGGTATCTACAAGATTAAGAATCGAGAATTATGGCCAATTTATAATAATATTAAAAATTTAATTAATAATTTTGACGAAGTAAATTTTCAGCATGTACCTAGAGAGTTTAATAAGTTAGCTGATGCAGCAGTTAATAGAGCATTGGACGAAGAGTTAAATAAATGATAAAATTGGTATGCCAGATTATTGGCTAATCGCGTTATTTAAAACGAGGAAAGTCCGGGCAGCATAGAGAAGAATAGTCGTTAACGGCGACCAGATGTAAATCTAGGGAATAGTGCCACAGAAACTAGACTTGGCTTTAGCTAAAGGTGAAAAGTACGTCATAGACGTAAACTATATTGGCGACAATATTTTAGGAAAACCCTATTCGCTGCAAGGAAGTAGATTTTGGATTTTTATCCCAACTTCTCGTTGAATCTACTATTTATAACCGCTTGAATTTATAGGTAACTATAAATCTAGATAGATGATTAGCGATATAAATTTATATTTTACAAAACCCGGCTTATAGATAATCTGGCTTTATGGTTTGATTTTTTCGGCTAATACTTTAAAAGCTTTTGGTTCGTTGGTAGCTAATTCAGATAATATTTTTCTGTCTAACTCAATTTTATTTTCTTTCAATTGATGGATGAACTGAGAATAATTGATACCGTTTTCTCGAGCTGCATTATTAATTCTAATATTCCATAATTGTCGAAAGGTTCTCTTCTTATTTTTTCTATCTCTAGTGGCAAATTGAAGAGATTTAACTATTGTTTGTTTACCTCTTTTGACACTGACTCTATTAGGATGAGTCATACCCTTAGTATTTTTTCTGATTTTTAAATGTTTTTTATGACTTGTTTGGCCTCGTTTAACTCGCATATTTCCTCCTATTTAACTAGTTTTTTCTTGATAATTTTTGCAGTTGTACCACTGTATGTTTTAAGACCACTTAAACTTCTTTTCCTAGAAGATGATTTTTTTTGAAGGAAGTGATTAGTGTTGGGGTGTCCAATTCTGACTTTCCCATTTTTAGAAATTTTTACTCTATCTTTTGTACCGCTATGAGTTTTTAATTTGGGCATTATATTGACTCCTTATTATTGGTTGATATTTTTTTATTGTTTTTCAAAACAAAACTTAATTGTCTGCCGGCTAGTATAGGATTTTGATCGATTCCAACATCAGCGCCGAAAATATTAATAATCTTTTCGGCTAGCTTAAATCCTAATTCTTTGTGTGCCTGCTCTCTACCTTTATAAATTATGATAAATTTAACTTTATGTCCAGTTTCTAAAAATTTAAGTGATTTTTTAACTTTAATTTGCAGGTCATTATCACTTATTTTCAAACCTAGCCTTATTTGTTTAATTTCTAAAATTTTATTACTTTTTTTGTTTTTTTGTAATGATTTAGTTTTTTGATAATTAAACTTTCCCCAGTCAACAATTTTAACAACTGGAGGTTTTGCTTCTGGAGAAATTTCAACCAAGTCTAGATCTTTTTCATTTGCTAAGCGAAGAGCTTCTTCTTTTGATAATACACCTATTTGTTTTCCATCTTCGTCTATTACTCTAAGTAGGTTTGCACGAATTTCTTGATTCAAGCGAGTATGTTTTATGATTTCAGATGCTCCTTATTACAATATTATGTTAATATTTTAAACCTAATTTTAACAGATAACATCTTCATTGGCAATAAAATTAAAAAATGCCTCATTATGGCAATAAGGCATTATTGATTATGTTTTATTTTTTAGTCTATTTATTTTCTTTAGTATAACAACGGCCTGCGAGAAGCCGTTGTTGTGATTACTTTTTGTTTTTGAGTACTATTTTTATTCAAGTACTATTTATATCTTATAAAATAGATTTTATTTCGTCAATAATAATAATGCTTATTTTTATTAAAACTGTGCATAACTTCAACAAGTTAGGTATTTTTAGATTGCGATGAATAAAAACTTTATTGTGACTATTTTGCTTTAG
>JAKBVU010000019.1 GCA_021841155.1 bacterium
AAAAATCAAAATATTTTGAACTGTTTCTTTAGCTAGATAATGATCAATTCGAAAAATTTGCTGATCAACAAAATATTGATTGGTTAACTTGATTAGTTGTTGAGCGCTAGTTAAATCATAGCCAAACGGTTTTTCTATTAATAATCTAGTTTGAATAGAATCATTAAATTGGTTTAACTTATTTGAACCTAATTTAGTAATAATAGTCCCAAAAATTTCTGGTGGAATTGATAAATAGAATAATAAATTAAGTTTTAATGATTGGTTATTAATGATAGGTTGGAGTTTTTGGTAAAGATTTTTATAAGCTTGATCATCACTAGAATCAAACTGTTGGATTTGGAAAATTTTTTTGAAATCATCATACTGCGACTGGTTATGCTTCGGAATATCGCTATTGGCAAAAATTTGATCAATTTGAATTTCTCTTCTCGATAAACCAATAATTTTAAAATTTTTTGGTAGTAAATTATTACTATATAGGGCATAAAGGGCTGGCAAGACTTTTTTTTGAGCTAAATTACCACTGATACCAAAGATAATTAAAATAGTCATTGAATTAGAATTATTCATTTTATTTATTTAAATCATGTCCACCAAATTTGTTTCTCATAGCTGCTAAAAGTTTGGTAGCAAAGTTAATTTGTCCGTGTTGAGATTCGATTCTAATGTCAAAAGATTTTTGAATTACTGGCATCGGTACATTAATTTTATGAGCTGTTTCAAGTGCCCATTTCGCTTCACCGCTTTCATGGACAAAACCATCAATGCCATCAAGTTCGGGGTTGTCATTAAAAACTTCTAAACAGAGTGAGTTGAGCCAAGATGTAATAACACTGTGATGTTGCCAAACTTCAGCCGCGTCTTTTAAATTCATTTCTTTAAAAGGTCCATTTTTAAGTAAATTATAGCCTTCAGCTAAACTTTCCATCATACCGTATTCGATAGCATTATGAGTCATTTTAACAAAGTGTCCGGTACCATTTTGACCAAAATATTTATAATCACCTTCAGGTTTAGCTAGGCTTTTAACAACTGGTTCGATTAATTCAAAATTTGCTCGTTGATTGGCTCCGATCATCATTGAAAAACCATTTTTGTAGCCATGAATACCACCACTGGTTCCAATATCAACTAGACTATGACCTAGTGATTCAACCATTTGGGCTCTTTTAATTGTTTGACGGTAATCTGAATTACCACCGTCGATAATCAGACTTTTTTTTGGTAAAAATTGATCCCATTGATTAATTTGCTCGTCAACGATTTCAGCCGGCAGCATAATCCATAAAATAACTGGTTCTTGATGTCCAAATAGTTCAATAGCTTCTTTTTTGTCTTGAGTAATATTAGCTCCAAGTTCTTGAGCTTTTTGAAGTGGTTCTAGACTTCGATTAATAGCAATGACTTGATGGTTATCTTCACATAATTTTTGGACGATTTGGTAACCCATTTTACCTAAACCTTGGACGATAATTTTCATGAAATATTCACTCCTACCCATTTATTATATACAAAAACTTGATTTAATTCATTTAAATAATTAGCTGGAAAATTATCAATGTTTTTAGAGCTAGATTGGTGTAGTTGTTTAAGAATAGTTTTTTTAGAATTATCTAAAGCCACTAGATTGATTTGATCAAAATTTTTAAATGTAGTTAGATTGAAAGTAATTCTAGTAAAAGGTTGAGAATTATAAGCACTAATAGTTTTCGGACTTTTAATGGCTGGTGAATTGGGTAGTATGCCGGCTATATGTCCGTCTAAACCCAAACCAATTTGAACAATAGTCGTTGATTGTTGATTGATTAAACTAATTTTTTTTTCAAAATTTTCAACAGTTTTTTCAAGAGATAAATTTTTAGAATCTAAAATACTAATTAGCTTAGCTTTTTTAGCCTGGAAATTAGCTTGAATTAATTGAAAAAAATTTGAATCAGGGTGATTGAAACGACCGTATCTTTCGTCAATTAAACTAATTGTTAATTTAGTAGTTAAATCAGCCGGTATCTGTTCCATAATGGCTACTTCTAGATTAATGTTAGATCCTCCCGACAATAACCATAAAATTGAATCGTTTTGCTGTAATGAGGCAATTAAGTTTTGAGAAATCTTATCAACAACTTGATGGCTGTTGTTGACTAAGCAATATTGAATCATATTAATTTCTAAGTTCGATTTTAATAAATCCTTCAGCAAAATCGACACCTATATTTTGACCAATTGTGGCGGCGTTGGCTTTAAGCCACACTGAAACTTGATCAATATTATCGATTTGGCTCCGATGTTGTTCCAGAGCTTTGATTTTAAGATCAATGGTAGTAGTAATGTCGACAATAAAATTTTGCTGATTAAAATTAGTTAAGAGAATCGTTTTGGTTTTATGCGGCATAAATCCAGCTGCAAAAAGTTCAGGATAAGCTAAATGATCTCGAGCGAAAGGATAAATGCAATCTAAAGCTGCTTGACCGGCGACCCTATGATCGGGATGATTAATTGAACCTCTTTGACTAGAATATAAGACACTAGGGTCCATTGTAATTACGGTATCTGGCTTGACTGTTCTAATGATTTTAATGATATCCTTTTTGAGATCATCGTTATTGACTAGATGGCCATCAGGATAATTTAAAAAATAAACCTCTTTACCACCCAGTATGTTAAGTGCGTTTTTTTGTTCTCGTTGTCTAGTTCGAGATAAGTCTTGTCGTTTTATTTCTGTGTCGGTTGATCCCTGACCACCATCAGATAATATTAAATAATGAATCTCGGCACCTTGTGAAGCGTAATAAGCCATAGTACCAGCTGCTGAAAAATCTAAATCATCTGGATGAGCTGCGATACCCAAAATGATTTGTGGTTGAATAGTGTCTTTGGTTGTGTAGTTTTTTGTCATTGTGTTATTTTAACAGAATAAATTAATAATTGCTGAATAAATTAAACATATCTTTGATTGATTTAAAAAATAGTGTCTATGATACGTTTTAAGTTTGTTTTAAGTTTATTGATAGATTATGATAAGTGCAATGAGTTCTATTATTAAGTTTAATAAAGTTAGTAAAATTTATGGTAAAAGACCTAATGATTTTGTGGCCATTGATGACATAAGCTTAGAAGTTGAGGCTGGTGAGAGTTTAGCGGTAGTTGGTAAATCTGGTTCTGGGAAATCAACCTTAGTTCATTTAATGGCTTTACTTGATCGTCCAACCAAGGGTGAAATTTTAATTAACGGTAAAGATAGTACCAAATTAGCTAGTAAAAAAATTGATCTTTTAAGAAATAAAAATTTTGGTTTTGTTTTTCAGCAATTTTTTTTAAATCCTCAAGATTCAGTGATGTCTAATGTTATTTTGCCTTTAATGATTGGTGGAATTAGTCGTTCAGAAAGAAATAAGAGAGGTATTGCAGCTTTAGAGGATGTTGATTTATTAGAAAAAAGTCATGAAAAGGCAGTCAATTTAAGTGGTGGCCAAAAACAGAGATTATGTATAGCCAGGGCTTTAATTAATAAACCAACTGTTATATTTGCCGATGAACCGACAGGTAACTTGGATTCTGTGAATGGTAAAATGGTTGAGGATCTTTTATTTCGTTTAAATAAAGAAAAGAAAATTACACTTATTATTGTTACTCATGATGAAGATTTAGCTAAAAAATGTCAACGAAAAATTAATATTCAAGATGGAAAATTGGTAAAAAAATAAAATGAAGTTATTTGATTTATTAATAATGGCTAATTCTAGCTTATGGCACAATAAGCTTAGAACCTTTCTAACCGTTTTAGCGATTTTTATTGGTGCTACTACTTTAAGTTTAACCAACGGTATTGGTTCTGGAGTTAAGTCTTATATAAACTCTCAGATCTCTAATTTAGGTAATCCATACTCACTAACTATTACCGCTAATAAAAAATCAGCTCATAAATTTGGAGTCGGCTCTAGTAACGGTTTAACGATTTATAATCCAAATCAACGAAAAATTCTTGGATCTTTTGGTCAAAGTTCAGTTGCCTTGACTAATCATGATATAGCAAAAATAGCCTCAATCAAAAATATTAAGTTAGTTGATCCAGTTTATAGTATTTCGCCTGATTATATTCAGCATGCCGGTAGTCAAAAATACAGTTTTTTGCTTGCTCAATCTTTTGGTAATCTTAAACTTGATTTAGTTCGAGGTCAGAACGTTAATAATAATATTAATCAGCCTCAAATTACAATTCCCGTTAACGATATTTCTAATCTTGATTTAGGTAGTTCTAGTCAGGCTATTGGTCAAAAAGTCCAAATTGCAATTTCTAACAATTTAGGCCAAAAATCAGTTTTTAGTGCTACTATTGTCGGAATTCAGCAAACAACTCTAATTGGCTCAACCCAGATTTATGTTAATAATTATTTAGCTACGCAGCTACAAAATTATCAACAAGAAGGCTTACCAACTTATAGTCAAAATGTTTATAAATCATTAGAAGCGATTTATCCAGCTAATTTATCAACTAAACAACTTAATCAATTAATTAGTACTTTAAATCAAGACGGTTATAAAGCTCAGACTATTCAAAATAGAGTTCAAACTGTTTTTACGGTCATTAATTCTGCTACCGATGTCTTAGATTTTTTTGCTATTATCACCTTGGTTGCAGCTTCTTTTGGTATCATCAATACATTATTAATGTCAGTTCAGGAAAGAACTCGAGAGATTGGTTTAATGAAAGCTTTGGGCTTAAGCCGATCAAAAATTTTTACATTATTTAGTATTGAAGCAGCCTTAATTGGATTTTGGGGTAGTTTCTTAGGTATTTTATTTGCTAATTTAATCGGTAGTATAGTTAATAAAATAGTTTCTAATGGTTTTTTGAAATCATTCCCTGGCTTAAACTTATTTACTTTCCCGGCTCAATCTTCGATTATTATAATTATCGTGATTATTGTGGTGGCATTTTTGGCCGGAACTTTACCAGCTAGACGAGCTGCTAATAAGGATGCAATTGAAGCTCTTAGATATGAATAGATAATTTGTTGATGCTGATAAGCAAAAGCTTTATTATGATAATATGAGTCAGTTAGTCGATAGTGATGCTTGGCAAAATTTAATTAATCTGCAAGATAAATATCAAAAAACATCAATTAAAGATTTATTTGATAATGATCCTGATCGAGTGAATCGTTATAGTTTTCAGTTAGATGATTTAATGATTGATTTGTCTAAGAATTTAATCAATCAAGAAATTATTGATAATTTGATAAAATTAGCTGAATCAGCTAATTTAAGTCAGTCGATAGAATCATTTTTTAAAGGTGATAAATTAAATTATACTGAAAACCGTCCAGCCCTTCATTTTTTATTACGCGATCTTAGCCAATCACCTTTTGTTTTAGATGGTGTCGATTTAAAATTAAAAGTTAATCAAGTTCTTGATCAAATGAAAGATTTTAGTCAAAAGATTAATCAATCTGAATTACTTGGCTGCAATGGTAAGGTTATAAAAAATATTGTTAATATCGGTATTGGTGGTTCTGATCTTGGACCAGAAAGTATATATTTGGCTTTAAGTGACTATGCTAATCCTCGATTAGTCATAAGATTTATTTCTAATATTGATTATGATAATTTTTATACTGTATTAAAAGATTTAGATCCAGCCGAGACAATCTTTTTGATTTCATCAAAGACTTTTTCAACCGATGAAACCATAGCTAATGCTTCATCGGCCAAGGCTTGGTTGAGTCAGACATTAGGCCCAGATTCTTTTCAAGACCATCTTTACGCTATTACAGCTAATCCTGATCAAGCACACCAGTTTGGTATATCGACTGATCATATTTTTGAATTTTGGGATTGGGTTGGTGGACGTTATTCAGTTTGTTCGGCGATAGGTTTGATTATTATGATCAGTATTGGCTGGTCAAATTTTCAACAATTTTTAACTGGATTCTATCAAGTTGATCAACATTTTAAAACTACTCCCCTTGTCGCTAATGTACCTGTTTTATTGGCTTTAATTAGTATTTGGTATCATAATTTTTGGAATTATCGAACTGAAGCTATAATTCCGTATAGTTATCATTTGAGCTTATTGCCAGCCTATTTACAACAAGCTGTTATGGAAAGTAACGGTAAAAATGTGAATAAACAAGGACAAGTCGTCGACTATTTAACTTCCCCGGTTGTTTGGGGTCAATCTGGTACCAATGCTCAGCATGCTTTTTTTCAACTTTATCATCAAGGTACGGAAATCGTGCCGGTTGATTTTATTGGGTTTATGTCTTCAACTTATGATGATCCCAAACATCGCAGCAAACTTTTAGCTAATATGTTGGCTCAAGCTCAAGCTTTGGCTTTTGGACAAACTGATAAATTAACAGACGTGAATCGTCAGTTTTTTGGCAACCGACCTAGTAATATATTTTTGGCTAAATATTTAAGCCCTAAAGCTTTAGGGCAGATAATTGGACTTTATGAAGCTAAAATATTTTGTCAAGGTATTATTTGGCAAATTAATTCGTTTGATCAATATGGTGTTGAGCTTGGTAAACTATTAGCCGGTCAAATAGAAGGTAGTCTTAATACATCCAATCATAGTTTTGGTTTTGATTCTTCAACCAATTCGTTGCTTGATTATATAAAAAATAAACCGGAATATTAATCCGGTTTATTATTAATTGTTTATTTTTAAACGGTTTTTATAGATTTAAACCCTGTTGAGACGAATTATTGCTGTTAGTGGTTGAAACTTGATTAGATGTATCACCATTATTATTGTTGTTATTGCTTGGATTGTTATTATTGCTTGGATTGTTGTTATTGCTTGGATTGTTATTATTGCTTGGATTGTTATTATTAGTATTATTTTGAGAATTTTTAATATTGTGTGAATTGCTGGTATTGTTTGATTGATTATTGGAAGTATTATTATTGTTAGATTTAGTTTGATTGTAGCTATTATTGTTCTTAGTAGTTTGATTGTTTGATTTAACCATATTGTTGGATTTAACGGTATTACCATTATTATTATTTGACGCTACGGTATTACCATTATTATTATTTGAGTTTAATGGTGCATTATTGGTGTTATTAGAATATAAATTATTATTGGATTTAACAGTTTTATTAAAACTGTTGCTAGTATTGTAACTGTTAGTGTAAGTATTGTTAGTTGTGGTTGTGTCATTAGTAGTCGAAGTATTAGTTTCAGTATTGTAAGTGTAAGTATTGTAAGAATCTGTAGTTACGACTCTTGAAACTGGCATCTCTGTACCGTTGACATAATCGCTAACAGCACTTGTTGAATCTGGATTAGTGCTAGTCGCACTAGATGTGTTGCTGCCATTAGAACTAGTAACTGTGACTGATCCATTACTTTGTTGAGTAGCTGGATTCGAGCAAGTATTAGAACTGCTATTTGTTTTTTGAGTATCAGAGATGTTTCTCATAATACCGGTTGATAAAACACTTAATTGTGCTTTAACGATGTCTGTAGTAATTAAAACAGAAATTAAAATTACTAAAGGTAAACCAATCATTAAAATCAAAAGATTTGTATTGATTGCAATATTGGAAGAATTAAATTTAGGCATAATACCCTTCTCCTTGGTTAATTAATAAACTCCACCTCTAACTCTATTGCTAGAGTTTAATAAGCGCTTATACTGATTTTATTTAATACCTATATTTACAAAAATGCAATAATATTTTAAAACATTAGCGTTTTATTTTTATGGTTTTTATCTGTTAATTCGTTGTTTATAAAACTTTACTGATGCCTAGCTGATTTTTTTTGTAATAAATTTTTATTTCAGTCTAATTATTTGTATAATTAAAAATTAGTTATGAAATTAGTTGTTTTTATACCTTGCTTAAACGAAGAACAAACCCTACCAACTGTCATTAATTCTATTCCAAAGAAAATTAAGGGTGTTGATAAAATCGAAATTTTAGTTATTGATGATGGTTCAACCGATAAAACATCAGCCGTAGCCAAAAAATTAGGAGTCACCCGAGTTATCAGACATATTGGCAATAAGGGTTTAGCTTATTCGTTCCGTGACGGTATTAGAGGTTCTTTAGAAATGGGTGCCGACATTATTGTTTTAACCGATGGAGATAATCAATACCCCCAAGAAAGAATTCCGGATTTAATTGAACCAATATTAAATCAAACAGCTGATTTGGTGATTGCTGATCGACAAATCGATAAGATTGCTCATTTTACTAGTTTTAAAAAGTTTTTACAAAAATTTGGTACTTGGGTATTAAACAATGCGGCCGGCACTGATTTACCGGATGGTACATCTGGCTTTCGAGCTTTTTCAAAAGAAGCAGCCATCGATATTAATTTGATTACTAGATACAGTTTTGGAATGGAAACAGCTATTCAAGCTGGCAATAAACGTCAAAGGATAGCAACGATTAAAATTAAAACTAACCCTAAAACTCGAGAATCTCGCTTAATGAGTTCTGACCTGAGTCATGCTAAAAAATCAGCTGTGGCTATCATGAGAGGTTATTTAATGTATAAACCTTATGTCGTTTTTATTACTCTGGGTTTTATTATGCTATTAGTTGGTTTGGTGCCTTTTGTTAATTATTTGATAATCTTTTTAACCACTAAACATCCGGGTGGAGCACATCATATCCAATCATTATTATTGGGTGTAGTTTTTTTGGTGGCTTCGTTTTTTTCGTTTGCTTTAGCGCTGTTAGCTGATTTGATTAGAATTAATCGTTCTTTATTGGAAGATGTTTTAGAACATCAAAGAAGAGTTGAATATATTAAAAAAACCAAACACTAGACGA
>JAKBVU010000020.1:0-5187 GCA_021841155.1 bacterium
AATTATATTGACATTAATAAGCATAAGTGCTACAATTTTATTTAGTAAGTTAAAACAAAAACAATAAAAAACATAAAAAACTTACCAACAAAATTTATTTTAAATTTTTTAAAATAAAAAATATCGCTCCAAGAATATCTAAAGTATTTTTGAAGCGGTCAGTTAATCGAGAAAGATAAGCGCTACATTATTTTATGATTTAGAGTGCATTTATCTTCTCGATTTTTTATTTTTATTGCTTCTTTAGTATATAATTTAAGAAATGAATGATGATAAAATTAATCTTCCTAAACCTATTGTAAATGATATTAAGTCTGCGAATTTAAATTTAGGTTTAAATTCACAGCCAAATCATAATAATCCTTTAAAGTCTACTAGAATGAATCAGGTACTAGATGCTAAGGATTCTGATTTAATAGAGAAACATTGGGTAGACAAAGTGAAAGATGTTTTTCGACAGAATAGAGGTAAACCGTTTGATCAATTAAATGAATATAGTCAAATTAAAGAGGATTATTTACTTAAGAGATTTAATAAATCGATTGAACAAGTCAAGAGCGAGTTATGAGTATTTATTTTTATATTTTAATTTTTATTGTTGTTTTATTGTTTGTTGTTGGTACGATAATATTTTTACAAGCTAAAAAAGTCTTTAGGGAACAAAAAAATTACGAGAGAGGCTTAAAAATGATTTGTCTAAATATTCATTTACCACCTCAAAGTGATGATATTGAGGCTGGTGGTCGAGATGAAAGAGATGTTAATGAAGAAACAATTTCTAAAGCTGAAACAATTTATAATATTTTAGCTTCAGCAGTACCTAAAAAAAGTTTTAAAAATAATTTTTATGGTCAAAAACATATTTCTTTTGAGATTGTGAGCAAAAATAATTTCATTAATTTTTATGCGATGGTTCCAATCTCAATGTTGGAAGTTGTTAAGCAGGCTATCCTGGGTGCGTACCCACTAGCTAGTTTAACAGAAGAAAAAGATGTGAATATTTTTAATCAGACCAGTTCATCGGCAAATATTACAGGAGGAGAAATGTCACTCAAGAAATCGTTTTCTTACCCTATTGCTGTTTATCAAGAGATTAAAAGAGATCCCATGTTGCCAATATTAAACGCCTTATCTTCTTTTGCTAAAACAGATAGTGCATCGATTCAAATTCTTTTAAGACCAACTATGTCTGCTTGGAGTAAAACTTCACATAATTTATCATCAAAAAAAAGAAAAGGTACAGATAAAAAAACTGGTTTTATAGATTATCTAAAATTAATTTTAGTTGCTTTTACAAAACCACCAGAAGATAATTCAAAATCTGAAAATCACACACTATCTAGTTTAGATCAGTCCGTTGTGGACGCGATTGATGATAAAACTCGTTACCCTGGTTTTGAAGTTTTAATCCGATTAATTGTATCATCTAATTCGTTGCAACGTTCACAAGATATATTGAATAATATTGTGGCCAATTTTTCTATTTATGATTCTCCATCTAAAAACGGTTTTAAATTTAAAAAAACTGATAATGTTGAGCGATTACTGAACGAGTATATTATGAGATTTTTTAGTCAGTCTAATAATGAAGTAATTTTAAATTCGGTTGAACTAGCAACTTTATTTCATTTTCCTAATCAAAAAAGCACTCCAAATTCTCAAGTTCAAAGACAAGATTTTAGGCAAGTTGATGGTCCGCCTAATTTACCTGAAAACGGTTTATTGTTAGGTATTAATGAATTTCGTAATACTAGAAAGTACGTTAAATTATCTTTAACTGATCGACAAAGGCATTTATATGCAATTGGACAAACGGGTGTAGGTAAATCAGTCTTTTTAGAAAATCTGGCCTTACAGGATATGATGTATGGTAATGGTTTTGCTTTTGTTGATCCTCATGGTGATACAGTCGAAAAACTTTTATCGATGACTCCAGCTGAGAGAGCTGAAGATGTAATTTATTTTTCACCAGCAGATATGGAACGACCTATGGGTTTTAATTTGTTTGAATTCCAAAATGAAGACCAGAAGGATTTTATTATTCAAGAGTCTATCAATATGCTTTATAAATTATATGATCCACAACATACGGGTATTGTGGGGCCAAGATTGGAACATTTTTTTAGAATGGCTGCTTTAACAATTATGGCAGATCCAGCAGGTGGTAGTTTTATCGATATTCCAAAACTTTTTAGAGACAATAATTATTTAGAGTATAAACTAAAGTTTGTTGATGACTTAACTGTTTTAGATTTTTGGCGTAAAGAAATTCCAAGTTCTCAACGATCTAATGAATTTGGTGAAGTTATTGCCTGGGTAACTTCAAAATTCAGTGCCTTTTTGTCTAATACAATGATGAGAAATATTATAGGGCAAACGAAATCAGCTTTTGATATTAGATATATTATGGATAATAATAAAATACTTCTTGTTAATTTAAATAGAATGCGTTTAGGAGCTATTAACTCTCAATTATTGGGTATTATTTTGATTATGAAATTTCAACAAGCTGCTATGAGTCGAACGGATATTCCAGAGTCAGAAAGAAAAGATTTTTGTCTTTTTGTTGATGAGTTTCAAAATTTTTCGACTGATAGTTTTGCAGATATTATGTCAGAAGCAAGAAAGTATCATTTAAATTTAATTGTGGCTAATCAGTATATTACTCAATTGTCTGAAGAAATAAAAGGTGCGGTTTTTGGAAACGTTGGAACAGTAGTTTCTTTTAGGGTCGGCCAAGAAGATGCTCAGTTTCTAGGAGAATATTTTAAACCAAATTTTAAACCAGAAGATTTGATTCGAATACCAAATTATAATATGATTCTTCGTACTTTAATTAATGGCGTACCGACTCAACCATTTAGTATGGTAGGATTGCCAACCATAGGCAATCCTAAGCCTAAATTAACTGAAGCCTTAAAACAATTATCGGCTTTAAAATATGGTCGAGACCGTAAAGAAGTAGAAGAAGAATTCGATAAACGAATGACTCCACAAACAAAACCAAGCACTACTTTAAGTGATTTTTTGAACCAACAAGAAAGAGATAATTTTAGTAATTTAAAGACCCAAACAAATCCGTTTAAACCTGATTCAGTCGGACCGGTTAATCAAAAACTTAATTCTAATTTATCTGATCAAGAAATTGATCAACTGAAAGGTGGCTCCTTTTTAGATACTTGGTTACATAAAAAAAATAAACAACAAAATATAAAGACCACTCTTAAAAATCCTATTAATAGCCATCAACCAGTTGAAGATAATTTTGACAGTGCATTAGACACTAGTTTTTCTAGTCAAACTCAAATAGCACCTAATGAGAATAAGCAAACACAAGAACAAGTTTTTAAGATCAATCAAGACCTTAATCATAATATTTCTTCGAATGAAATCGATCAAGAAGAAATAAAAGAAGTTTCAAACATTTTAAAAAAAGATTTAAATGACTCAACTACAGATTTAAAGATTGATAATAGTAATTTATCTGATCGACCCTTAGATCAGAGTACAGAAATTATCATTGATAAAAATGGTCAAATAAACACCAACACTAAGGATGTTTAGTCATATTTTTGAATATTTTATAGGCCATTTCAGCTACTAAACCTAAAATAAAACCAGTTATTAAAAATATAAAAAATAATTCAAAATTATAGGTAATTCCAGTGTAAATAACAAAAATTATATAAGCTAAACTGCCTAAAAAAGCTAAGATTGATCCACCTAAAACTCCCGATGAACGGAAAATAGTTTTATCAAGAATTTCTGAAGATTGATCGATGATAGGTTGATGAATGATGTGGCTCATGGTTTTATCAGCTACACTTAAATTATATTGAATATCTTGCATTGTTTGTTCAACTTGATGTTTGATTAAGGTCGGATCATGAATCGGCACAGGTTCATTATTATCAATTTCTTTTAAGTCAGTGTATTGATCACGATTTTTTTCTGACGATTCTGAATAATCATTAATAACTGACCGGGTTTGTTCAATCTGTTGTTGAACTATTTCTTTTTGTTCTAGATTTTGTTCGATTTTTTTTTGTTCAGGAGTCTTTATTTTATCTTGAGAGACAGCTTCTATTAAGGGTGTTGGTGTATTATCTTTATGTTCTTCGTAGGTTAAATTTTTGGGAGTATTTTCCATATTATTTTTTTGTTAGATTATTTATTAATATATCACTCTCTTTATTGAGAAGTCTAGATCTTGCGACTAAAAAGCCAAATACAGCCATTAGAAGGGCTATTAAGAAAATAGTATCTCCAGGACCAGTATTAACCAGTTTAGTGGTTGTAGTGGTTGTTTCGAGTGTTTTAACCACACTTGAAGGTAAGTTAATGGTAATACTATTGCCGTAGACATTTATCATTTGAAGATTATTGTATTCAGGATCTGAAACAGAAGTTGGTGTTTGAGGAATTGGATTTTTAACTTGAACTTCGATTTTTTTAAAAACTGTTTGTTGTGGTGGAATATTAATTGGTGTCCAACTGATAATGTCGGAAGATGGGTTTAAAGTTCCATTATAAGCATTAATTAAGTTGGCATAATTTAGTACATTACTTAAATTATCTGAAAAAGTATAATTTTTAACAGTCGCTAAACCAGTATTTTTTGCAAATAATGTGTAGATTATTTTATTACCTGCTTGAGCTGTTGTGTTATTAGCGTTAGCAACACCGGTCGTAATATTAGAGGCTGTTTTATAGATATTAATGCAAGCCAAAGAATCTTGACTATCTAAACTGGCTTGACATGGTTTACAGGCTGAACTGTTGGCAGCAATCGTGGCGTTATATTCACAAGTAGGTGCTGGTGGTGTAGGCTGCTTAACTGTAGTCGGTGTTACTTTATTAATAACGGTCATACAAACTTTATTACTGTTAAGTGGACTTGTTTGACTTGATGAAATATTAGCAGTGTTACAGATTAATGTACCGTTTGGCACACCAGGATTAACAGTTACTTCCAGAGTGACGTAATAATTGTTAGCTCCAGCAGGTAAAACATTATAAACCCATTGAGCATTATTGGTTTTTAGATTAGTTGGATAACTGTTAGCTCCTCCGGTACCAAACCATTTATAAGTAGTATTATTTGGTAAAGGATCATCGATGATGACGTGGTTAGCTGCTCCGCCATTATTACTAAATAAAATCTTGTAAGATAAAACCTGTCCAGTT
>JAKBVU010000020.1:5997-8697 GCA_021841155.1 bacterium
ACTAAACTTGTTATTATTTGTTTTGTTTGTTGTATGGTTTGAGGGTGATTAACTTTAGATAATTGCCTAAAAGTTCATTATTTGTTATAGTTAGATTATTGAGTTGAATAAAAATTATAGAGACTTTAAATGACTGAAAAAAAGAATGACTACTCTGCTCAGCAGATAACAGTTTTAGAGGGGTTAGAACCGGTTCGAAAAAGACCGGGTATGTATATTGGTGGAACTGGTCTAGAAGGTTTACATCATTTAGTTTGGGAATTGATCGATAATGGTATTGATGAGGCCTTAGCTGGTTATGCTAATGAGGTTAGCGTTACGTTAATGAGTGATGGTGGTGTAAAAGTAACCGATAATGGTCGCGGTATTCCAACTGATATTCATCCTAAAACTGGTAAAAGTACGGTTGAAACTGTTTTAACAGTTTTACATGCTGGAGGCAAATTTGGTGGTGGTGGCTACAAAGTTGCTGGAGGTTTGCATGGTGTCGGTAGTAGTGTAGTTAATGCTTTATCGAAAAAATTAATTATTAAAGTATTTAGAGACGGTAATGTTTATGAACAAACCTATGAAAAAGGTATTCCTATTGAAGATTTGAAAATTATTGATAAATCCAACAAGACTGGTACAGAGATTTTATTTTATCCGGATGATTCTATTTTTGAAACAGTTGATTTTAATTATCAGACTATTTTAGATAGGTTACGGCACGCCGCTTATTTAACCAAGTATGTTAGAACGAATTTAATTAATCAGCTTAATAATAAAAAGTATAGTTTTTATTTTGAAGGTGGTATAAAAAGCTACGTTAAGCATTTAAACGTTGGTAAAGAAGTCATTGATGAAGATATTTTTTATGTTGATAAAACTGTAAAAGATACCCAGGTTGAAATTTCAATGCAATATACAGACGCCTATAATGAAACAATTAAATCCTTTGCTAATAACGTTTTAAACCCTGACGGTGGTACACATTTAACCGGTTTTAAATCTGCTTTAACAAGAGTCATTAATGACTATGCTAGAAAAAATGGTTTATTAAAAGAAAAAGAAGAGAATTTAAGTGGAGAAGATACTAGAGAAGGATTAACGGCTATTTTGCTTGTTAAGTTACCGGATCCGCAATTCGAAGGTCAAACTAAAAATAAATTAGGTAATCCTGAGGTAAGAGGTTATGTCGAACAGGTTTTAAACGAATACTTAAATTATTATCTTGAAGAACACCCGAACGTTGCTAAAAAAATTGTTGGTAAAGCTCTTTTAGCTGCCCGAGCTCGTAAAGCTGCTAGAGCAGCTCGAGATAATATTTTACGAAAAGGTATTTTGGATGGTGCTAGTATGCCAGGTAAATTAGCCGATTGTTCTTCTAAAGATCCTAAAAATAGTGAACTTTATTTAGTTGAGGGTGACTCCGCTGGTGGTTCAGCGAAAACCGGTAGAGATAGTAAAACTCAGGCTATTTTGCCTTTAAAGGGTAAGGTTTTAAATGTTGAAAGAGCCAGATTAGATAAAATGTTAGCTAACAATGAATTATTGAGTTTAATTAAAGCTCTAGGTGTTGGAATTGAAGATTCTTTTGACATTAAATTATTAAGATATGAAAGAATCATTATAATGACAGATGCCGATGTTGATGGTAGTCATATCAGTACTTTATTAATGACGTTCTTTTTTAGATATATGCCAGCCGTGATAGAAAATGGTCATTTATTTTTAGCTAAACCGCCATTATTCGAGTTGGTTAGATCAGGCAAGAAAGAAAGTGTTTTCATTTATGACGAAAGTCAATTAGATCAAATTCTTGATGAAGAAATTGAAAAAAGAAAAAAACTTAATCCAAACTTAAATCTTAGTGATGAAAAATATAAACAAGCTGGTTTTATTGAGCAAAAACGTTATAAGGGATTAGGTGAAATGGATGCTGAACAATTATTTGAAACTACTATGAATCCAGAAAAAAGAGTCTTAATTCAGGTTAGGATTGAAGACGTTGAAAGATCTGATGCGATTTTTAATAAATTAATGGGAACAGAAGTTGAATTAAGAAAGAATTTTATTCAAGCTAATGCTCGTTTTGTGAAAGACTTAGATATTTAATTAGTGAGTTTTTATGGAAAATCAAGAAAATAATCAATCAAATCCAGATAACGAAATTTTAAAATATTCAAAATCGATGGAATTAAAAACCATTGAAGAAGTGATGGAAGATAATTATCTTCGATATTCCATGAGTGTGATTGTTGATCGAGCTTTACCAGACGTTAGAGATGGTTTAAAACCAGTTCATCGTCGAATTTTATACTCTATGAACGAAGATGGTTTAAGGAGCGGTTCAAGACATCGTAAAAGTGCCAATGTCGTTGGTGCTGTTATGGGTAAATATCATCCTCATGGAGATGTTGCAATCTATGATGCTATGGTTAGAATGGCTCAACCCTGGTCAATGAGATATGTCTTAATTAATGGTCAGGGAAACTTTGGTTCAATGGATGGAGATCCACCAGCTGCAATGCGTTATACGGAAGCTAAAATGACTAAAATGACTGATGAAATATTGTTTGATATTGATAAAAATACAGTTGATTTTAGAGATAATTATGATGGAACCAATAGAGAGCCAGTTGTTTTACCGGCTAAATTACCTAATTTGTTGTTAAACGGGCAATTAGGTATTGCTGTTGGTATGGCAACCAATATTCC
>JAKBVU010000021.1:0-2303 GCA_021841155.1 bacterium
TACATGAGGTTGATTAGATGATAAAGGTTCTGAAGTTGAGGGAGATTGTGGAGTAGTTGTTGGAGTTACATTTTGAGTTGAAGGTACTTCGTTGGATGCAGCGATAGTTGGGGTTGATTCTGGAGTTGAGGGAGTACTGCTTGGTTGTGAAACCAACGGATTATGTGAAAAGATTACATGAGGTTGATTAGATGATAAAGGTTCTGAAGTTGAGGGAGATTGTGGAGTAGTTGTTGGAGTTACATTTTGAGTTGAAGGTACTTCGTTGGATGCAGCGATAGTTGGGGTTGATTCTGGAGTTGAGGGAGTACTGCTTGGTTGTGAAACCAACGGATTATGTGAAAAGATTACATGAGGTTGATTAGATGATAAAGGTTCTGAAGTTGAGGGAGATTGTGGAGTAGTTGTTGGAGTTACATTTTGAGTTGAAGGTACTTCGTTGGATGCAGCGATAGTTGGGATTGACTCTGGAGTTGAGGGAGTACTACTTGGTTGTGGAGTAACTACCGAATTAGTGGTTTGAGATGTTGAAGGTACTTCGTTGGATGCAGCGATAGTTGGGATTGACTCTGGAGTTGAGGGAGTACTACTTGGTTGTGGAGTAACTACCGAATTAGTGGTTTGAGATGTTGAAGGTACTTCGTTGGATGCAGCGATAGTTGGGATTGACTCTGGAGTTGAGGGAGTACTACTTGGTTGTGGAGTAACTACCGAATTAGTGGTTTGAGATGTTGAAGGTACTTCGTTGGATGCAGCGATAGTTGGGGTTGACTCTGGAGTTGAGGGAGTACTACTTGGTTGTGGAGTAACTACTGAATTAGTGGTTTGAGATGTTGAAGGTACTTCGTTGGATGCAGCGATAGTTGGGATTGACTCTGGAGTTGAGGGAGTACTACTTGGTTGTGGAGTAACTACTGAATTAGTGGTTTGAGATGTTGAAGGTACTTCGTTGGATGCAGCGATAGTTGGGATTGACTCTGGAGTTGAGGGAGTTGGAATATTATAAGCTTGACCAGCTAAAATATTGTTAGGGTTAACTCCAGGATTAACTCCAGACCACTGTGAAACGCTAAAACCATCTTGTTGTCCTAGAGTCCATACGGTTTGTCCATATTGAGCTACTTGTCGTATTGCCGCAGTAGTTGGAATATTATAAGCTTGACCAGCTAAAATATTGTTAGGGTTAACTCCAGGATTAACTCCAGACCACTGTGAAACGCTAAAACCATCTTGTTGTCCTAGAGTCCATACGGTTTGTCCATATTGAGCTACTTGTCGTATAAAACCAGATGAATCTGAATCAACTTTACTATTTTTATAAGCAGTTAATTGAAAATTATCAAACTGAGATGAAGTATTTCGATAATCAAGTTTAATGTTTGAAGAAGAATTAACTGTACTGCTTTGAACTAAACCATTAACAACAAAAACTCCGACAACAACCGCTTTTCCGGTTCGCGAATAATTAATTGGCTTTAAGATATCTGCATATTGACCGTATGCACTCTTAACGATTTGACTGGACTCAATAACAGCAGTTTTAATTTTTGGAACTGTTTCTTTAACTTTTTGTTGAGCATATTGAGATAAATCATAAACTTCTAATTTAGCATCTTTAGTTGCAATAATTAGACCGGCATCAATATTTTGAGCAGTTTTTTGAATCAATGCCCCAGCATTATCCTTAGTTTGCATTGCTTTTTCATATGATCCTCTCAATTCATCAACAACAGCAGTTTTAATTATTGGAGCTGTTTCTTGAAATTTTTGTTGAGCATATTGAGACAAATCAGAAACGCCTAATCTAGCATCTAAAACGGCACTACTTATACCATCATCAACAATTTGAATCGTATGACTTATTCTATGATCTAAATTATGAGCTGTTTCTTTAACAAGCTGTCTACTATCAGACACAAGACAAGCACCGTTACGTGCTACTCGCTTTAATGGATTATTAATACTGTGTTGACCCATTTTATTAATCCTTATAGATGCATAAATTGATTTAAACTATGAACCTCTTGCTTGTCTAAGTTCATAGGTAATAGGATCTGACCAACAGCCGAGTTATAAACTGACTTAAAATCAAAGTAAGTATGGCCTGATTTATTAACAACATCATAAGACTGTAATCCGGCTTTTATATTTGTTGCATTAGCTTGCCAATTATTTTCAATAGCTTGCACTGGACTTTGTGGTTTTGGTAATACAACTTCTATCTTTGCTTGAGGATATTGTTGATGCAATTGATTATAACTAACCTGTCTAATGGTCTGATCGACTTTATTTTGAATATTTTC
>JAKBVU010000021.1:3035-8239 GCA_021841155.1 bacterium
TTTAGATCAATTTTTAATAGTTTCTAGATAATACTACTTTTTATCTTTTTTGTCAATATTATTATACAAATATACGAAGGATTAGCCGACTAATACTTATGTTGCTAAGTCAATTAGCCCGTTCAAACCAACAACCAATCATCAACTATTAATCGCCAGTTTAATTCCCAATTCGTCATCTCAAAGCCAAAGCACAACTAACTTATTTAATAATCTGATTAACCGCCATCAATTAAACTATCTCCTCAAACCATATAAATTAAATGGATATGTTATCGGACAAAGTCCATTCTATATAAATTTTATCAATCAAATTAGTTAATCATTAACGATTGATCATTGTTCTAGTTGTTGTTTTACTTTTATACTGATCTTAGCTTCATTCAGAAGTTTAATATTAGTGTGTGTCGGACAGCTATTTTAAATCTATTAAGTATTTCAGCCACCTATAGTGTTTTAGTAACTGTCTTTCAACTTGGCTGTGAGTGATCTCTCATTGGACTTAATCACAATCTCCCAATCAAATCATATGTACCAGTCATCAGGTTTGCTATTATTTTTGGTCTATCAATGGATTATAAAATCTTTTTATCAACCAGAATAAAAGGCGCTTGGTGACAAAACAAAAATACTAATCAAGCCGTCATTTTTGGCCTATCATTAACCGGACGATTAATTACTAGTACAGCTCTAATCATAATCATTGTTTTTATTGCTTTTGTCGGTTCCAACGACATTGTTATTAAAATGTTATCAATTGGTTTATCGTCAAGTGTTTTATCGATGCTACCATTGTCAGATTAATGTTAGTTCCATCTATCATTTTTCTACTAAAAGATAAAGTTGGTACATGCCAAAATTCATTAATAAAATTTAACCTGACATTAATCTCTAAACTTAAAGATTCTGGAGAAATTTAATCGCTAGTGGAAATTGAGGGCCAGCACACCGACCATTATAATGATTACGAGAATTGGTTTGATTAATTTTACAAACAGCCGGTAAAGCCGGAACATTAAGCCAATAACCACTCACATAATGGTCAACTGCTTTGGCATCATTTATTAATTGAGTCACTGTTGGCACTCCAGCAGCTGGATTAGTCGACAATCCAGATAGAATAATAACCTTAGAATTAGCTGCTTTAATTGCTTTGGCCAAAGGAATGACATGTCCAGCATAAATTGAGGCTACAGCTTGATCATATTGAGATTGAATATCAATCAGGTTACTTATTTTAGCAATCGAGGTAAAAAAACTAATGTCTGATTTACTTTTTAAAACTGGAGTAGCGATAAAAGTATAGTTATTTTGATGAGCTAAACTAGCAGCTTTCTGATAATAGAGTAGGGGATTTTGTTGTTCCACGAGAGGTGTATAGGTCCAGGGTTCATTATCATAAAGAATCGCTTTAACCGAAGAATTAATAGTGTGTTGACTAATAGCTGCCTGCAAACTAGCTTCTGAGGTATAATCAGCTGTTAAAATTAAATTTAATTTTAAAGCTTGTTGTGTGAGTGGATTTTTACGACTAATTAAAACATAAATTGAATCTGTCTTTAGGTGATTAAAAACAACCCGATTAGCCGATATTTCATTTAAAACTTTGGCTGACATAATAAAATTATGTCCAATTAATGGTTGAGAATTGTTTCCGGCTTTATTATTGTCAGAATTTGGATTGTGACTAGTCAAGTTTTGATTAAACAGAAGGTCATGCCAAACCAACCAAGCACCAAAAGCAATAATGATTAAAAACAATAAAGCTACCAATAAATAAGAACTATGGTTTTTTTTACGTTGAACAAACATCAACTCATCTTAACATAGGATTGAATTAATCAAACTTTAGGATTTTGATTTTGTAAACTATAGTCATAAAGAGCATCATAACTATTAACGAAGGTAGTTTTTTCTTTTATAACAGCTTGAACTGGTAATTGGTTAGAATTAGTTTTTAAGATTTCTACCTTTTTGACAGCTGTACCAATAGCTAAAAATTCAATCAAACCACTACCAAGATCATAGATGTAGGTTTTAATTCCAACCAACAAATTAGCATCTAAATCGTTGGCCTGATTTTGTAATTTTTCAATAGCCTTTTGTCTAGCACCGTAAATCATATCAGTTAAATCAGAAATTTCACCTTTAATTAAATTTTTCAAACTAGCCTTAATGCCGCCAATCAAACCCAACGAATAAACGCTAGTACTAAGCAATAAACTAACTGGCGCATAACCGACTTGAGCTAAATTCCACATCTCTTCAGCGTTTAAATTACTAGTTAAAACAGTCTCATGTTGTTGAGCTAAAGATTCTAGCTGTTGATTATAGCTAGCGGTCCCAACCATAACCATTTCTTGAATACCTTGAGGCCCAAGTGGCAAAATAGTTGTTTTAATGCCGATAACTGAATTAGCTTGAAAGGATCTAGCTTCATCCATAATTCTTGTTAAAGCTAATCGACGAGTCGTATCAAAAATATCACTATACTGTTTAACTTCTCCTCTAGTGATTTGTTTTAATCCACCGAAAAAACTTTTCATAAAGCCAATTGAATAAGCTACATTGCCAAAAACAAATTTAATCGGTGCATAGCCCATATCTAACTGACAAAATAATTCCTGTCCGTCTGAAGCTGTAGTAAAGACCAGATTTGAATTATTATCCTGCCGATGAACTGTTGAACCAATTGATAAAAATTCAACATTACCAGCATGAAATATTATTTGACTACTTAAGCTGGTAGCACCCACACCATCACTTTTATTTAATTCTTCTTCAAAACGACCCAAACTCAATCTTCGACCTTCGGCTATCATCTTGGTTAATTGTTTGATTTCACCTCCGACAGTGGTTCTAATCGATGAAGTCATACCGCCAATTAAACCTAAAGCAAAAACACTATTACCAATTAACAGATTACCAGGCTGATAACCATACAAATTAAGACAATAAATCTCATTGCCCGACAAACCAGTACAAATAGTCTGGTTACTTAAAAAAGCTTTATCTTGATTAATATTCATAATTACATTGTAAGCTAAAACAATTATAAAGACACAAAAATTATTTGACAGTTATGACTATATAAAATTATTATATGATAAAATTATGCTACAGAGAGATAATCATGCGTAATGAAACCAGAGTAGGCAATCCATACCCAGAAAAATATACTACTGTAGGCTCTAGAGCTGTAGCCAATCAATATCTTGCTGGTAAAATTAATTTTTTAACGGCTGCCGAAGAGCTTGATAAAAATTTCCCGGCTGGGCACTACTTAATCGCCGAGTTAGGCATCTTAGAATCAGTTGAACGACAAAGTTCAAAAAGTTTAAATTTATCGAGAAAATACTTAGAAGAAATTTATAAAAATCCCATTGTACCGTATAATTTAAAATTTGAAACTGAATTTCGTCACCAACAATTAGATTTAATTGACCTAACCTACATTCAAAAAAAAGCTCCTAGTTCAGAAGCAATGAATCTGTTTCAAGCTAGTAATATTGATCTGATCCAAAGATATTCATCAATTTTGCAACAACTCGATAATCAAAGTAAGTATCATAACAGTGGACAATATCAACAAATTTACGGTCATTTTAACGAACTCTTATTAACTACTTTAATTAATCGACGATACCACGCAACTAATCAATTTGCTTTACCGACCTTAATTAACGACGACCATGGTGGAGATTTACTAAATAAAACAGTCGAAACTTCTTTTGATATTAAAATTCTATCAACTAATCTTGATGAGTTACATAAAATTCAATTAAAAACTAATCGCAACGAAGTAGCCTCGTTTTTAAGTCCTAATCCTCTTAATATTAAATTGGTTTTCTTTAAAGAAGATCTATCAAGAATCCACGAAAATAATTTAACTAAAAAAATAAGTCACGAATTAATTAGCGATGCTTTTCAACCCCAAGAATCAACCACAAGAATATTAGATTATAGATATAAAAAATTTTTTCAAATTATTAATTATTAAATAAATGCTACTATTGTAATCATGACTGAAGACCAAATTAAGGTTTATTTGCAAAAAATTATCCTTAAAAACTATCATTTAAAAACTGATCCGATCGTCACTAAACCTGATGAAAAATTTGGTGATTATTCCACTAACATTGCTTTGCAATTAGCTAAAACTTTAAAACAAAATCCTCTCCAAATTGCTCAAACAATTAGTAATCATCTGCAAGCTCAATTTTCATTTCAAAAAGTTGAGACTAAACCTCCTGGTTTTATTAATATTTACCTAGCTGATCAAACTATCATTGACGAATTGAAGCAAACTATCAGTCAAAATAATTTTGGCCAAACCAAATTATATAAAAATCAAAAAATCGTAACCGAATTTTCTGATCCTAACCCATTTAAGGTTTTGCACGTTGGTCATTTTTACACCAGCATCATTGGAGATGCTATATCTAACATTATCGAACAAGCTGGTGGACAAGTTTATCGCGTTAATTTTGGTGGTGATGTTGGACTTCATGTTGCCAAATCAATCTGGGGCATTATTAAAAGTTTGGGCGGTGAATTTCCAGATAAACTAAACAATATACCTGACAATCAACGAGTCGAATGGTTAGTAGAATGTTACATCGAAGGTAATTCAACCTACGAACAGGAACAATCGACGGCAGAAGAAATTAAAATTATCAACCAAAAAATCTATCAAATTCAAGCCGAGCAAGATCATCAATCTAATTTAGCTCAAATTTATTGGACTTGTCGAAAATGGAGTTATGATTATTTTGATCAATTTTATCAAACTATTAATGTCAAATTCGATAAATACTACCCTGAAAGCCAGACATTTAGTATTGGTCTTAAAACTGTTCAAGAACAACTTCAAAAAGGCCACTTTCAGACTAGTCAAGGAGCTGTTATTTTTCCCGGTGAAAAGTATGGTTTACACAGTCGAGTCTTTATCAATCAACAAGGCTTACCGACTTACGAAACTAAAGACATCGGCCTTAATTTATTAAAGTGGCAAGACTATCATTTTGACCAATCGATAATTATTACCGGTAACGACATTCAGGAATATATGAAAGTTGTTTTAAAGGCCATGGAACAGATTAAACCTGAATTAGCCCACAAGACCCTTCATCTGACTCATGGCAATGTTAAATTAGCTGGTGGCATTAAAATGAGTAGCCGAAAAGGTAATTTTATTCAAGCTT
>JAKBVU010000022.1 GCA_021841155.1 bacterium
GTGGTCAACCAACTTTTTTGGGTTATTTGGGTTTTCCTGATGTGATTTGTATATCAATTAATAATCAAGTTGTTCATGGTATACCATCAAACCAGTGTATTGTTCATAATGGTGACATTGTTTCTTTGGATTTTGGCGTGACATATAATCAAATGATAACTGATGGTGCAATTTCTTTTATTCTAGACCAACCACTAAAAAAAAATCATCAATTACTGGTAGATAGAACAAAAAATTCATTATTAGAGGGTATTAGTCAATTAAAAAATAATGTCAGAGTTGGCGATATTTCTCATGCCATTGAAAAATACTTAGATCAATTTGGTTACGGTATTGTAAAAGACTTAGTTGGTCATGGAGTTGGTCATCATCTTCACGAAGAACCAAATATACCAAATTATGGTTATGCTCACCAGGGTCCTGTTTTAAAAACCGGTATGACAATTGCCATAGAACCAATGGTAACTTTAGGAACTGATAGAGTGGCGATGCTTGAAGATGGTTGGACTATTGTGACGGAAGACGATTCTTTAGCAGCTCATTTTGAGCATACAGTTTTAATTTTAGATAATTCTTTTGAAATTTTAACTGAGGTAAAATAATTTTTTAACAGATCTAACAACACAAAGAAAGATTAACTTTAATAATTATGGCTAAAAAAAACAAACTAACATTAGCAGCTATTGATTTAGGGAGTTACTCGATTAAAATTTTATTAGGTCAAACAGACCCACAAAACTCTAAAGTTGTGCCAATCACATCGTTAGTTTTGCCTAGTCAAGGCATTAGAAGAGGTTCAGTCGTAGAACCTTTTTTGTTTAATCAGGCCATTCAAAAGGTTTTGGAATATTTAAAGTTTAAAAAAATTTATATAGATAATTTAGTAATTGGATTAAATGGTGATTATTTAGATGGTCAACTATCATTAGGTGTTTTAAGGTTCAATAAAACTAATCATGTCATTGATGCAAATGACCTTCACAGAATTAAAAATGAAGTTCAGAAGTTAAAACTTAGCCCTAATCGACATATTTTACAATCTTTAAGTAATAGTTATAGTCTTGATGGTCAAAAAAATATACTTAACCCACTAGGTTTAAATGCTTTAAGGCTAGAGATGGAAAGTTATGTTGTATCAGTATCAACACCTGTAGTTGTTCAAATTGAGAAAATTTTTAATAATAATGGTTTTAAGATTAATAATTTAAGTTTATCTAGTTTTGCGGCTGCCCAAGTTTTATTATCTGAAGAACAAAAGAATTTTGGTACGCTAGTGTTAGATATTGGTTTTCAAACCTCTAATTTAATAGTTTATGCCGATAATCAAGTTAGATTATTGAAAATTTTTAATATTGGTAGCCAACACATAACTAATGATTTAGCTATGGGGTTAAAAATTAGTTTAAGTTCAGCTGAAAAACTTAAATTACAATTTAATGATTTGGGTAAAAATATTCAAAGGTCAATTTTTTTAAAGGCTGAAGAGCAGGTTTATAAATTTAAAATAGAAGATATTAATACGATTATTGAAGCTCGCTTGGAAGATTTTATTGATCTGATTAATGATAGCTTAAAAACTCTTGGTTATAATTTTTCTTTGCCTGGTGGCATCATTTTAACTGGTGGTGGCTCTAAACTAACTAATTTAACAGAGTTTTTTAGCTTAAAGATGAATTTAGCATGTCAGATTTTAAAACCAAATTTTCAAGATTTTAAAGTGAATACAATTATTGATAAACAGGATTTGTCAGCAGTTCAAGGTTTACTGTACTTGGATAAATTTTATATTAATGAGTTCAATTATTTTGATTCTATTTTAAATAAAAATCAGCCTGAAACTTTTTTACAAAAATGGTTAAAAATTTAAGATTAACTTTTTATTCATATTGAACTAATTAATAGAATAGGTTATGATACAGTATAATGTTAATTATTGAAAATAAGAGGTTAAAATATGCCACAGATTGTTGAACCAGCTATTGAAACATTTGCACAAATTAAAGTTATAGGAGTTGGTGGAGCAGGTGGGGCAGCTATTAATCGAATGATTGAAGCTGGAGTTAAAGGCGTACAGTTTATTGCTATCAACACGGATGCTCAAGCTTTACATTATTCTAAAGCAGATGTAAAAATTCATATCGGTAAAGATACTACTCGTGGTTTAGGTGCTGGCGCTGATCCAAGGGTTGGTCAAATAGCTGCCGAAGAATCAAGAGATGAAATACGACAAGCCATTGAAGGTGCGGATATGGTCTTTGTGACTCTTGGTGCTGGTGGTGGTACTGGAAGTGGTGCTGGTTATATTGTAGCCCAGATTGCTAAGGATTTGGGTGTTTTGGTTGTTGGTTTTGCTACTAAACCTTTTGCGTTTGAGGGCGAGAAAAGACAAAGAAATGCTGAAGATGCCATTGAAAAATTAAAATCTTCAGTTGATACTTTGATTGTTATTCCAAATGACCGCTTATTACAAACAATTGATCGACAAACTCCATTACTAGAAGCTTTTAAAGTTGCTGACGATGTTTTAAGACAGGGTGTCCAGGGAATTTCTGATTTAATAACTGTCCATGGTTTGATTAATTTGGATTTTGCCGATGTTAAAACTGTTATGAGTAACGCTGGATCAGCTTTAATGGGTATTGGACGAGCTAGTGGTGAAGACAGAGCAGTGGTTGCTGCTCAACAAGCTATTGAATCTCCTTTGTTGGAAGTTTCAATTGATGGTGCTAGGGGTATTTTATTTAACGTGATTGGTGGTAATGATTTGTCGATGCATGAAATTAATGCTGCCGCTGAAACTATTACCAGTGCCGCTGATCCGTCATCGAATATAATCTTTGGTGCAACTATTATTCCGGAACTTGAAGGTGAAGTTATTATTACCGTTGTAGCCACTGGTTTTGACGCTTCTTATTTTGCTGGTCAAGAAAAAGACAATCAGGTTGATAGTAAAAATCAAGCTCCTCAGTATGTTGGTAATAATTTATCTGGATTTCAAGATAATGAAATTATATCTAATGATTTTAATTTAGATATGACAACATCTGATCATAACGAGAGTGATTTTACAAAAGACGTTGAGATGACTAATATTTGGACCATTGACGAAAATCTTAAGTCTGATGAGGATGATGCAGTCAAACAGACTGATCAATTAACTAAAAATAAAAAAGACGAGCCAACGGTTTATGATCCTAAAACAGACTTTAAAGACAAAAATAAGTCTAGCAATCATTCGACTATTAGTGATATTCCTTCTATTCAAGATATGTCTAAGTCAGTTAATCCATCATCAGATAATAAAAATCTCTTGGATGATTTGGACAAACCATCTTTTTTGCGTCGTTTTAGGAAGAAAAAAGATCAAGAAAAAACTGATCACCCCGACAAAACGTCTTAAATTATACAGCAGAAAAAACTTGCAAACACTACCAGTGTGGTTATATTATTAATTGATACACTATATATAGTATTGATCTTTAAATATTAAATATTTTTATATTAGTTTATGAAATAAAATTAACTTTTATAGGAGGTGATTCGATGCAATGTAGTCAGTGTCATGGAAATAATATAAAAGTTATTGAATCAAGAGATGTCAATGATTGTTCAGCTATCAGACGTCGTCGTATGTGTTTAGATTGTCAGTTTAGATTTACGACCTATGAAAGAATTGAAAAACCACAGTTAGTTGTTATTAAAAACGACAAAACTAGACAATTGTTTGATCGTAATAAACTACTCAATGGTCTTTTTCGGGCTTGTGAGAAAACACCGGTTACTAGTTTAGAGCTAGAACACTTAGTCGATCGCATTGAAACACAGTTATATGACATCGGAGAGCATGAAGTTGAGTCGGCTCAAATTGGTAAATTAGTGATGGAAGATCTAGCTAATTTAAATGAAGTAGCTTATGTCAGATTCGCCAGTGTTTATAGAAGATTTAATAACATTAAGGGTTTTGAAAAAGAGTTGTCGCTTGTGAGAGCTCGTCAATTAAGTAATCAAAAAAATTAAAAAGAGGGATTAAAAATGGCGCAAACAGATTTATTAGATATTAAAAGACTTTTTGTTCCTAAAGGAAAAAAGGCTTATGACTTAGTGGAGTGGACAAAAAAAGATTCATTAATTACTAATCCGATTAACAATCAAGTTGTTTTTGAACAAAAAGACGTTGAATTTCCAACTGATTGGTCATTGAATGCCATTAATATTGTGTCACAAAAATATTTTAGTGGTACTCCAGGAACAAATAATCGTGAAAAGTCTTTAAAAGAATTAATTAATCGAGTGGTTGATACGATTGCTGAATATGGCTATGAAAACGCTTATTTTGAAGATAGGGAAAATTTAGATAGTTTTAGAGAAGAACTAAAGTATGTTTTAGCTACTCAAAGAGCGGCTTTTAATTCACCAGTTTGGTTTAATATTGGTGCTAAAGATAGAGAACAGCAAGCTAGTGCTTGTTTTATTTTATCGGTTGAAGATACTATGCCTTCAATTTTAAATTGGTTTGTAGAAGAAGGTATGATCTTTAAAGGTGGTTCAGGTGCTGGTATTAATATTAGTTCGATTAGATCATCATTGGAAAAATTAAGTAATAGTGGTGGTACAGCTTCAGGACCATTAAGTTTTATGAGAGGAGCTGATGCTTCAGCCGGAGCAATTAAAAGTGGTGGTAAAACCAGACGAGCGGCCAAGATGGTTATTTTAAATGTTGATCATCCAGATATTATTGATTTCGTTTGGTCTAAGGCTCGAGAGGAAAGAAAAGCCAGAGATTTACAAGCTGCTGGTTGGGATATGAGCCTTGACGGTAAAGATATAACCTCGGTTCAATATCAGAATGCTAATATTTCTGTTAGGGTAACTGATGATTTTATGAAAGCAGTTGAGGATGATTTAGATTGGGATTTAAAAGCTATCAAAGATAATACAGTCTTAAAAACACTCAAAGCTAGAGAAATTTTTCATCAAATTGCTGAAGCCGCTTGGGAGTGTGCTGATCCAGGACTTCAGTTCGATACAACTATTAATGAGTGGCACACTACACCCAAAGCTGGTCGGATTAATGGTTCTAATCCATGTAGTGAATACATGCATTTAGATAATTCAGCTTGTAATTTAGCCTCAATTAATTTATTGAAATATTTAGATTCAGATAATACTTTCATGATTGATGACTTTAAGCATACTGTCGATTTATTAATTACCGCTCAAGAAATCTTGGTTGGTTATTCTAGTTATCCAACAGCTAAAATTACTAAAAATGCTCGAGCTTACAGAGAGTTAGGTATAGGTTATGCTAATTTAGGTGCCTTATTGATGGCTCAAGGTTTACCTTATGATAGTGATGAAGGTCGAGCTCAAGCAGCTGTTATTACGGCTATTATGACCGGTGAAGGTTATGCTATGAGCGCTAAATTGGCTCATCGAGTAGGTCCATTTAGCGGTTTTGATCAAGACTCTCAAACCGTTTTCAAAATATTAAAAAAACATCAATCTGCTTTAACACAAATTAATCCAGCTTTAGTTAATGAAGATTTGCTTAACAATGCTAATGATGTTTGGTATGAGGCCAACGATTTAGCTAAAAAATTTGGAGTTAGAAATTCTCAGATTAGTTTATTGGCGCCGACTGGTACTATTGGTTTAATGATGGATTGCGATACAACCGGCATTGAACCTGACTTAGGATTAATGAAAATTAAAAAATTAGTTGGTGGCGGCACAATGTCAATCGTTAACCAAACAGTACCAAGAGCGTTGAAATCTCTAGGTTACTCAGACAATCAAATTAAAGATATTATTGAATATTTAGATCAAGAAAAAACTATTATTAATGCGCCACACTTAAAAGACGATGATTTAATGGTTTTTGCTTGTTCGATGGGAGATAATTCTATCCATTACTTAGGACATGTAAAAATGATGGCAGCCGTTCAGCCTTTTTTGTCTGGCGCCATTTCAAAAACTGTTAATTTACCAGAAACAGCTACAGTTGAGGACATTGAATCTTTGCATCTTGATGCTTGGAAAATGGGTTTAAAAGCGGTTGCAATTTATAGAGATAATTGTAAAGTTGCTCAACCATTAAGTATGGCTAAAAAGAATCAAACTAACTCTGATGAAGAAGACAACAGTGTAGAATTAAAAGATAAAATAATTTTAAAAGGTGCAGTTAAAAGAAGATTACCTAGAGTTAGAAAAAGTCAGACTTATAAATTTCAAATTAGTGACTTAAAAGGATATTTTACTGTTAGTGAATTTGAAGATGGTAAGCCGGGAGAATTATTTATTAATGTTTCCAAGCAGGGCTCAACATTGTCTGGTTTAATGGATTCGATGGCTATCAGTATTAGTCATGGTTTACAGTATGGTGTACCACTTAAGAGTTATGTTAAAACTTTAAGAGGTACAAGTTTCTCTCCAGCTGGTTTAACCAATGATCCAGAGATCCAAACCACAACTTCAATAGTGGACTATATTATTAGACGATTAGCCTTAGATTATTTAAATTATGATGATCAATTGGAATTAGGTTTAGTTAGCTTTGAGTCTGGTTTATCGGGTCAACAATTAGAAATTTCAGACCAAGCAATTCAAGATGACAAAGATTTAGAGTCGAAATCAATTAAACAAGCTGATTCAATCTTAGATATTAATGCACCCCTTTGTTTTAATTGTGGTAATCAAACTCAACGTTCTGGGTCATGTTATGTTTGTTCATCGTGTGGTAGTACGACCGGTTGTAGTTAAATCGTAGTATTATTCACACCTGTGGATAAGACCAGGTAAGAATAATTAGTTATTCTTATCTGTTAATAACAGATAATTAAGTTATCCTTTATGTTTTTTGTTTATGTTTAATTTTTAAAGCTTTATTTAACTTGTCAAAACTAGTCTTAAAAGACTAAAATAAGAGAGTAATATACAAAATAAATAAATAAAAATAAACAATGCAACCAAATAATTCCTATAGGCCGATAGAGACCTTAGAAGATCCAGTTGAAGTCTATACTGGTTCATCTAATGATGCTTCTAAACCATCGTTTATTTATCGGTCTCATAGATTACTATTATCTCTAGGTATTATTGTTCTAGTTCTATTAATTGGTTTAGGTAGTTATAGTATCTATCGTTTAGCAGCTCAGAACCAAGCCAATCAACCTAAGAAAGTTCAAGATAATATTAATCTTAATACTTCTCAAGCCTCTCAAGGTTTAACTCTACCTCAAAGACAAACCCTACTAGTTAACTCTAACTTAAAAGTTATCTCTAACACAGGTTTACAAGGCAACTTAAATGTAGTTGGTACTTCCACTCTACAAGGCAATGTTATTATTAAAGGTAATTTAGTTGTTTCTAATAACATTCAAGCTAAAAGCTTTAGTGGTAATGGCTCTCACTTAATTAATCTAAATGCTAGTTTATTAAACTCTCAACCAGCTTCCTTTTATTTAAATGCTTCTAATCTCAACACAGGTATAGTTCCAACGAGTCATTTACCAGCCACAATTACTTTTCAAGGTAATAGCTTTAATGGTATTAAACAATTAGTTCAATTAAACTCTAATGGATCCTTACCAGTCCTTAATGGTGCTAACTTAACTAATCTAAATGCTAGTTTATTAAACTCTCAACCAGCTTCTTTTTATTTAAATGCTTCTAATCTTAATTCAGGAGTTATTAATAATTCTTTACTTAGTTCTTTTGTCCCACTCACTAATATTAACAATACTTTTACTAAAACTAATACTTTTGCATCTGATCTAGTAGTTAACAATGAAGCCTATGTTAACGGTGTCTTAACTGTTAATGGCTTACAGTTTAATACTAATAATAATAACTATGTAGCTATCATTCAAACACCTAACTCATTACCAGCCGGTAATGTGACTTATAGCTTTCCATCTATTCCTGGTGGTACAACTGACACTATTTGTTTAGAAACACTCAATAACTGTGGTTCAAGTGGTAGTAGCACCAGTGGTGTCTCTTCACTAGATGCTTTATCTGGTCTCTTAACTCTATCTAACTCAACTGGTTCTGGTTCAACTATAACTATTAACAATGCCGCTGCTAATGGCTCGACTGAAGGTATAGCTACCTTTAGTGCTACTAACTTTGTCGACAATGGAGCTGGTCTAATTA